>CAYOVG010000001.1:0-66310 GCA_964407285.1 uncultured Syntrophobacteraceae bacterium
CTCGAGGAGCCGTTCGAATTTCACGAACGGTTTCTCATAGAACACGACGGCATCGAGGTCGCCTACGGACACGCCCGAGTCCTCGAAAAGAAACCGGATTGCATTGACCGGAAAAGACGGATCGTGCTTTTTGCGGGTAAACCGTTCCTCCTGGACCGCGCCGCGTACCTCCCCGTCAATCAGCAGCGCCGCGGCGCTGTCGTGATAGAAGGCGGAAATACCCAATATCCGGGAAGGCATCTGCAACTCCGTCAGTACTTAGGAATTGGAAATAAATAAGTTGTTGTTCTTTGATGTATTCGTGATCCCTAAAGTGCAAGCTAAAACCTTAATGCACCTATGTGAGCAATTTTAATGCCATTTAGGCTAAAACCGATAGGTCATTCATTTCCGATTCCCTAGGTGTACTCTTTTAGAAAAGGGTATAGATAAAGGGCGCCAACGCCGACCCTCCAGTGAAAACAATCAATATGCCCACCAGCAGGAGGGTAAGGATAATCGGCAGGAGCCAGTATTTCTTACGTACCTTCATAAAGCCCCAAAGATCGCCAAAAACATTCATAGCACCACCTTTGTTGGTCTGCTCGGACCGAATACGCGGCCAAATGGTCACGCTACCGCAAAAGCGCCGGCGCAAATCGAAACGTCAGTATGGATGCTCCATATCCTTGCGTCCGAAGGTATCCTTGCGGACCTTGAAAACCGAACCTCCACCTTTTTTCCATTTTCCCAACTGAAGAGAATCGAAACCTGAAACGCGTCGGAAAAGGCCGACGGGAACAACCAGCACCACGAACACCAGGCTCAGGAAGATCTTCGAGGCAACCAGCCCCCATAGATGGGATACCCCGAACCAGACTCGTGCTATGGGCTTCAAGATTCCCGGCGCCGCCATGCTGACGAGCAGGAACCCTATAGCGATCGGGATAAACCGGGGACGGGCGGCAAAGTGGGCTGCAACAAGCGTAACCAATACCATCACCAGTCCCGTGTCACGGCACTGATTCACATCCGGAGCGGGAAATAAAGACGAAAACCTCCCCAAGTTACGCATATCAACGCCTTTCTTCCGTTGGGCCGGATCATGCATGGCCTCCTCACGACTCTCCATTACGTGCACGGCATCTCAGGTTATCAGTACCCCATTGTTGTTGCAGGCAACAGCTCGATAATGAAGACCCCGGTGCATGTTCCATATTCATCGGGCATTTTCCCAATTCGTTGAGGCATGCCTATCAGTACCGCTCAATGATGTGTTGTACGATCAATTCCTTGAGTTCCGCAACTTTCGCCGTATCCGTTCCGGAAAGATCTCTCAATTCATCGGGGTCTTTCGTCAGATCGTAGAGTTCCACCTTTTCCGTTCCCAGGTAGTAAATCAGCTTGTGGTAACCTTTGATGACGGCCACCGTCCCTGTCTTGAGCGGGCCGGCCTTGCTGCTTCCAACCAATTGCATCGAAAACTTGGGTTTTGATGTTGTATACTGCCCCGTTATAGCCGGAACGAGGGACTCGCCGTCCATCCAGCCAGGCGTCGGAATGCTGAGCAAATCGAGTATTGTCGGAGCGAGATCGACCTGTTCGGCATTGCCTTCGACCCGCTTGCCCTCGTTGCCCCCCGGAAGATGAACGATCAATGGAATGTGTATCAACTCCTGGTAGAGCAGTGGACCCTGATGGGATGCAAAATTGTGTTCGAAAGATTCCCCATGATCCGAAGATACGATCAAAATGGAATTGTCCCAGTACCCCGACTCCCTCAAGTATTGGATGAAGCGACCGAACTCATGGTCCGCATACTTTATGAATTCGTCGTAGCGTAGCCTCAACTTGTCGATTTTTGCCTGTTTCTCAGGCGTATAAAACTTCCCCAGCAATGGTTGCTGTCCACCCGCGGTCAGGAACTCCTTTTCTTTCAAGAAACTGAATTTGAACGGCTCCGGGGGCAAAAAGGGATCGTGAGGCGGATTCACATGAATCCATATGAACTTCGGGCCATCCACGGATTCCAACATCTTCTTCGCGCTATCGAACGTATAGTCGACCGGAAAACACGTTTCCATCTCAGCGCGCAGGGGATGGGGCCACCAGTTCAAAAGCAGTCGGGTCATGTCGGAAGCCCAGAGATGGAACTGCAACCCCACGGATATGAGCCGGTTGCCGAAATAGTGAGGGTAAAGCCACGGTTCCTGCATGGCCAAAGCGCCAAATTTGAAAGTCTTCCACGGCGCGTAGTCAAACGAAGCGAAACTGCCGCTCCCATATGGATGGGCATACAGAAAATTATTGTTTATCGTGGAGTTGCTGAAGCCCGCATCACGCAGTATCCGGGGCAGTGTCCTGCTCTCGTCCTCGAGAAAAATATCTCCCGAAAACACACTGGTGAGCTTGTGGTTGCTGGGATAGAGACCGGTCATGAGACTGGCCGCCGCCGGCCTTGTCCAATTGGAGTTAGCGTACATATGATCGAACACGTAACTGTCTTGCAGCAAAGAGTCGATATTCGGAGTAGTATTGAGCTTGTAGCCGTAAAGCGACATATCTTCGGCGGACAACGCATCGAAAGTAACGAGAATAACATTGGGCCGGTTCGGAGAAGAAGCAGCAGTACGGGCATCACGAGAGGCGACAGGCTTTTCCGGAAAGCCGTCAACTCCCATTCGACTCGGATCAGGATGATAAGCTGGAATCCAATAAATCATCACCGCAAAAGATGCTGCAACCACAGCCATGGAGGCCCCGAACAGCCTGTCGATAATCAGATTAATCTTTTCATAGAGGAATTTACGCTTTGAAGAAAAAGCCAGGAGCAGCCCCAGGCATCCGAAGAAAAGCAACATCTTGATCGTATGCGGAATGAACAACTTTACTCCGAACACGGATTTCAGCCAGAGGTTCGATAATCTCAGTAATTCATAGATACTGAAGGTGACCGCGACAACGCAATTTACGTGATAAATTTTGATTCGCCAGGATGGGAAAGGCAAAGTGGTCAACCATGACACCCCTGCCGCAACGGCTGCCATTGCGGTGAGCAAAATCAGCAAGCCCGCGGTGTTGGCTGCAATGGCATGAAACGGCAGCACGAGGATGATGCTGTCAATTTGGGAAAGGAGGAAAAACGGGAAGAATAAAAATACGCACGTCACGCTCCAAAGCCCGAACACTCTCCTAGCCGGCCCGGAAGCAACCCACTCACGCAAAACCCTCATAACACTCCATCTGTTGAGGCTGTCATCGCCTCTTTTCCGCAGCGCATATGCAACATTCCACAGATGCCCCCTCGCCCCAAAAGCGGCAGGACAAGAGGCGCGGGCGGCCGTTTGGATGATAGAGCACCTTCAGCATTGCAGCAAAACCCGCATCCACCCTGAATCTCAAATCCGCTCGTTTCCTATAGCCGATAAGCGTTGATAATACAAGTGGCTCGAGCCATTCGCCACCCGTTAAGGGGAAGCGCGATTCACGGCTACAGGCGGTTTTATCTCCACGCGTTCCTCTCGAGGGTTCGTTTTCCGGAAGGAATCCCACAGATCATCGCCGACTGTCCGAATCGAGAACGTCGGGCGCCCCGCAATCGCCGCCGGCCGCCGCCATACTCACCCAAGGACAATCAGTAAATCCATGCAAATACCGTGCATAACACGAATACGGACCCGGCAAAGACGCCAACCCGGAGTTTCATCGATTTCCGACATCTCCCCAAATGCAGTTTGAAGCTACGGCGGGCATTCCGCGGATGGAGAAGCAAACAATTGCACGACGGCGCCCGCTCCTCGATTCTCATACAAAAACGTCATGAGAATGACAGCACATCGAATGAAACGCACCAATCGAGGGCAACGGCATCCCGGGCGCCGGATGCGGCGCTCGTTCCTCGTTCCCACGGAAGAGCGGATACGAACCATCGGCAACCGGCCAATCTCCTTCTTCCAACTCATTCTCGACTTGAGGAAGCCGTAGGGCGGCAGCTATTGCCAAAGAGCCGGGTTCCGTGTATTTACTTTTTCCGGCGCTGTTTTTCGAGAGCGCTTGACGCCGGACCTTTGGGAACTGGAAAAGGAAGCACTATGAGCGCTATTGCGGGCCTGGTACGCTTTTCGGGAGAACCGGTGATTGATTGCCACCTGTCGGAGGCTTCCGACCTCCTGGCGGCCCCCGGTCTTGGCGCGCCCGCCGCCTGGCGCAGTGGAGGAGCCGGATTTCTGGTGCGGCAAAGAATCGTAACTCCCGAGGACATGGCCGAACGTCAGCCCTGGATAGGCCGCGACGGCCGCCGGGTACTGGTCTACGACGGTAGGATGGACAACCGGGATGAGGTGATGGCGGCCCTTGGCATATCCCCCCGGCCGGAAGAGGCCATTCCTGACGGACTGCTGTTTCTCGAGGCGTTCGAACGTTGGAAAGAGGATGCCCCCAGGCGCCTGATCGGCGATTTTGTCGTGGCCCTTTGGGATGATGAAGAGCGGCGTCTGCTCCTGGTTCGAGATCAAATGGGCATGCGTACCCTCTACTACCACCGGGGATCCGACTTCGTGGCCTTTGCGACCACTTTCAGGGCATTACAGGCCCTGCCCGGCGTCCCGCGCCGGCTCGATGAACTGGGGATAGCAGACTTCCTGATCCTCAACGGCAACCATCCCGAGGAAACCTTCTATCAGGGCTTGCGGAGAGTACCGGGAGCGACCGTCATGGCCTTCGACGCCCGCGGGCAACGCGCCAACCGCTACTGGGCGCCGGACCCCGAGCATACCCTGCGCCTGGCCGGAGACGGCGAATATGTGGAAGCCGCCAGGGAATTGCTCGACCGGGCAGTGTCATGCCGCTTACGGGCGGCGGCGCCGGTGGCCGCGGAGATGTCCGGAGGTCTGGATTCCTCCGCAGTCGCGAGCACAGCAGCCCGGCTGCTGGCGCCGGAGCGTCTTCCGGTGGTGACCACCGTGCCGCCTCCGGGCCTGGAGCTTCCTGCTGCGCGAAACGGCGCCTACAACGACGAGACCCCCTATGTGACGGCCGTCGCCGCAATGCATCCGAACATGGACCTCACCCTGGTCAGCTCGCGGGGACGCCACCGTCTCGAGACCGATCCCACTCTCTTTTTCGACGCCGCGGCCTTTCCCGCCGCCATGATCACCAACATCGGATGGTTTGCTCCGAGCGAGGAACGAATAGCCGATGCGGGTATCACGGTCCTGCTTTGCGGCAGTCAGGGCAATTCCGCCTGGAGCTGGGACGGATTGCGGGACCTGGAGAACCTGTTCCGCCGCGGCCGATGGTTGACATTGTTCCGGGAACTGGTTCTCGCAGGGCGTCGTCGTCCCTGGGGTCGAGACTGGCGCATGCTGCTGCGCACCGAAGTAATCAATCCCATGATCCCAGCCGTTTGGGCACGGTATATGAGTGACCGCCGTGGACGGGGGTCCGATTTCTGGAGCGGCTACAGCGCCATCAACCCTAATTTTGCCCGTGAAATCCGTCTGTTCGAACGCTGCCTCCGGGCGGGGCATGCCCCCTGCCTGGGATGCGCCGCGAGCGGCCGGGCCCTGCGCCTGCTCATGCTCAACCGCATGGGACATGGCCGGGATATAGGCAACGCCATGCGTGCAATAACCGGCATCGAACGCCGCGACCCTCTCGCCGATATTCGCCTGATCGAGTTTTGCCTGTCGCTTCCTCACGACCAGTACCTGAGAGACGGAATCACGAGACGCCTGGCCAGGCGGTGCCTGACGGACCGTTTGCCCTCGATGATCACCGCCAGGCAGGAATTACTCGGCAAACAGAACCCGGAGTGGTTCCATCGCATGAACTCGGATCGAGCCGGAATGGTCGAATCCTTTTCCCGGATAAAATCGTCGCTTCCGGCGCGGCGTATCCTTGATTTACCCAGACTCGAGGCTTTGCTGCGGGACTGGCCCGCCGATGCCGTAAGTGCGGAGAGACGAAGCACTCTCTACCATTACGTTTTGCCTCGCGCACTCCATTTGGGTCAATTCTTGCTGTGGGCGGAGAGGAAAAGTATTGATTCTATTCCTCTATACTCCTATACTCGATGATAATTCAGAGCCGGGGATATTCGGGGATATTATTCGAGCGAGCATTCGTTGAATATATGCGCTACAGGCTGCTTTTGCGCCGCGGGAGAACGATGATCCGCCGGTCGAAAGCTCTATGGTCGGCCACGAGAACAATTTGATTTTGAGGAGGTCGGAAATGAATTTGACGGAGCGAGAAGTGACGAACGAGGCGCCAGCAGCGCCCACAAGAAAGAAAACCTGGAGTCCGCCCCGGATGCAGGAATGGGATGTCCGGGAAATGACCCGGAACCGTTGGAAAGCCGGCGACGACGGCGTTGGTAGCTGGACCTCCTCCAACTAGTACATGTGAGCGTAAATCCGTGATCATTCGAAAGAGGCTAAGGTTACGCATGCCTTGGGTTTGACGCGGACACGAACTTCCGCCTGAATGTGCCGGGATCGTGTGGAACCGATCGGGCGGCTCGCCTCGAGCCGCCGCCAATCCGGCCGGCACGGCCGATGGGCTCACGCCTTCGGCTATGCGATGTTTCGAATCGAACGCAAACGGCCCTTTCCCGAAAGCGCTTCCCCCCCTGCCGTTCAGCAACGCTGCCGCCTCGGTTCCGGGGCGTCGAAGCCGGAAGCCGATCCCCGACCGGGGATCGGCGGTGTTCCCGGCGCGCAAGAGAGAACATGGACTTGCGAAGCGCCTCACATTCATCGATTGAAGCGCGAAATCCGCCGCTTCGGTGTGAACTCCCGTTCAGTCGTCAATCATAAGTAGGAAAGACTCCTTCAAAGGCTATGCAGAACCGCAGCCTCAGAAAGGGTTGTCGATTCTCGTGAGTCTGCGCGGGAGAACTCCCGGCGGAGCCGATACTGCCCTGCGCCAGGTACTGTCCCGTCAGGTTCTGATCGGAGTACACCAGGGTCGGCGCGCCATTGACGAGGAAGCGAGATATCTCGGCCGTGATGGTTGGATTGGCCACGGTGTGGGTTGGATCGGAGATCATACCGACCAGGTTATGGTTGTGGTTGGGGATCTGAGAATTGCCGGTCAATGCGACGCCGGCAGCGCCGTATGTGTTTGCGAGGACGTAGTCGTTTTGTAGTCCCGCTCCCCTGCCCGGACCAATGGGCGCTCTTCCGCCGTCCGATGATCCAGCGGTTGTGTTCAGGTTTGGTATTTGGAACGTGGTCTGCCCATTGCCGCCGTACATTGTTCCCAGCACGGCGAACAAGTTTGCATACTGCGATATTTGAAGGGTTCTGCCGTCGCACGTCATCCAGCCCAAGGGATCATACATGCATGTGAACAACCGGATCTCGCCAATGAAGGGTTCCGACATATCGAAATCTCCTTGAAGATTACTATTGAAAGCTTGGATAATAGCCATCTTTCAGCATAATGATGTAATTAAGGGCGAGAACCGGCATGAGGTTGCTGTGCGTCGCCCCTTCCCCTACACTGGTGAGCGTGTCGCTTTTCAATACCTGCGACACGCTTCCCGAGATTGCTTCTGTGCCGTAAAAGACGCCGGAACTCGTTGGTGTGCCAAGACACAAGTTCGCGGGGTTCGTGTCCGTAGCCGTGGCCGTGGAAGCGTAAAGCGTATGAGTATGGGCGGGCAACTGCGCGGTGCTCGTCAGCGCGACATTTTCCTGCCCTCCAGTCGAACCCAGTGCCCGATTGCTGAGGCCCGTTCCCTGTCCCTGGCTCACCGGAACACGACCGCGCAAATCGGGAAGCGCGAAGGTAGTGTGCCCATCCCCGCCATAAGTAGTACCGATCAGTGAGTACAGTACATTGTACTCGGAAATTGCCATCAACTGCCCCTGGCAGAATGCCCAGCCTTTCGGCGCTCTCGCGCCTGCCCAGAGCCGTATTTCACCAATATAGCAATCAACCATCACGAAGACCTCCTCTCCAAAGTGTGGAAAAGACCGGAATCATTCCCTCGACGGCCACACACCTGTCACGGCCATACAGAAACTCAATGTAATGAACGGCTGCATATTGCTATGGCTTGCCGTACCGCTTCCCGTTGCCGACACGCTGTCCGGTTTGAGGCCCACCACTTCGCCGGCTGCGGTAGCGGAGACATAGAGTTTGTTAGCGGAGTTATTGGAGGCCGCCAGATGGTTGTTCAGTCCGACCGGTTTATTGCCCGCGCTGTTGACCACCTGCACCATATGGTTGTGCTGGGGGATCTGGGAAATGGTCAAAGCCACGGTCTCGGAACCGCCATTGGTCCCCGCCTTGGTTTCGGATGTGAGTCCGTACAGCACGGGAACTCGTCCGCGCAAGTCCGGCACGTTGAAGTACGTCTTTCCATCACCGCCGAACTGAGTGCCGAGCAACGCATACAAAGCCTGGTACTGCGAAACAGAGAGGGCTCTTCCGTCACACGGCACCCACCCTTCCGGTATACGACCAAAAGCAAAAATCGAGATCTGACCGAGAATTGGATCCATAGGCTGCACTCCTTCCTAAGTCAACAAGTTTTCCGACCTTTCCCTATACAGCTTTTCCTGGAACAGAGATGATACATATATACTGTCATGGTATATAAGGCGTGTCAACGCTTTTTCCGATTCTGCGTAAAATAAATTCCATCTACCCCTTTCGGGATGATTATTACCAT
The DNA here is from genome assembly GCA_964407285.1 of uncultured Syntrophobacteraceae bacterium. GTDB lineage: Bacteria > Desulfobacterota > Syntrophobacteria > Syntrophobacterales > Syntrophobacteraceae > CAYOVG01. The sequence goes on from CAYOVG010000001.1 coordinate 8,663, forward strand.
GCTCTAATTGATAGGGGCATATAGATAGGAAAATAACGTAACTAAGATCGGGATATATAGGGATAGATGGAGAAGATACAGATGTATGTGAGGCTTACGACGAAATCATGTCTCAGCCATGCTGAAATACTCGAACAGACATTCGAGCGGGAAGGAAGGGCATCCTGCAAGCGGCAGCCGCGACACTACCTGAAATTTAATTCCCGTTTCCGCGCCTCACGCGTCTTCGGGTTCGGAATGCAGGATGGTATCCGGTAGAAATCATTCACGTTTCGATAAGGCCTCGATAAAGGTTTCCAATCCTGCCGCCATGTGATCGATAGTATCCAGCAGGTGGTGTTGATGAACTACCAGTTCATATACGGGAACGGAAGACAGCAGGGCGGCTCGGGCGCGAACGAAAGTGGCCGGCGATGTGAAGCAAAAACCGGCGGTGCGACGGTAAACCAGAGTGTCCAACCAGGCCATTGCCTCTCCCCCTCTCATTCGTCTCAGCGTGACCGGTTCGGCGGCAGGCCTTCGCGAAATGACGCAAACCCCGGCCAGCGGAAGAGGCCCCCTGGCGAAATCTCCGGGATTGATAGGAAGATACCCGGCCTGATCGATTGGATCCAACTGCAGTCCCTCCTCGGAGATGCAAAGCGTTTCCAGGACATCGAGGCCGAGTTTCCGTACGGGGAAGGAGTGCCAGGCGCGGGGACCGCCGACATGGAAAGGGTCGATGGGCAACACGTCATCAGTGACCATCCTATGCCCGCGCCTGCCCAAAGCCGCGGCCAGGGTGGATTTACCGTTCCCGGAAAATCCGGCGAACGCCACTGCGCGCCCGCCCCTCTCCACCGCGGAAGCGTGGAGAGGGTACCTTCCCCGCTGATGGCACAAGACACCCAATATAGAGCCCAGCAGAACAACGCGCACGTCGTGCAGTGAGGCGGCCCGCGCCGGTGCGACGACAACCTCGCATCCACCGGCCACCCGGAAGCGGCCTATCCCGTCCATGACCAGGAGAAAGGAGCCGTCCGCCCACGCGCGGCTCTGGGGGAGGATGTGGGCCGGTGGGTCGGACCGATCGGGAATGGCTCCGAACCTGAAGGTTATGTCCGGCTCTCCGGAGCCGCCATTCCAGGGCAGCAGCTCCGGCATGGGCAGGTCGGCGCGTAACCGCCATCCGCAAAGGTCGAGGTCGCCGCTCACGGACATTCGACATCGATAAGACGTTCGCTGTGCAGCCGTTCGAGCCAGGGCAACACATCCCGTTCTATTGTCTCCCTGTCCGCATCGTACTCCGCGGCCAGGCCGGCGCAAAGGTCCGCAACCCGCACGGGTTGAGCCAGCCGCCTCCAGATATCGGCGGCGACATCGTCCAGATCGAAATACCGGCCCTTGCGGATGCTCATGAGAACCACACTGCCGTCCACTTCCGTGGATATCTGATCCGTGGACCACTTTACACGGGAATAGCTCGTGATCGTTACAGGTTCCATACTTCCGTACTCCACTCCGGTCAGCCGGCATCGGGCCGGCATTTTAGCTCCATCGCGTGAATTACCGGCCAGGGATTCTTCAGTCCCGCAAGGGCGTCGTACACAGACGAAGCGCCGATCCTGGAATGCCATTCTTTTATCTCGTCCTCGACGCTATCGAGCCTGTATCGATAGAGTGACGGATCGATGTTCCTCCTTGCCGCCGTTTTTCGTTCGGTGGAAATACCGGCGCCGAGAATCTCATCGAACACCTCGATATATCCTTGGGGGTCATCATAGGCCAGACGGTGCATTACAATATGCAGGTTGGACAGCAATTCGGGAACGCGGGTTACCAGTATTTCCGCCAGCGCCTTGAACTGCAACTGATAATCACGCAAGAAGGATGTGATCTGTACAAACCGGGCCATTCCGGTCTTCGGTGCGTCGAAAACCTGTTTCGACAGTGCAATCTCCAGCGGATGTCGCGCCGTTATGAGTATTATTGCTTGCTTTTCCACCAGATAGCGCCACTGGTCGATCCGGTCCCTTTGGATCATGGCATCCAGGGCGATTTTGACGGCCACGGCATCGCCATCGAATGCCTCTATCGCCGAGATGGCGTACTCGGTCAGTCCGTGGCCCAGTATCTCACGGTCTTCATAGTACCCTCTCGGATTCGCCTCATGCGGAAGGTCTTCCCGTTCAAATCTCCCGATGATGCCGGCGCCCAGCAGCCGAAGGGTTTGCATTGCCATTGACGAACCCGTCCGCGGGTGGGCGAGCACTATGATCCTTCGTTTTTTCATCAACGATTTCCTGGCTTTCCGAAAATGCGGCAATCAAGGTGTATCCCTTGTGCCGGGGACCTCCGGTAAGAATCACGCTGCCGTGGCGAAGCCACGCATGAGCGAGCAGCCGGTCGCTCTCATCCCTTGCAAGCCCCAGGTAAAGCGTGCTCGAAACACGGCGACGCCGGAGCATTGCCTTGGCCGCAACAGCCCGAGCCAGGCACGTGGTCTCCCACGGAGCGTGACGGCTTGCGGTCTCGACCGCCCGGGAAACCCGCCCGGCGAGATGCAGATGTTCAGTAGCGTCGTGAGCCGATTCGGCCATGACCTCCCCCAGAAAGGGCGCCATGCGGCGAAACGGCGCGAACAGTAATGCAAGCCGGGCCAGTCCGAGCAGGATGAACGCCTCCAGGATAAGGCGGCGGTCCGCCCCCGGTCGGCTGAAAAACCTATCCTTCAGAACCCGCCACCGCATCTTCTATAATAATAGCCAAGTTTTTGAAAAATGTGGGCACATCAGCGAAATCTTCTATCTATACAACCGGATAGATCAGGCGGGAGGCAACAACAGCGTAGGTTGAGTCTCACGGGAAGGGTTCTTATATACCGTGAACGGGTAGAAGCTGGACTCTTCTTGTGCGGTTACGACTGCCGGCCTCAACACGTTGCGCTTCGACAGCCCGGTCGCCGCCAGCAGACCGCTCCTACAACGAAGTCCGGATTTCAACCGTTCACAATATAAAATACCCTGTAGCCCCACTAATTTCAAATCAAGCATTCAAGACTATCCTTAGCTCCTTTGATGGTTCTTCTGCAAGAAAACCATTCCTTTATAATACTCTTTTAAATCGGGGTCTTCTAACCTCTCATATAAATTATACTTATTATTTTTAACGAGTATCTCCCGCAGAATGGAATCGCTGTCCCCGGGTAAATGACCGCATTCGAATACGTTGTTGGATGACAACGAGGATCTGATAATGATGGAATCCGCCTCCCGCATTGTTTTGCTGTAGGCGACAGTCAAGGCAAGGATTTCAAGAGCCTTAGCCCTGATACAATAAGTACTCGGGAAATGAGAAAGCAGCATGCAGGCGGCAATAAGTCGAGCCTGACGCAGTATGTCCTTTTCATCCCCGTTCGGAATTATCCATGGGGGAGGAATATAGACAAAACTATCAATACGATCAAAAAAATCCAAAAGCTTTGCAGGACCGTCATTTCTATTATTTCTCAAATCAGTAATTCGTTCTTTCCTCTCATCCTGTCTAGCCTTGTACCAATCGGAATAATAAATCGCGCATCCACCATTCGAACCCGAATTCGGGATCCTTGCTTGAGGATTGACCTGCTCTCCGGTCCAATCATGAGGCGAGCATTCGAGTTTGTCGGCCATATGAGAGGACTTCAAGTCTGACTTGTTGATAATGTGGCCGATTTCTTTACTAGCAGCAAAAAAGAAGACGGCCGAACCGATTTTGACATCACTATCAGCCTCATAAAAACGGCCGTCAAACATAGGAGCCAGAAAATAGGAATACACATGACCATTTGCGAAAGGAGCATCGATTTCATCGAAAAAAACGACCGGAATACGACGCTCTACATTTACGTCTCTGATCCTTTGAAAACACCTTGTCAAATCTCGAATAGAATGAATATAGGTCATATTGAAATGCAACAGATCCAAGCTTTTGCTCTTACCAGTCAAGGAACGTTCCACACTCTTACATATCTGGCTGACGAGAAAGGATTTTCCCGCCCCTGGAGAAGCTTCTATATATATGTTCAGAGGCCTCTTGGGTCTATCACGCCTGACATATCCATGGACAAGATCGGCCACTTCCAATAGATGTTTTTGCTGATCTCTATCAACGGCTATCCAATCGCCTAAACCGAACTGCCCATCCTCCAAAACCAATTTTCTGTCTGTCGTGTATTGCGGCATTTCTATTTATCCAATTATGGTCATATGTTCTCGTCAACGCCATTATTCCCCTGATTACTCTTTTTGCTTGCATTCCAGAGGCTTAGTATCAGGGCATAAGAGACTTTTCTCTGATCTTCCGTGTTCGCTTTCACTTCCCTAACTTTTCGCGCTACCCTTATGGGCAGAAGATGAGGATACTCTATTCGGCAGTTCGATACTTGTCCTCTAAAAATTAGATCTACGATATTCGTACTCTCAGGATCGTTATCGAAGGCCCTCAATCTGTCAAGGTAGTCTCTACCATCTCTAACCAATCGCCAGATCATATCAAACATATCATCCAACGCAGGCGCCATTTCCATAATATCATGCTGTAAATCAAAGACTTTGATCTGATCGAATGGAAATCGTTCTTCATCAGGAATGTTTACTCCAGTACCCATGTATCGAGGCACTTCCCGACTGATTTCCGCTGCTCTTTCAATATGGGTGGCGATACACCTCCGAAGCTGTCGGGGAACTTCCAGTGAGACGGACACCGGATCATATTTCAACGGCGATTCAGGAACATTACTACTTCCGCCATTAAGGTATTTCTCCCTCCAAAGTCTGACCGCAAAAGTTCGAAGTAGATAGTAGACAATATGGTCACGTACTGTAACCTCCAGGTAAGAGCGTCTCAAATTGCTTGCAAAGAAGGTCCACTCATCTTCCATATAGAGGTTAAAATCGCAGAGGTAGCTATAAACAAAATCAAGGACCTCCACACATATTTCGGTAATCAATTTGTGCTTTGCAATTTCAGTATTTGGATACGACCTTGGATTACTAAACTTAACAAAGCTTGAAACAGCAGTTATCTCATCTATATTGAGAGACTCCACCACCACATGAAAGAACTCATGTGAAAGTGCGGTAAAGCATTCCGGTATATCAAGCATCTTATCAGGTATTAGAATAGCCAGCGGTCCATAGGAAGGTCCGTCAGCAGTGTCTATATGAACATAACATTTCGGCAAAATGTATTCACCTGGACGGATGGCGTCACTTCGCCTACCTTGTATAATCTTATCTTTATTGAATTTCTCCACTAATAGCGGGTCAAATGCACTACGCAAGGATTCTATTACAAATTCACATCCTTCGTAAAATATCCGCATCCCTGGAAGTGGAATTTCAAACGGTACTCTACTGAACTCGCGCGTAGGCGGGAGCGCCCCGAGTCGTTTCTGGACAGCGCTGAGCATGTAGATCGCACCATTGAAACACCTCTCTACTTCCTTTTCCACTTCCCGCACGTATGCTTCCCCTATCCGCAAGGCCATTTTCTTCAATTCAACAGCAGGCGGAATAAGACTCCTTACAGCCTCTCGAGCCGGGTACTCGTTGGCGGCATCCGCCAACGTATACAGCGCTTTGACAATGGTTTCCGCTATCGCATGATCTTTTACCTTTTTCTGGATCTCTTCACATTCTTTCCCTGATAGATGAATCTGCTCGAGAAGACTCGTATCGTCATCGATCAGGTCATCACTGATTCCTTCGACGACGCTATTCTCCGGGCCGGCAGCACCTTCACCGTTCACCGAAGGAACAATCTCGTCCTTGCCGGGACCGTCGTTCCAATCTTTCAGGACAAAGAGCCGAGTGCTCAGCAATTCGGGATACGCCCTTTCCCGAACGTTCTTGATGAAGTTGAAGATGGCCCCCCACGTCAGTCCACTCTCCGAACTCGTATTGGGAGCATCCCCATCCTGTTTCTTCTGATCAACAAAAACAACGATAACTTCGGAACGATAAATCCGGGTGTAATTTCCGGCAATCTGTATGCCGCAATCCCTTGCGGTAGATTCTATAATCTCGAAAAATCTCTCGAAGGAATAGGCATATTTCAACTTCACAAGCCACTCCAGATGAAGAAAATGCTCCACCGGGGCCGTAGCCGTCAGAGGGTCTGCCAAAGCTTTCATCTCCACGGCGAGTATGGAATGGTGGTCTATCACTTTGTTTTTCAGAAATCCAAGCAAAGCCTGGTATCTACTGACCAATGCGCCCAGTGTATCGGCGCGAATCAGGAGCACCTGTTCATTCCAGGTCAGCGAGTTGAGATATATGCCTTCTATCCCAACCCCCTTAAGAACTTCGGCAATCACCGGGTTATGAATCCCTCCCTCGGCAAGCACATCCTTCCGAAGGGAAAATGTCATAACAGCAAGGGTCTGCCAGCTTCTCAGTCTGTCGATGATTTCTCGGGGTGAGGGAGTCGGTTCGCAGAGACAGTAAAGGCTGCTGAATGATCGGATACCCTTAATGGAACCGCCGAAGAGAATCTGGTTGTGGTATTTGGGGCTGTGTACGGCAAGAATGTCATAGTGACCAATTACATGGAAAAAAACAATATGATCATCTTCTCCCTTGGCTGTTTCGCCATTTTTCTTCTCGTTTTCTCCATCATCCGCTATCTTCTCGCGGACCCGCGCAGTAAGATTTTTTTGCAGTTCTTCCACAACTTTGTTATCTGAGGTCGGTTCGAGGCGAAAAAAGGACAGCCTCAACCCTCGGGGGTTTATCTGATACGATGTAGAAGATTCTTTCAGCGGATCACCATTTTGCGGCTCTGCGAGTTCAGAATCAACGCAATTAGTTCCACTATTATCAACCATGTCCATCCCCCTATACCGACCGCAAAGCGCACTACCACCACGCCCTTATAAAGGCCACAGTTACGTCTCCAGCTTCATGCCGATCAGCAGACGACACTATCCAAAGCCGGCTCGCCAAGCTTTCCGCCACTTACGCCCGGCAAGCAGAACTCCTTCACATCGCTTCAGCCGCCATGAAACTTCAACTCAACTCTGATATTAGAAATAGTAACTATATTTATGAATGATGACGAAAGAATGCAGAAATTGTCCTACAGTCCTGGTGCTTCGTCAGGTTTGAATTCTTGAGTTCCCAGGATCATAATGGGCTTCCAAGAGTGAAGCCAAAAGAATCACAACCCAGAAGACAACCCCGACAGCCTACCAGATATCGGCATATAGCCGGTCCGCATATCCATGGTGGTGAGGGGAACTTAGATCCCCTCATCCCTACACCGCACATTACGCGCAAATGCAGACCTACCGCTCTAGATTCTGTTTCTTCATGGCCTCAATCTCCCGGTCGGGGTCGTACCTTTTCAGTTCGGGATACACGGACCGAGTATCGAGATTCCCTTTGACAGCCTTATACGGATCAATTTTCGACATGAATGAATTTGCCTTTGCATGCATATTCATTCGCGGATTAGGGTACCGTCTGACGGTCTCGATGAATTCGCCCATTTTTGATTCTCCCGAAAAACCTTTTGTTTTATGATTCGAGTAACAGTCTTAGTTTGATACAATCCAACCATTCACAACTCCGAATACAAACCACGCACAACACACCTGCCCAAACTACCTATCGGCAGATTACTTCGTTTCAATTAACAATAGTTTTCCCTATCGTCAAGACACATACGACCAAATACTTAGCGTTTTCTCCCATTTATTCGTATACGTCTAATATTCAAGAAAAAAGTCCCATATCACCTTATATCAAACCACCATCAATGATACTATCAGCACAACCATACCTTTCTTAACCCATGCGTTGAATTCGTGGCACTATAGCACAATCAGTTTTGCAGTCAAGCTAGATATTCCATTTTTTTCGGTTGTCAAGTGGTATTCCGCATTTTTTTCCTCGCCAGGCTCCGCATGCAAACCTGTCCGTTCATGTCCCGGATTATGATTAGCGACCATAATTCGACAATTCATTCCAACACCACGAGGTATCTCTACCACTTAGGGAAGTCTGCATGGAAAGTCCATCGTATAGGCACCGGAAAATAAGAGATTATCCAGGATTGAACCTTGATCCCCCGTCTAATGCCTACGAGAATTGACGGTCGGTTCGTTGGGACGGGTATATTATTCTTGCCTGTCGCCTTACCCGTCACGGCCCAGCAAGGCGCGAAAGCGGCCGTTCGAGTCGGTCGACAGCTCCTCCCATGAACCCGTCTCCACGACACGGCCTTCCTCAATAACCACTATCTTGTCCGCCCTGCGGATGGTGGAGAGGCGGTGGGCGATGACGACCATGGTGAGTTCGCCGTGGAGGACGTCGATAGCGTCCTGGATACGGCGTTCGTTCTCCATGTCCAGGGAACTGGTCGCCTCATCGAGCAGCAGCAGCGTGGGTTTTCGAAGCAGCGCGCGAGCGAGTGCGATACGCTGGCGCTCGCCCCCGGAAAGCCGTACGCCCCTGTCCCCCAGCACGGTGTCCAGCCCCTGTGGAAGAGCGGACACGAACGCATCCGCGACGGCCATGCGGACCGCTTCCAGCAGTTCATCCTCGGATGCATCCCGCTTTGCCCACAGCAAATTGGCGCGGACCGTGTCGTTGAAAAGAAATGTCTCCTGTGGCACATACCCGATGGAACCCCGCCAGTGATGCACCAACTCCCCCCGGAGCGGCTCGCCGTCCAACAGGATCTCCCCTCCGGCGGGAGTGAGAAGCCCCATGAGCAAATCCGCGATGGTCGTCTTTCCGCTGCCGGAAGGTCCCACGATAGCGACCGTGGTCCGCGCCGGCACAACGAAATCGACCTCGTTTACAACCCTGTTTTCCGAATCCCCGTCATAGGAGAAGGAGACTCGGTCGAAGCGGATGGACCCCGCGAGCCGGATCGGTTTTACGACACCCGGCGCCGGAAACTCTCTTGCCGCATCGAGGCGGGCCTGCGTAGCCATGACCGAACGGAAGGCCGGAAGCGCATTCGCCATCTGCTGGAACTGCTGCTGCATGACGGAAAACCTCGGCAGCAACCGCGCGAACACGAATACCATGAGCAGGAGGGCCGGGGCCGACATGGCCGCCACCTCCGCCCCGATGAAGAAAAAAGCGCCAAGCACGACCGCGGCTCCCACCTGGTGAACCAGGCGCGTCTCGGCGTTCGCCCGCGCAAGACCGATACGCAGGTCCGCGTTCGCCGCCGTTATGGCGAAAAAGCCCTTTGCATGCTCCCGATCGAGGCCGTAACTCCTGGCTATTTTCATTCCTCCCAGGTGTTCGCTCACCGCCGAATACATGCTCTTCTCAGTAGCCTGTCGGGCATTTCCCGAAGTCCGGGCCAGCCGGTTGCGCGACCGCAGAGCCAGAGCGATCGCCGCACCGCATCCCACAGCCGCAAGCGTCATGACGGGAGAAAGGGCCAGGGCCACTCCGGCGTATACGGCGCAGATGAACCCCGTTGCGCCAAGTTGCAGAAGCTGCCGGCTTGCGTGCCCCACCTGCATCACGTCAGACGTCAGAACACGGAGGATGTCCGGCCCGCTCATCCGCACGAAGCACAGCCATTCGACCCGGCTCAAAGCCGCATAGATGCGATCCTGAAGGGAACGGATGAAGCCGTTGATCATCCGGGCATCGAGCGCTTCCTGTCCGCGCCTTGCAAGGGCATGGACCGTCACCACGGCCACATAAGCCAGGAGCACGGCCGGCAAGGTCATGGGCGCCCCGAGCGCCTTGAAGGCGTTTCCCACCAGCAGCGTAAACCGGTCCGTACCCGGCGCCCCGTCCGTTCCCCCGAAACCTATAAGCCACAGAAACGGCGGCAGCATGACCGCTCCCACTCCTTCACCGAGGCCCAGAAGGAGTGTCGCCAGGAGGGACGCCCAGGCGCGCGGGCCCGCAAAACGGAGAAAAGAGGATAAAAAGGATGCCGGGGGAGACCCAGCCGACGTGGTTGAAGGGGTGGAATCGGCCCTGTATGACCGAAGCGCTTCGGAAACGTTCATCAAAAAGTCTTTCACTCCGAAAACAGCCATCGGGTGAGCCTGTCGATGCGATTCTGGCGTTTTATGCGTTCGACCGTTTCCCGGTTTCCAAGGAAAAGATCGACGCCTACTCGCATATGCCGCGCCAGCACGTCCTTGACCCGCACCGGGTAGTAGAGCATTATTCGCCAGGAATCGGGCAGCGCCGGATACATGGACGCCATCATCGTGCGGGGAAGGAAGATACTGCGCAGCACCAGGAGGACTTTAGCCGCCGGGCTCTTCTCCGCCCACACCAGCGCAACGCTGTTCGAGTGCGGAAAAGCGCTCCCGGCTTCTTCCGAACCGACATAGAGGCACTCCTCGGCGAAAGCGAGATACTCCCGATCGAAGCCCGCGGGAGCGAGAAGACGTTGCAGGCCTGCCGGGAACGGCGCCCCCAGGAGTTTCTCCGCGAGCCACAGGTTCACGAAGAGGGAGCGTGTCGCGTTCCACCGCCGCGCGCGCCGGACCAGCACCGTCCAGTCCAGTTCGTCGCGATAATGCCCGAGCGTCGCCACGATATCGTATATCGTCCGAATCCCCATGTTGAATGCGTGCATGACATTGTGAACGCACAGGTAGAGGACGTGGTCCTCGGGCGCCATCTCCAGGTACGGCCGGCCGTCCATGACGGCATCTCTCGCCCTCGCCCACACCCCATCGATGTCCACATGGATTCCGGTCTTGGCCTCGATAAGGTTCCAATGCGGCTCGATGACCGCTCCGTACTCCGGATGCCTGTGCTTGAAATGGCGTACCTCCTCGATGGATTCCCGGTACAACTCTCGAGTGACGTACCCGAGGTCCGACAGAATGGACCGTGCGCGCCGCATGTCGCGTCTTCCAATGAGCAGGTCGATATCGCCCATCTTCCGGTGCGCGAGGTCGGCGTACACCTTGCGGGCCAGAAACGCCCCCTTGAGGAGAATCACCGGAATGGAGGCGCGATGGAAACGTTCCAGTATGTCGGCCAGGCATTTGAACAACACCATGTTCTTGCCTGCCGTCCTGAAGGATTCCTCTCGAAGAATGCCCGGCGCTTCCGGCGGCGCCTGCACCTGAAGCTGTCTCAAACGGTGGAGGAAAAGAGACGCAACCTGGTGCTTCCGGGCCAGGTCCGCAATCACCCGCCAATCCTGGACCGTAACACCGGCAGTCAGTTCCGGATGTACTCCGGTTCGTTCGGCGCTCAGGATCGCAAACAGTATCTGCCTCGGATCAACCGCTGTCATCGTCTCTCCGCTATTGTCGGCATCTCATGCTTATCCGTATCCATCCGACTGGGAGGCCCTGTATCGGACGCGCAAAGCCGGGACTATGCCGTATTGACCGCAGCGCGCCACTCCATGAGCAGACGGATATCGTCTCCACCAATTTCGACGAAGCCGAGCCGCCGGTAAAGCCGACCGGCGGGATTGCCCCTATCCACATGGAGTCGCACGCACAAGCCCCCCTGCCCGGCCTCTTGCAGCAATTCCGAAATGAGCCGGGTACCGGTCCCGAGGTTCCGGCCGGCGGGCAGCAGAGCGATGTTGACCAGGCGGACCTCCGTTTCCGAACGGGCCGTGTACAGTTGCCCGGCGGGCATGCCGTTCAACTCGACGACATCGAACCGGACGGAAGCGAAGTGGGCAGGGTAATGGGTATGGTAGTAACGGGACTGCATGTCGAACTGCATCCTGAGGAACCGGTCCTTCTGCTCCGGACTCCAGGGGATCAACGCCATCTCTTCCTCGCGCGTGCTCGCGTAGACGGTGTAAAGAAATTCACTGTCCCAGCATTCGACCGGCCGCAGAGTAATCCGCGGGTCGGTCCGGTTCATGGATGGCATGCTCATGGCCCCCTTTCGAATCGGAATGTTTTCGTCCGTTGCCGTACGAGCTTTCCCTTTCCGGTCTGCTCATCATCATTGCGGCCAGAGTGCTGAACAAAACGCCGTTGGCCGTTATCTGCATGCTGAAATCGACCAGACTGTGCACCAGCATATACGCGGCGCTCCCAAGCGCTCCGAGGGCCACAGCCGAACTCAGGCGGCCGGCCGATATTGCGTGTGTCCGGACCCCATGCCCGAGCAGGACGAAAAGCCCCCAGGCGAGAGGAATCAGTACCGGAAACCCGGTTTCAGCAACAATGTGGAGGTAGTCGTTGTGCGCGTCGTAATACCGGGTCGTCACTCCCTCGGGCCGCACCGCGGCGAAGGACCAGGGAAACGTGCCCAGGCCGGTCCCGGTCAACGGGTGTCGGCCGATTATGGACGCACAGCCTTTCCAGACCACGAACCTCTCCGTAACGTCCCGCGTGTCCCGAATCCTCTCCAGCGCCCCGCCCGCAACAAGAGGCGTCAAACATAGCATGCAGAGCAGCCCCAACCCCGCCAGGGTCGCTTTTCGCCTCCCATCCGTCCGTTTCGCCGTGTAGAGCGCGGTAATAACCACTACCCCTGCAAACAGACCGAGCCAGGCCCCACGGGAAAGGCTCAGGCAAAACGCCCACAGCGCCGGTATCGGAAGCAGAGACCAGGCAAGCCCGTTGCCGAAGGGTTTGTGGAAGGCCACGCCCAGCATCAGAGCCGAAACCATCGCCAGGTACCCGGCGAAATGGTTGCGATTGACGAAGAATATGGTCGGCGGTTGCGCCGCAGCCTGTCCATCAGGACCAAAACCGCCGCCGTACTTGATGATCCCTGCCAAAGCGACGGCCGTCCCCACGCTCGTGATGACCCATACCAGTATCTTGAGCCGCTTTCGCGACAGCGACAGATCGAGCGCCGTGAAAAAGACGGCCACGTAGAGCAGGAGTCGCATCTGCGCCCACACCGTGGCGCCGGGGTACATGGACCAGCACAGGGACAACGCCCCCCAGACCACCAACAGTGCGATGGGAGTATTCAAGGAAGTGCGAGGCAGCAATGTTGCGCCGTTGCCGGTCCGCTTAAGCACCATCGCCGAAAAGGACACGAGCGCAAGCCACAGCGCGGCGCAGAAGGCCCATCTCGGCGTGGAGCCCTTTGCCACGGGGGTGAAAACCAGGAGCAGGACAAAAGCCGTGAACTGAATGCGGGAGAACATGTCGCCGGTAGTCACCCTATCGTGGAGGACGGCGCGGGATCACCAGTCATCGACGACCGCGGCTTTCCGAGAACCGTCTTTCGCGGCCGGTGCGGGACGCGGCGAAACGAAGCCCCCGTTTCATGGGAGCGCCGCCGGACTTCGCTCTTCGCATACCCGTGGTTTGTTACCGAGCCTGTTGAGCCTGGCCTCGTGTATCTTCGTCTTCGTATGGAAGAGCTGCACGGCTTGAAAAGCGCTGTAGATGAACCCCTGCTTGCCGTCGAGAAAGCCCAGTTTGCCGATATAGATCAGAAGAAAGTAAGCGAGGGGAGAAAGGGGCCACATGAGGAAGTTCTTCACGAGCCATCTGCGGCGTTCGGCCTGATAACCCCAGAAGCGCGGTTTTATCTCCGTGTCCTCACCCTCGAGGAACACGCTCGCGGACCAGTTCGAATAGGCGTTGTGCTTTTCGATGTACCGCTCGATCGAATTCAAGTTTTCGTGCCTCACGACGTTGCGAAGGAGGCCGACGGGACCATCCACGTAAATGTGTTCGTGTACTTCCACGTCCCCCATGGAGAGGTCCTGTTCCCGGAGGCGTCTTTCGAATCTCCCCTTGCCCTTTCGGAAGAGGTTCAGCTTCAGCAATCCGGACGCTCCATGCTTTAGTTGACGGCCCAGGAACACTATCTCCAGCCTCATCCGGTAACCATCGAAATCCTTGCGCCTTATGGCCTCCCGTATCTCGTCCTTGATGGGATCGAGCAATACTTCATCCGCGTCCAGGAGCAAAATCCAGTCGTTGCGAAACCTGTACCTATCCATGGCCCATTGCCGTTTCTTGGGCCAGCCGCCTTTGTACCGAAATTGCATAACCACGGCCCCCGCCGCGTTCGCGCATTCGATTGTGCCGTCGGTGCTGGCGGAATCCACCACGACGATTTCATCCGCCCAGTCTTTGATCGCATCCAGGCATCCGGGCAGGTTGTTGATTTCGTTTTTGACGGGGATCAGGACGGAAACCGGGACTCTCATAGCCGATTTGCCCCTTGCCCCCGGGATTCCCGAGAAACGATATCCTTGTACGCATCGAGTATCCTGTCCACTACGGAGGGCCACAGGAAGCGGCTCTCGATCAGTTTGCGCCCGGCGGCGCCGTATCGCGTGCGGACCTCCCCCCGGAAAACTCCGCCGATTTTACTGGCGATATCGTCGACCGAGACTCTTGCGATGACGCCGGCTCCCCACTCCTCCACTTCCGGCAGGTTGCATGCGGAAGTAATGATTACGGGAAGCTCGTGAGCCATCGCTTCAAGCACGGCGACGGGCAACCCTTCCGAGTAGGACGGCAGGATGAAAGCGTCGGCCGCTGCATAGCAGTACTCTTTCATACCGCCCGCCACTTCGCCCAGAAACACGATCCGGGAGTCGTCGGGTATGGACCGCATCCGCACGGCGGAATGCCGGCGTCCGGAAATCCCGGACGAACCGAAAGCCCCGGCTACCTGACCGGGCATGAGTTCCCTGGCGAAGTCCATGGTTTTCTTCAGGTATCCGTCTCCGGCATCACTCCCGGCAATCACCAGTTGCAGGTCCGGAAACTCTCGGGCAATTCCGGTGAAAGCAGGCAACAGCAAATCGAGACCCTTTTTGGGATGTATCCGGCTCAGGAACAACAACCTCCCGCCGGTGGACCGGCGCGCTCCGGCCCCGGGCCTGGCGACACCGTGAATGCCGGTTCCGGCCGTTACGGTTCCGGAGCCTGATTTGCCGGAAACGGAGTTCCTCTCTCCCTTGTTCCGGCGGTCCCTACCGGACCATACTCCATTGGGCAGGACCGCGCACTTCGCGCGCACTCCCATTGCACGTATCTGCTGCGCTTCGCGTTCCGTCAGACACTGGATCAGAGCGGCTTTGTCGAGCAGCGGGACCTCGAACAGCCTGTCGTAGAGTTTGTTCCTGAGCGGTCTTTGCCGCATCGCCCACCCGTCGTACACGCCATGCGGCGCCACGACAAAGGGCACTCCCGCACCGGCGGCGCAGCACATGGCCCACAAAGTCACCGTATTTCGAACGGCGTGAATGTGCACGATGTCGAATCCAGCGACATTTTTCTTCATCGCGTGAATGAAACCGACGGAAAATCCCGGATTATCCGGGGAAAGCGACATCTTGAAGAGGCGAGTATCGACCAGGGAAGTATCCGGCAACGTCTCGAATATCCTCCTGGGCTTGCGGACCGCATACACGGAGACTTCATGCCCCAGTCTCGCCTGCTGCCCGGCAATGGCGACAACGGCGCGCGTCGTCCCCGCGGACTGCTCCAACCCACGGACAACATGGAGTATTTTCATCATGTTTCCATTCGCGAGAACGCCGTTGAACCACCGAAAACACGGTTACGCCTTACGAACCCGCAACCCCGCAACTCGCAACCCGCAACTCGCAACCCGCAACCACTCCCTCAAACCACGTGCGCTTTCACGCGAGCATCGCATCCCGGTATACCCGATCGTATAGACTCACCACACGGGTAATCTCGTATCGTTCCTCGAACGTCCGTCTCGCAACCCTGCTCATCGACTCATGCAGCGCCGGATCATCCGTCAGGGCGGAAACCGCCCTGCTCAGACCTTCGGCATTCGGGGCCGACAGGAAGCCGTTGCGTCCGTCGACAATCGCTTCCGGTATTCCGCCGACCGGTGTCGCGATTACCGGAATACCCAGCGAGAAGGCCTCGATCAAGGTCATCGGCAGGCCTTCCTGCTCCGACATGATGCAAAGAGCGTCCAGTTCCGGCATAACGGTGTCCCGTGCGCGACCGACGAACCCTCTGTATTCGATGACATCCGGATGAGCGGCTGCCGTAGCGGCCGCATGGGCCGCATCCGGTCCGTCTCCCGCGATGATCAAGCGGACCTTCCTGTTCTTCCCGGCCGGCGTCAGGGCCGATTCCACCGCGATACGCCAGCCCTTTGCTTCCTCAACGGACCCGATCTGGCCGATCGTAAACACATCCCTTCCCATGATGCGGGGACATCCGCGAAGATTCGTATCTTGTACGCCGTTTGGAACGACACGAAAAGCATCGCGGGAAATTCCAAGGATCTCCCCGGCGACCGCCGGACTGCATGCATCGACGGAAGTCGACATGTCGGCGTATTTTCCGGTGCGTCCGGCCATCCAGCAGTGCAATCCACGCCTTACGGGCATCCGAAGAAGCCGTCTGTTCACCCCATGGAAAGTGACGACGGTCCGGAGCGAAACGTCCGCGGGAGCATGCAAGGGCAAGAACACGCCGCTCATCCATGCGTTGTGAAAGTGGACAATGACGGACTCAGTTCCGCTCCGACGGGCCAGTTGAACAGCCCAGCGGGCGATCGGAGCATGGCGAAAGCGTTGCAGGAGAAACGATGCGGTCCCGAAGAGCCTGGGCGTGAAGGCGCGAAACACCGGCAATCCGGATTCGTGAAGTTCGCGTTCATACCGCTCGGGCCAGTCTCGATAGGTGATCAGTGCGAAGCCGACCCCGGCATAGCGGCCGGACCGCGCCTGCGCTCCCGCAAGCTCGCGCATTATGGTCCATGGCCCCGTCACGGGATGCAGCGCAACGTGGAGTACGGCTTTCTTCGATTCAACCATGAATGCGCCCTGGACCGGGAGCCGGATTGGAGGCCGGATTGGGGACGGCGACGGCCGTACGCGCAACCCGGCTTTCTCCTCTCCGGCCGGACATGCGCAACTCCACTTTCTCCAGGAGATTGCTCCCATACTTCTCGAGGCTGAATTCCTTCGAACGCTCCATGCAGGCTTCGCCCATTCGCCGCGACAAGGACCTGTCCGCAATGAAGTTCAACAGTGCTTTCGTCAGAGAAGTCGGATCACGCGCCGGTACGATGAAGCCGTCTATCCCGTCCCGAACGACGCTGCCGCAATTGGGTGTGGCGATTACGGGGGTCCCGTGCGCCATGGCTTCGAGTTGCGTCAACCCGAAGCCGTCCGAAATGGTCGGAAAGACGAAAACATCGGAGGACACATAGTAACGCGATACGCTGCTGCGCGGAACCGGCCCCACCCAGCGGATGTTGCGGGGCGCGCATTCAATGGCCTTCCTCGAAATCCGAATCTGCCCCACAACCGTGAACTCCACGGGTAGATGCGCCATCCGGGCCGCGCAATCGACAAGATACTGTATGCCTTTGCCGACGTTCACATTTCCAAGCCACAAGACACGCAGGAAGTCTCTCCGGCATCGCTTTCCCGGAGCCGTTTCCGCATTGGGCGCATCGGCCGTTTCGGACTCGTACGCAAGAGGCGCGACTTCGATTTTGCCGGGATCGCACCCTGTTTTCACAAGGGCGTCGCGCGTCCATTCCGAGTGGGCTACGATCAGTCCGGCAAGGTCCCACTCACGCATGTTCCTATCAATGCAGGCTTGCGGAACTACTCCCGGTCCGGCCACATACCGAGGCCATCTGCGCTCCTCTTCAGCCAGCAGTTCGTAGTGGAGAGGGCCGGCGTCGGTCTGCTCCAAAACGGTGAACACGCCTCGCTCACGTTCGGCCTCGAGCAGTTCCAGGGCGGCATAAGCACAGGCGTAGACGACGTTATGCGCCGGGAGAGGCGAACGTGCCACCCGTTCGGCAAACCGCCGGTCCCGGATATGCCGCCAGTCGGAGTTGCCGTTCCGGGGAGCCAGGGCCTCCACCAGACGTTGGAAAAGCGCCTGCCGCCTGAAAGCGACGATCTTATCCGGCGGCAATCGGCGCGACCCGGCAGCCAGCATCCTCAAGCCGGGATTTCCGAAAACCGGCAGCAGCCTCCTCACAAGGCGGTTCTCCGGGACGTACCATCCCGTCGCCAGCGCAGCAAGGCATCCTTCGGCGTTCAGCGCCCTCGCCACCGCATAATGGCTGCGAGCGCAGTCCTGAACCACCAGGACCTTCATGTCACTTTTCTGCATCGGCCCGGTCTCGCCGCGTCCGCAACGGATTCGCATTCAGATACAAATCCATATGCTCTCTGTAGCTGTACTCGATGTTGAACGAACTCCCGTCCACCAGGTCCAGCGCCGCCCGTGGAGTCACGCCCGGCGTGCGCTCGAGGCGCCTTTCAATCGCTCGGACCCAGGCATCCGGGGACGACAGGGGCAAACGCACGACCAGTTCGGAGACGATGTCGCATTCGTCCGTCACCGTGTCGGAAACGAGGCAGGGAAGGCCGGCGGCCTGAGCTTCGACCAGGGCAACGGGGAGTCCCTCGTTTATCGAGGGGAATACGAAAGCGGAGGCCGTACGGAGCAGCCGGGCAACATTAGCGTGGAAACCGAGAAAGCGGACATGGTCGATGATTCCCATCGATCGAGCGCGCAAACGCAAACCCGCGGTGTCTTCACCCTCCCCGACGAATACAAGCCGCAGCTTCTCGATGCGCTCCCGCGCCATACGGAAGACTTCGAGCAGGAACCCCAGGTTTTTCTCGGGCGCGTGACGCCCCACATGTATCAGGACACGGCTATCCGGAGGCAACCCCGCTTCCTCGCGCAAGACGTCCGGACCGGCGTCCAGGCATGCGCGGAAGCGGTCAAGGGGTACTCCACAATGGATCACGCGCGTCTTCGCGCCTGCCGGAATACCCCGGCAGGCGGCGGGACTCCCGAGAAAAGCCCACAAAGAATCCCGCGAACAGCCCACTACGGCGTTGGAGCATCGGAGGCATAGAACTCGAAGCAGCAGGCCTGCCCGGTATCTGAGTTCGCGAGCGGGATCGGCAAAGGCGAACCGTGTGCTGTGGACATGCGCAATCCTGCATGGAACTCCCGCCAACATGGCGCAAAAATTGACGAACCCGGCAAGGTAATCCGCGTGGCAATCGACCGCGTCATAGCGCCTCGAGTTGAACAGCCGGATAAGCGACAACGCCGTTGCAGCGGGGGTTCTCCATGAGAAGGGAATGTGACGGACCCGGAACCCGTTTGCGGAAAGGATATCGGCAACAACGCCCCCCTCGGCGAGCAAGGTAATGAATTCGAATTCCACGGACTCGCCCCTGCTCCGCCGGCTCTCAAACGCAAGGTTGGCCAGCCAGTGCTCTATCCCCCCGGACGCCATCCCGGAGAGCACATGCGCTATGCGTACGCCCACGCGTGCTCCGAATTGCACTCCCCGACGCATGACGACGGAAGTACACGCCCTCTATTAGACGGGATTGACAGGATCTTCAGGATTAACAGGAAGACACTGCATTCGTTCGATTCCCAATCCTGTCAATCCCCTACATCCTGTACAAGAACGGAATGCATGTGCAAACGAACCTCAGTGAGAAGCGGGTACTCTCATTCCATGCTACGATTCAGGCTATCCAGTTTCGCCAGTCCCAATCCAATGAAGTAGCACGTGGTGAATCCGAAAATGTGACTCACCTGCACGAACAGGCTGACCTCGGCGAACTGGCGCACGGCGAGCGCCACGAACACGGCAAACCCGAGACGGCCATGATAGTCCATTCCCATTCGCGTGCGAACGGCCTGCCGTACGGCAATGAAGAAACCGGCCAGATACAACCCCGCGCCAACCACGCCGCTCCCGTTCAACATATGCAGATATCCGTTATGCGGATAGAAATATGTAAGCATTCTCCAGCCATATGAATTAAGGCCATGACCGAAAAATGTCGGGTTGTTCAGAAAGAAGTCTATCCAGCCCTCCGTGATCAGATTTCGCTCCTGTATCGTTATGAGAATCTCACTTCCCAGAAGCCGCTCCACACTTTGCGAGAAGGTGTTGGACGGTCCGAATGCCGAAATGAGATAACCCTGCACGGTCCAGAAAAGGTACAAGCCGACAAAAGAGCTGATGACGAGCAACCACGGTCTTAAGCGGCTTCGACCGGTTGAACCGTAGAGCCCCCAGAAGAGCACGACCACTACCGCGCCGAGCAATGCCGACCTCGAACCCGTCAGGACAATGAAGCACCCCCAGGGTATGGCTATCCAAACCGACTTTGCGGGGGCAAACATCGCACAGCAGAGCCCCCCCCAGCCGTACAACGCCTGCGTATTGATTCCGCTACGAATTCCCACCGCGATTGCGCGGAGTGAAGAATTCCTGACGAATGACTGCCAGACCGCGATCGGCGTCAAAACGAGCCCCATGAATGCAATCATCCGCACATGCCTTTGCTGCTGGAACTTGACCGGAAATACCCCCATAACGGCCAGCGCCGTCAGAGAACTGATGACCGGCGTGCCTATGTCCTCCCAATATCCCGTGTTCCAACCCCCAAAAACGGCGGGAACGAAAGAGGCGCATATGAACTTCACGGGCAGCGGGACGGCGCGTATTGTCCTCCAATTAACGGCGCAGTAGGCAGCAAGGGAAGCACAGGCAATGAAGTACCCGTTCGGATTGTTGTAGACGACATGCACCGTCAGCGAAGCGAGGAGCCACATCGTCTCAAAGGCAAAGACCGCCATCCCCCCGGACGCGAGACTGCCGTCATTCTCGGCTGCAGATTCGACTGCCGGGGAAGACAAAGCCGACGGTGACGAAGCATCCTCCGTTGTGGACCGGGTTAGCGCAACCGGAATCATGAGCGGTAATTCCTCTAATCGTTTCTCGAGTACGGCAACTTACAGTCGTCCGGGACCGGGAGACCGTATCGTTCTCTCAAAACCGGGTCGGTCCGGACACCGGGAGCGGCTGTTGTTTGCCTGTGGCCCAATGCAGCTTCCGAAAGAAAGACCGCATCAACCCAAGACCCTCTTTCTCAAGATTTTCTTCAAAACACTATTCTCCGAAAACCTGTCGTAGAGAGCCACCAGGGTCGCTCCCCCCCCAATCCGGCAGAGCGGCGACAGCGCCGCCGCATGGAACCTTAATCCGAAGGCTCCGGTCACTTCCCGCGCGGATGCAAGCATGCGCCGAGCCGGCTTCTCCTCTCCGCGCCGCAATGCCTGAACCGCCCCCCATAGATAATTCCGCGCCAGCGGTTCCCGGCATTCGAGCCACAGGGTTTTATTCGTGACGGCAATACGCCGGACCTCGTCCAGATATCCGAAGAATTCCTCCACCTTGCTCCGTCCCCGTGCAGAGGCGGATAACCTTGTCCCGTCATGCCGGCGTACGCGAAGCAACCGTTCACGCACATGGGAACCCCGCACGCCCCGTATCGCCAGTTGTATATGCCAGAGCCAGTCTTCGTAATTCTCCCTTCCCTCGGGCCACCCCCCTGCCCTTTCGCACGCTTCCCGCGTGTAGACGGCGCATCCCACCGGAAAAAACCGGCCTTGCAGAAAACCGGGAAGGATTTTCCATTCATCGCGCACGTCACAACCCAGGATATCCTCCAAAGCCCCTCCCGAATCCACGATCTCCACTTCACACGTCACATAATCGCAGTTGTCCCTTGCGCATGCATGCAACTGGACTTCGAGCTTCGTCTCGCTTATCAGATCATCCGAATCAAGAAACATCGCATAAGGGGCCGTGGAACGGAGAAAACCGGCATTTCGGGCCGCACCGGGTCCACCGTTGGGTCCCGATATCACCACCAGGCGCCCCCGCGGCCACGGTATCCCCATGAGTTCCTCCAACGTCCGGTCCGTGGAGCCGTCATCGACCACGATGGTCTCGACGGCGTGGGCGATGGTTTGCCGCTGAACGGACTCCAGGGTTCCCCTTACGAGGGAGGCGCGGTTGTAGACGGGCACGATCACCGACACGGCGGGAATGGACGATTCGCCACACGGACCGGTCGTGCGCATCACCCGGTAATCCCGTCTTGCCTGCGCCACTTCAGACCGCATCCTTCCTCATGATCGCCACGAGGTCCGTTTCGTGTCCGCGCCGCCGGTAGGGGAGCGTCCGCCTTCCGGAATCCATGAATCTTCGGTACCGGCGCGCCAGGGGTCTCAAAGCGAACTTCAGCACTCCGACGAGCGGGGAATCGGGCGCATCGCCGGAGCGGTCCGCCTGGAGACCGCCGAAGGTGTACCATTCAACCGGAGAAAGCCCGGCCCTTTCCCCATAGTGCGCCAGGTCATCGATGCTCAGATAGTAGAGGTGTTCAAAGCTCCTGGTGAATCCCAGCCATCTTTCCGGTCCGATCTTTCTGGCGCAATCGACGTTCGGCGTGCTCACGACCACCCATCCCCCCGGAATTGCCGCCATGGAAAGCATTTCCATGAAGCGGCCGGGACTTTCCGCGTGTTCGATGACCTCGAAAGCACACACTACGTCGTACAAACCGAAACCGGTTGCATTTTCGAGCTCCACTGCATCGAAGGCGCACTCCGGATGCCTGGTTCCCGCAATTTCTATGGCTCGGGCGGACAGATCGACCCCATGCGCCGTCGCTCCCAGCGAAGCCGCCTCCCCGCAGAACTCGCCCGTGGCACAGCCGGCTTCCAGCAATCCGGCCCCCTCCAACCGTATATGCCGCCTGACGATAGCCATCCGCGTACGCGTCTCCATGAGCGCCCGGCTCCGCTCCGGTCCATCCAGGTATGAGGCGTATCCGACGCCACTCAGCCGGGTGGGATCGGATTCGGAAAAATAAGACCCATCATATATTTGCCGGATCAGGTCCGCATGCGGCCGGGGATTGACGAAGCAAAGACCGCACCGAGCGCATTCCACCACCCGGAGCGAATCAGGCCTTCGCAGTAGTTCGGCGTGCTCGGTCCCGCCGCACCGGTCACAGGCTACCGGGACCAGTTCGCATCCTTCCCAAATCCCCGTCCCGGCAGTCATCAATTCCTCGTTCCCGACATCAACAGCTTCATGGCTATGATGCACAAAACTCCATGCAGCGAATAGGACGCCAGGCCGGCTTTCGCCAGTCCCAGCGCCCCCTGCTCCCGAAACAGCCACGTAAAGCCTATCAGACTCAGACTCCAGACCGCATTCAAGGAAGCGCCCATCCACATCCGCTCCTCCCCCGCATAGAACTGCCCTTGTGCCTGAAGGGCCGCCACGATCACGCCCGTTAACATCACAAGCGCAAAAGGAGCGACCCCGGCCGTGAACTCCTCCCCATAGGCGGAGAGAATGAAGCGGGATAGAAGCGACAGGGGAATTGCGACCGCCAAAGTCCCCGCCGATGCGATACCGATGCTTGTAAACAGCATCCCGCGGAATCCCCGCTGCCCCGGCTTCGCGGCGAGCTCCGAAAGCACCGGCAGGGTCGCCGTCGTCAGAAGCGAAGGAACATACAAGACGATAGACCTCCACTGCATGGCCACGCCGTACATTCCCATTTCGAAGTATCCGCCGGGCTGGTTCACGATGATCGCCTGCGCGACCCAATGGGCAGGTCCCATCAACAACTCGCTGAAAAAGGCGGGCAGACCGAACCGGGGAATGATCTTCCATTCCCCTGTCGCACCGGCCCAGTTCACGAAGATTCCCATGCGATGCGACTGCCGCCGGACCTCTCGGCGCGCGAGCCCCCAGTTCAACGTCAAGCCCAACCCCATCCCGACGACCGCGCCCGGTATTCCAGCGAACCACGCACCAAGCACGACGCCCGCCGCCTGGAACCCGCCGGCTATCAAACCGATGGCCGCAAGAGACTTGAACGACTCGTATCCGGTCAGCACGCCGGACTGCACCGTCGTCAAGGTGCTCATGATCAGCAGGAGCGGGGCGCACCTCAACGCCGGAGTCAGCTCCGGAGCATCGAGCACCCTCCCCGCGACCAAGGGAGCAAAGATTGCCAGAGCGATGCCGGCAAGCAGCGAAAGCGCTCCCGGGACTCCTTCCGAAAGCGCGATGATGCGGCCCGTCTTCCCGGGGTCCCGCTCCCTGTGTACCGCCACATACCTGGTCGCCGTCACTCCGAACCCAAGGCACGTGAACACACAGAGCATGCCCGCGGTGTTCTGGACCATATTCAAACCGCCGAATCCCTCGCCTCCGAGTATCCTCGCGGCTGCAACCGAGGCTCCCAAGGCAACGACCCGTGCGGCGACGGAGCCCGACAGGGTCCACCCTACCGCTCTCGCCACCCGCTCCCCGGCCCCCGACTCGGCAACGGCTTCGGAAAGGGAACCCACCGCCCTTCGGATGCCGTATCTGCCGCTCAGAACTTTGATTGAGGTGGTCCTTTCGGAACTGCGAGGCACCTCATTGGGTGTCCGCCATTTGAGTTCTGATAGCTTTCAACTCCTCGATGATGGCTTTGTCACCCGGTTTGAGCGCCAGGGCGGCAAAGCAATTCCGCTCGGCCGCTGGAAAGTCCCCGAGCGCTCCGTACGCACGGGCTATCAGAAAAACGATGCTTCCATCTTCAGGAGCAATCCTGTTGCCGGCTTGCCAGGACTCCAGGGCCTTCCGGAAGTCTCCAACGGCCCAATACAAAGCCCCTTGAAGGGTGTGGTAGTGAGCGGGCGCGGAAGGCCTCGCCAGGCGCACGGCATCGGCTATGGCGTCGATCGCCGGAATGCGTTTCCCCTGAACGTCCAGGCACCGGGCCAACAGGTGGTAATGCTCGCTGTTGTTCGGCTCCAGCAAAATGGCGCGTCGAACCTGCCGTTCCGCAAGGTCCCATTCTTTTCGGCTCAAGGCGGCTTCCGCCAGCAGGTTTCTCGCCGTTGCGCTCTCCTCCCGCCGTAACGCCTCCTCGATGTATCCGACGGCTCGATCCAGGTCGCCGCTCCGGAGAAACGATCTCCCGGCGGCAATGAGACTCCTACTCTCCGGCATGAGATTCAACCGGCTCATCTCACGCCGCAGATCATCGACAAAACCCTCCGCACCGACGGACCGGCACACTCCAAGTATCCCTTCAAAAGCACGTTCCCTGTCCGCCGCCATCCGCAGGACTTGGATGAAGGTCTCCACGGCATCGCTCCGATTTCCGCGCTGCAGTTGGAAGCCGCCGAGCCGGACGAACCAACTCTCCCTTGCCTTGCCCCGTGTCCGCGAGATTGCTTCCCGCATGCAGGCTTCGGCCTCGGTCCAATCTCCTTGTTCCTCGGCCAGATCGACGAGCGCCAGGAGAGCATCCACGTCTACCAGCGGATTGCGCGTCGCCGGGCGCAATCCCGATCTGAAGCGCTGAGCGGCCTCCTTGGACCATGCGCGGTGCTTTTCCAGGTGTGGTAAGGCTTTCGGATAGACGGTCGCCAATTTTTCCAGGTATGGGCCCGCCTTGGAATATTCCCGGAAGGACAGGTAATAATCGGTAATGCCGTGGAGGAATCTGCTGCTGTTCGGGTCCGTTTCCAATGCTTTCAGGAAGAAAGACTCGACGGAAGGCCTCCATTGCGCATCTCTCCCCTTGAAGTAACCGAGCCGCCAGGTGGCGTACGCAATACCCAGCCATGCTCCACCCTCCAAAGGATTCAATGCAGCGGCCTTTTCATAGCTTTCCATCGCCCGATTCAACAAATCGCGGGCGTTGCCGTACGTGTATAGGGATTCTCCCGCCAGGGCGGTCAGCGCCTCGGCGTGGTGGTAATAGTAGTCGGGATTGGCGTTCGTATAGCCGATGCTTCTTTCCAGTAGTCGGGAGGCTTCCTTGTATTCCTTCGCTTCAAGCTTTTCACGCGCCAGGGAGGCGAGCAGGTCGGCCTGGATGAGGCTGAAAAGCAACGGTGTCGCCAAAACCAGGACCGCAAGCGAAACGACCATGCAGAGGCGATGTTTTAACCGGGCATGCGACATATCGGCAGTGACCGCGCGATCCGACGGCACGGGCCTTTAGACAGCTCCGCCAACCCGGTTACAGGCCATCGGGACGCCTTGGCGGGTTGCGGGTTCCAAGTTCCAAGTTACGGGTTACGGGTTACGGGTTACGGGTTGAGTACGGCTGTTCGGATATGAAACCGTACGACAAAACACGGTCACTGGTGCAAAGACAAAATACACAGGGACAAAAAACTCACCCATATGGGAAAAAGCGAAGCGTTACCACACCCCGGTTCCCTTCGAGCGATCCGTCTCCGTCTCGCCGAAGCTGCATATTGAATAAACGTCGCGGACTACTCGGTATAATACCTTCTGTACTTGTGATAGTACTTGCCGTAGTAATAGTACCCCTCTTTTCTATAATCGAGCATATTCAGCACGGCGCCGACCATCGGGGCGTCAACGGTATCCAGTTGCTCCTTCGCGCGCGCGATGGTTCCATGATTGGTGTCGAGCGCCTTTATGACCAGTATCACGCCATCGGCGAGGGAACTCAGGATCGCCGCATCACTCACGGTGCCGACAGGAGGCGAGTCGATAAGGATCAGATCGAATTGACGCCGCAGCAAATCGACGAGCACCCTCATCCGTTTGCTCGCCAGCAACTCGGCAGGGTTTGCCGGCTTCTTTCCGCATAGCAGCAAGGACATCTCCGTGCCGGGAATCCGGGTGATCCTCCGCTGAATTATGTCCATCAGGTATTTTGGGGTTCTCTCCAGTTCGGTCTCGATGTTTCCCAACGCCGTCCTGATGGCCGCATCCTTCTCATCGATGGAAAGGGAAACACCGGAGGGAGACTCCACAAACCTGAACCTGGCATTGCCGCACCCGTAGAGCTTCTCGATGTTTTCCTGGATGTGAAGCTTCAATGGTCCCGCCAGTTCCTCGACGCTGCAAAAACCAAGGTTCAGCACCACGGTGGCGAACCTCTGGTGCGTGGCTTGCTTCTTCTGGACAACGATCTCCAACTGCTCGGGCGTGAGTTTGCCGCTTTTCACCAGCAGTTGGCCGAAGCCGGTCTCCGGAGGCCGGGTGAGCCAGTCCACATCGATTATCCGGCCCTTATGGAACAGCACGGAAAACGAGTCGGCACCGCCGTCATAGCGGATCTCACCGGTCTTCTCCTGTAACTCGAGAAGCTTGTGCAGGTCGGTGATGGTCAGTTCCCCGAGCACGCCATCCTTCACTTCCGTACTCACCATATCGAGCAGTACTTCCGTGATCCCCTCCTGCGCTTGAATATCGAGAGAGTTCTTCACCGACGGGACCCGCAAATCAGCCTCCAGCACCAGTGTGCTCATTCCGAGTTGCGGCATTGTAATGCCGAGATTGAGCGTCAGGGTGGATTTGCCTTCACCGGGCATGCTGCTCGTGACCAGGTAGACGCCTTTCGGGTGGTCGACCTGCGTAAACCTGACATTGGTGGCGAGAGTCCTGAACGATTCCGCAAAGTGGCTGTTCAAGGGCATGTCGAGCAGGATGGGGATGGAGTACTTGGATTCCTCTTTCTTCCGGCCGTTGCGGTACTCCAGCGGCACTTCGGAAAGAACCGGAAGCCCCGTCAGCCTTTCGACGTCCTCCTTGTTGTGAACGGTCTGATCCATGTATTCGCGAAGGGCCGCCAACCCGACCCCGGCAAACAGACCGAAAACCACGCTCAGGATCATGTTCAAGGTCTTTCTGGGTGATATGGGACCAAGGGGAACGGAAGCGGGCTCGACAAGACGCAGGTTGCTCTTGATGATCTCATCCGTCATTGCGGCCTGCTTCACCTTGGTAAGCAGCGTATTGTACAGTTCCCTGTTGGTCGTCACCTCACGCTCCAGGATGGCGTATTCGAGCGTCTTGCGATTGGACGTGATCGCTTCGCTCTCGTACCCCGTCGACGCTTTCTGCATGGCGGCCTCTCTGGCCAGAAGCACTCCACGTTCGGCTTCCAGGTTGCTGAGCGCTTTCTGAATCTGCTGCTGGATTTTATTCCTTAGTTCCCCGATCTTGGAGGTGACCTTTATGATCTCGGGATGCTTGCCCCTATAAACTCCCGATAGTTTACGGTATTCGACCTCGCTGCTCAGCAATTCAGTGAAAAGGGCGTTCAGATGCTCGTCGTTGAGAAAGGAGGGAAAAGCGCGCGCGCCCCCGCTGTTCGCCGCTCCGGCGAACTTCTTCAACTCGCTGATCTTGGCTTCGATTTCCATGCGCCTGGCCGTGGCTTTTACGAAATCCTCATTTGCCTCCTCGATCTTTTGCGCGCTCACCTTATGCCGGCCTTCAAGCGAGAAGATGTTTTCCCTTTCCTTGAAGTCGAGAAATTCCTTTTCGGCATCCGCAACCCTTTTCTGCGTTTCCTGGAGTTGCTTCGACATCCAGTCCAGAATTCTCCGTGAAGTCTCGAGGCGCGTGCTCGAATCGTACATGATGTATGTTTCGGCAACTCCATTTGCTATGTCCCTGGCGAGGACCGGATCATGGTCCCGAACCCGGATATTCAACAGGCGCGTATCCCTCACTTCTTCAATCTGGACTTTGCCGCGCAGTTGCGAGACCCTCGAAGCCAGTTCCCTCTCTTCGGGCGAAGTCGGTTCCGTATCCTTCTTCGGAGCGGAAAACAGGTAGAGGCGTATATCCGTGATGTTGGATTTCAAGTTCCTCAGAAAGCGGTTGAACAGGTTGTCCGCCGCCTGCGGACCGCCGCCCGGCCGTGTCGCATCAGGGGTATCGACCCGCTCCAGCACCTTCTCGAGGACCGGCCGGGAAGTGATGATCTTGAAATGTGTCCGGAAGGATAGTTGCTGCCCCACGTAGTTTTCGACTTCGAGGTGCTCTCCGGTCAGAGGGGAGCGCGCGCTCTCCTTGTCGATGAGGACCTTCGCCACAGCCTCGTACACCGGTTTCCTGGTATATGTGTAAAGCCCCGTGAACACAACGCTGACAATCAGGCATGAAACGGCGAGGGCGAGGTGCTTCCTCAAGAGTTGGTGGAAGTGAGCCACGGGGTGCGGCTTCAGAGCGGATTTTCCATTTAGAGCGTTTTGTGGTGCTGTTTGCATGAGTAAGGGACCTTAGACCGTCAAATGTTGCGGGTTGCAGGCTCCGCCCCACGGAAATGCGGAATGCGTGCGCACTCGAAATCAAAACCACGATTCAGGCACAAAAACCCTGTCGCCCGGTTGAAGGGGGACATCTTTAGCCTGACCGGTCTGAACCTTCTCCAGGTTG
The DNA here is from genome assembly GCA_964407285.1 of uncultured Syntrophobacteraceae bacterium. Classification (GTDB taxonomy): domain Bacteria; phylum Desulfobacterota; class Syntrophobacteria; order Syntrophobacterales; family Syntrophobacteraceae; genus CAYOVG01. Next base: position 37,654 of record CAYOVG010000001.1, read on the forward strand.
ATATCGATGGTGCGCTGTTCGTCTCCGTTCCTTCGCGTGATGACGGTACGGTTGGGTGCGGCGTACTTGGAGAACCCGCCGGCCATCGTACAGGCGTCCAGTGCGGTCAGCCCCTCCTGAAAGTCATACACGCCGGGTTTTTCGACCTTGCCGAGAACGGATACCTTATGCTGCGTCACATTCGAAAAGCCGGCCTGCTGAATGTAAACGACATCGTCCGCTTCGAGTTCGACATCCCCCTGGCTCACCCCCTGGTCGAGCAGTTCCCGAAGACTCACCTGGACCGCCTTCCGGTCCTTTACCAGCCTATCGAGTTCCTTGTCGTCTTTCACATCCTTTATGGAACCCTTCAGTATAAAGGCCGTATTGCCACGCTCCTTGGTGACCCCGCCGGCCTTGGCGATCATTTCGAGAAGCGTCGTGGACCCTTCCAGCGCGTACAGCCCGGGTTTTTCCACGGCGCCGGTGATGTAGACCTTCTTGCTCTTATAGTCCTTGATGTTGATGATGACCTGCGGATTAACGAAGTAGTCCTGCTCCAGGGGCCGGGTTATAGCATCGGTGAGCTGTGCGACGGACAGTCCCGCCGCCCTGATTTCGCCGAGAAAGGGCACATTCACCGTGCCCCGCGAAGAAACGGTCACGTCGACAGTCTCCTGGGTAACACCGCCGGCGAAAATCTTTATCGAAAGAATATCCCCGTTTCCGATAGCATACCCTTTATCGGCGCAATGGCCCTCCCGCGCAATCCACGCCGCGGCCGCCAGAACTACCAGCAAAAGAACGAACTTCCGGAGCTTGCCGTCCATTACCTGCTTACTCTCCACCCTTCTTGTCGGTTGTCGACCCGAAATCATGATGTGCTCTCAATCTCACAAAAAACACGTTTTCGGTAAAATCCGACCCGTCCTGGCTCGAATCCCTGTTCGTACGGCCGTACTCCGCGCTGAGCTCCAGGCGCTTATCCAGAAAAAGATAACCGGCGCCGACGAAGAAGTTGTAATCGTTGTCGGTGCGCGACCTTCGGACATAATCGGCGTACTGGTAGAAACCGCCCGCGTAGGCCCGCACGACATCCCACAGGAGATACTCCCCCGTAACCTTGAAGAGGTACGCCTCGAAATAATCATTATCCACGGTGAAGTCGTTGAGGTTGCGCTCGAAGAAAACATCGATTTTGCTCACATCCGTTTGCCTGCTCAAACCCAGGTTGAACGTAAAGGAGCCCTTACTGTCGAAGGCAGCCTCGTCGAATTCCCTCACCTGGTAGCCGGCTCCGATCCGGCCTTCGAATTCGGAATTGAATTCTCTCCTGAAGATGAGTTTGGCCTGGTACGACGAATAATCGCTATTGGCGCCGCCATCGTATTCTCTGCGCCAGTACTGATTTTCGAGATCGAGGTGGTTGCGGCTGTTGAGGTTGTAGGTAAGCGTCACGATGCCGCGGTTCTCCGTGGAATCCTCTCTACCTATGGTGCTGGGATTGCCGATATAGTTGAACACTTCATTTCGATACCCCAGTTTTACGGCGCCCCTGTTGCTGATATCGTAGGATATGAACGGACTGAGGCGATTACGCCAGAACTTGTCCCGATTCGTGATGGAGTAGAAAATATCGGCCTGAGCGGGCTCCCTGGTCAGGATGTAGTTCTCGTCGATTCCCAGCGTTATCCTCGTGCCGAGCCGTGTCGCGGCGGAGAGGTAGAGCAAATGCCCCGTATAATCGAGTCCCGATGCATCCTCATACTTCCCGCCGACATCGTCGTGTATGAAATAAGACAAAGTGTAGTCGAAATTGAACCGGCTCTTGTCCGAAAGCGCTTCAATGCTCAAGCCCGGAGCGATTTGCGTTATCCAGAACTCCGCCTTTTGCTGCTCGCTCCTGAAAAAATTATCGGTGTATTCCTCTTCGAAATTGAGATAGGGCGTAATCCGTAATTCAGCATCCGCATGATTCGACAGCACGACGCCGACTATGGTCACACCGGCCATAACCATTGCGACCCACCTGAACACCGCTCGAAGTAACCCTGCCATTGCCCCTCCATCACCGTTTACACTTTTTCATCACGCTGGAAGCGTGGCTGCTTTCCATCACCTCTACTAATACCGGCTTGCCTGCGGGTCGTAAATCACCGGAACGCCCGTTCCGGGAGCCCCGGTACCCGGAGGATTGTTCTTAGGGGGTTGATTCTGGCCGGCATCGGGTTCCTGACTCCCCGGCGGCGCCTGCCCCGCTCCAACCGGCGGTGGAACGACGACAGGAGGAAGAGGCGCGCTGAAGGCCGCCTGCACGGTTTGAACCACCTGCTGTCCGATTTCGGGGGATGCGCCGAGAATGGCCGCGACCGCCGCCTGGATCTGGGGCTGCACCGCGGCCATCTGGACGCCGTGGACGGCCGCCGCCGCTCTAACGCCCATTATGGCTTCCCCGGCCATCCGAATCGGGTCGACGCCCATCCGTACGCAGACACCGGTAAATACGGTTATTATCTGAACGGGAAGATTAGCCGGGTTTTTTCCTATCGCAACAGAAGCGTTGAACAACGACAGGCAAAGCGGCTGCGCCAGCGCGCCCGGGTCCACTCCGCTTTCGATAGCGGCGCTCAAGGCCTCCCTGATGGCGTCTTCAAGCGGCAGACCCGCTCGAAGCGCCGCGTCGGCTTTAGCGGTAATCTCCGGCAGGCCGGCGGCATGAAGACCCTCCGGCAGAGCAAGGAGAGAATACATCGCAACAAAAAAGCCCGCTAATGCCCCAATAACCGAAAAACCTCTTCCCTTTCGATCCACCACGCCCCCCTTCCTCTCCTTCGACCAATTCAAGGAGATTTGCCGGAAAATTCAAAACGAAAAGGCTGCAGCACTTCGACATGGCTCGTGTCGCCTGAATACCAGGAGCATCAAAAGCAAACAACTCTACTGAACAAGCGGTTATGATTCAGTTCACGCCAACCTCCAATCCACGCCGTTCCAGCGAATCGGCATGAGTTTACATCTCACTACGGCATGGTCGCATTTCAGTCTTTTCGATTGTATACGCTCATCCTAATGGAGAATCCGGAAAGCTGCAAGAAGAATTTGGTAGAGCCGCGGAACACGCCCGTCTGTCGCATGATCGCCCACCCGCCTGCGTAAGAAGGCGTACGGGATTACCCTTTCTTACTCCCTTTTTACGGCGCAAACCAATGCCGGAGGCTCTCACATCGCGCCGGCGCGGAGCCTGAAGCCCCGTTCAGGAGGGTAAGTACGAGGAGCAGGGAGCTATTATAATGGCGCTATTTACCCTGGAATGACCACAAACGGCGGGCGCTTATGCGAATATAACTTCTCCACGGAATTCCGGCGGCGACGATACCGTGGCCCGTGGCGGATGAGGAGACGCGAATCCCCAATCTCCAACGGGCCGGCTCAAATATGCTTCTTTGTTCTCAATCCGAACCCGACTGTCGGTCCGCGGCGGCTTTTCACATTACGCTTCGAGGCTTTCGGGCGGGAGAACCGGACTCCGTGAGGAAAAAGCTTTCCACGACTTCCTCCGGTTCTTCTCTCCTGAATTGGTGGGGGACAAGGAATGCTGCGTACCGGGAGCCGATTATTTCGATTTTCCCGTCGAATCCGTACCCGTGGACTGCGTGTTACCGGATGGACTCAAATCCCTCGAACCTGCGGGTTCGCCTCTCCCGGCGGCTCCAACTCCCGGAGAAGGGGCTGCCGGCCTGAATTTCTCCTTGCATGCAATCAATTCTTCCTCGTCGGCAGCAGCCTGCACACAAGCTATTTCATCCAGAATCCTGGCTTTCTCCCGCTCGAGGTTTTGGAGAACTCCAGCCTTTATTTGCTCGATCCCTGGATTTCGTGTCTGCCGCGAGTCGCCGCTCTCGGCGGCAAAGATGGGTGAGACCAACAACAGCGCCAGGACAACCGTTACGAGTAATTTCATAATGCTATTCCTCCAGTCTGAAAGCACCTGACCTGGGCCGGCATCGACCGGATCACGGGACTGATGATCCGGCGGAGATCAAACCCGCTCCACTGCGATTCCGGGCCGCCCGTCAGGCAAACATCCACGTCCCATCGACATCCATGGTCCCCATGCGGGAGCTCACAACGAAGTTTCTCAGTTATTGATCTCCCTCCAGAATACGACGCCATCCCTGACCGATTGCGCAAGCCCCGTCTGCTGCTGGAAGATGGCTCCCGTGCTTTCCTGCGTGAAGACCACGCTGCCGTCTTCCTCCCCCAGGTGCACGGCAACCTGAGAAGGCATACCGACTCCGAGGTCAACGGAGCTTTTTATCTTGGTCATGGTTTTCGTCGTCCCGCCGGTGGTGACTTCCTTCTGCTCCGTTCCGAGAATGTTCTCCTTATACGCTGTCCCGGTTTGCGCGTAGAGGGCGTAGAGTTCGCTGGTTCCACCTCCGAAGGAGCACTCGTCGAGTGTGGGAGTGAACGACGTGAAGATGACGAGTCCGCCCACGATGGCGGGCTTCACCATTACACGTTCGCTGGGATTGTCGAGTATGCACGTCTTGTTGCCGCTGCCGAAAGTGCTGGTGGTGGTCGGTACGGTGAGGTTGAGCATAAAGCCCTTCTGATATTCCACGCTCGAAACAAGATCCGACCACCCGGTCCCGGATGCGAGCCCCTCGACATAGGTCGAGTTGCCGTCCTCATAGACGTTAACATTGGTGACATTCAATAGATCGGCGGAAGCAACCGTGGTAGTGCAGCTACTGCCGTATTGGGACGTGCAGGGTTCCTTGACGCCGAAAAAGGACTGCTGATCGGTGTTGTACTTGTCGCACTCGCCATAGAAGCGACCCGTTCCGAAATAGAGCCAAAGATTATAGATTCTCCCATAAGAGTCGACCAACATGCCGGAGGTATCCAGGGGAGTCTCGTTAGGATCGGAAGTCTTCTTGTTCGTTCCCGTGGCGCTATAGACTATATTACCGGAGGAATCCACCTTGTAGTTTCCCGATGTATCGGCGACTCCGGCCAATCCCGGCGCTCCGGTCACGGGTTTGCCCGCGTCGAACAATGTGCTGAGGGTCCAGTTGGCGGGGTTGAAGTCGGGACGGGAACCACTGCCGACGGTGGTGACCCTGTACATCTTACCGCCGAAAACGCCGCAGGACGGAATATTGCTGCAGTCGGTCTTCTCCACCGAGTTCGTAGCCGTGCCCGTCTGAAGAGAACTGCCAATGTAAAATGCATCGACATCGTAATTGATGCCGAGGTCAACCCCGGCCGCGGAAGCCATGAACTCCCCGGTATTGCCCGTGGTGAGCGTTCTTACCACCTCTCCGGTATAAAGATCCACAACATAGACCGTGCCGGTCCTGCCGCTCGCCGGGTTTCCTTCGAAATCGACCGGACCGTTCCCGAGGACGAGCAGCCATTTCTGGTCCGCATACGCAACGTCGGACGGCTTGTCGTAAGTGCCGTCGTCCTTGGCTTTCTGGACCCTCACGACCGATGGATACGATGTTGTGAAGTCCATGTCGTCGAACACCTTCTCCCAGAGAAGTACGGGGTTTTCCGGGTCCGTAATGTCGATAGCGAAGTACGAGGACTTGAAAGTCCTGGAACTGGAAGAACCACCGCCGAAGCTGCCGCTGACGGTGATGGGACTTCCTCCGAAGCCCATTCCCCCGACGAGCACGGTGCCCCACCCCTTGATGTGCTTGTCCGTCGCGGTGCTTTCGTTCTCCCAACTGTCCTGAAAGATCCGGGCATCGATCACCTTGGGTTTTGCATCCACGTAGTACATGTGAGAATACTCTTCACATGCAAGCCACCTGAGATGCGGTAGTACATTCTGGGGAATGAAGGCCCAGACCTCTTCTCCGAGCGTCCTGCCCTGGTTGTCGATATAAGCAACCTCAACAGAATTCGCGGTCCCGGAATAATCACCGCTTTTGTATACTCCGCCATAGAAACAGTGCAGCATTCCGTCGTTGGCGCCCGCATAAACATAGGTGGCCCTATTGGAGTATGCATTGTAATACGTATTATAAGTGGAATCGCCGTATATCAGGTCGTAAATCTCCATGGGCTGCGCCTGGGGCGTCGGGCTGGAGTGGACGATGTCTCCCAGCAGATACTTCTTCGTGGTGCTGAGCCCGGTTGTCCCGTCCTTGACCGTCATGGCCCTGCTGCGCCAGCCCCGGTTGTTCCAGGCCGTGGTCTTATTGCCTGTGGAGTCTATTGCGTTTATGTAATCCACGAAGTCACTCGCTTCGGAGGAATCGACCTGCAGAAACGGAAGCAAGTCGCTCAAGCTCGCCGCGCCGGCCGTCGTGCCGGTGGTGAATTGAAGGAATTCGCCGCTGCCGACAGTCTCATCGTTGTCCTTGTCCAGGAAAGTCCAGATCTTCCTCTCGGCCGTTCTTACCCCCAAGACCTCCGTCGCATTCCATATGGGCTTGATCTTCGTTAAATCCACCGTCTCTTCGGCACTGCTCGTATCCCGCACATTATCGCCATTTGCGTCGCTGTACCGGTAGATATAGGTGTTCTGAGCGGCGCTGTCGTATTGGATTTCGATAATCTTATCGACGGTGAGATCGAGAAGGCCGTCATGGTTCGTATCTTCTCTCAAGTTCCCGTAGGCGTCGACCCAGAGAGCATTAAGAAATCCGGCCCACCTGATTTCGTTGGTCCCGTCGGTATCGTACGGCTTGAAATAGGCTTGGTACAACTGGCCGATACCGCTCTGCGAGGAGGTCACCAGGGCTGCCGCCGTACCCGAAGTGGCCTTTCTCATGATATCCGTAAGAATCCTGAGCATTGCGGATTCAAAATCCTTACCCCCCTCAGCGTGAGCGAAGTTCTTGGGCCAGGTAACCTGCACCGAAGCGCCGTCGACGGTAATGGTCTCCGTGTCCCCTTCCCACTCCCCGGTATCCGGCAAACCGTTACCGTTCCGGTCGTCGAAGCCCCCGTATTTCGTCGCGAGGTAGAGCTGATTGAGAGGCGGCGGAGGAACCTGGTATGTGCCGCTCGATGCTCTGAACGCGATGGCGTAAGTGGTAAGCGTCTGCGACGAACCGGTGAAGCCGGTCTCGCTTCGCAGGTCCGTGATGTGAGCGTAGTAAGCCAGACCGCCGACGTAGAAGCTTCCCTCATGCTCCGGTTCGCTGGGACAGATTCCCCTTACGTCACCGAGATTCGCAACGTTTTTGGCCGTGCATGAGTTGTCCTGGGTGCCGCCGAGCACGTTTCCGACTTTAAGAGCGCCCTTGGCGCTGATCTGCTCCAGGTTGCCCACCCTATTGGTCCAGTCTCTGACATTGAGATCCGAGATGGCGTTGGAAACGCCACTGGGCCAGGAACTTCCCGGAAGATCGTTGGAATCCTTGCTGGGATATTCATCGTTGATGATAATCACAAAATTCTTCTGGCAGTACTGCAGCATGGGGTCTTCCCATCCCCGGCTGGTGGCCGAGGAATCGTAGAGCGCTTTGAAACCCAAATCGTTATTACCGCAATTATAGTATTCGGGAGTACTCAGCAAAGATTTGAAGTACTTGACCGCCTCGTAGTACATCTCCCCAACGGGGTCCCAGCCCTTTTGTTCGAAGTCGTTCAGAAATTGGATGATTCCGTCGGAATTGGGAGTGATATTACCGGTCGGATTAATTTCCGGCTGGTTCCCCTCGTTTATCATCTTCATATTCACGCGCATTATGCCGCCACGGTCGGTCTTACATCCGCTATAGGTCATGAGCCCGAAGTAAGCCTTATCCGAAAACTGCTGGATCAGGCCTTCAGGTTTATAAATAGGACTTCCGTTCGTATCCTTGTATTCCTGCGCATTGTCCTCCACGCCGACCGTCGGGTCGCACACCGACACCGCCACGTGAAACTTGCACGTACCTCCGGTCATGCATGAGTAGGCGGGTGGAAGCGTAGTTGTCACAGGAGGTGGCGTGGTCGTCGATGGCGGCGGTGTCGGTGGTGGAGGTTTCTTATCCGGAGATATGCCGGAAGATGATGAATGGCGACTCACAAACGATTTGGCCAGCGAAGCAAGCGCCGTGCCTTTGGACGCCGGACCGGCGCTTTTGTCGATCTCAATTCCGGACCCAACCACTTTCTTCACGGTGAGTGTCGTATCGAGATTGCTGAACTGAACCGTTGCGCTCTGGGTGGCGGTGACGCCCAGCGAGCTTCTACTGAAAGGGGTGTACAGGGCGGCCGTATCGATATCGACCGTCCTGGTCCACGAGTGACTGCTGTCCGGAATATTGCCGCGTTCGAGCACCACCAGGTTCGGAGTATCGACAATGCGTCTTCCCCCCATCAGGGCCTTGCGCACGAAATCCGCATGACACATCGTCAGCCAGTTCAGAAAGTTGCCGCTCCACCGGTCGTTTGCGGTTACGCGATGATTGTTGTTGTAATCCATATACGCCACCGGCACGAAATAATCGTTCGCGGCGGCGCTGGTAGTACCCGGAGTGCCGTTGTACTCGTATTCCTTCTTGGGATCGAAGTATCCGTAATACTCTTTGTCGTCATTGTATACCGCGTGGCTGTCGTCGTTATAACCCTTGTAGAAATTTGTATGGTCGTTGCTGAAAAGCAGCAATATCCTCGGTTTCACCGAGTAGGAGGTAAAAATGGGATTCGAAATCCATTCCTGTTGGATCGGGTAGTCGCAATTGATAGTGGCGTAACAGGAATCCAGGGGCGTCCGGCACAGCGGAAAGCAGACGGCCAGGCAAATTATCAGTGCAACCATTTTTCTGTTCATAGCCAATCCCCTCCAGTTTTTCCAAAGCGAAGGATTCTCTGTTACGCACATGGAATACATTATGGTTAGTGATCTTTAAAGGCCCATTCAAACAGGGAGAATTCAAGCGCAGCGGGATTGCTCACCACGGGGAAACTGCTCGTATCGGCAACGGTCAAAGTATCGACTTTGCCGTTAACGGTCTTCTGCGCGCTTATGGTAAATGTATTGGCGCTTGCGGAACTTATGGCGATCCTATAACCGCTTGGAGTGTTCGTCGAGGCAACGGCGCAATTGTTCCCAAAGGATGCCAGGCAACCGATGTTGGTGGCATACTGGTTGTTTTCAGCCCAGTATATTTCCTGCTCCATCTTAGCCCGCATGAGCGCCTCCACCGCTTCCGTCTGAATCGCCCGGTTCTTTTGATTGATGTATGCGGGCACGGCGACCGCGGACAAAACGGCGATTATTGCAAGCGTCACCATAAGCTCAACCAGGGAAAATCCCGGTTCTCCCCGAATTCCACTTCGCATTCTTCCAGGTAGCGTCATAAGCCGTTTCTCCTGTATCCCCGCTTTCGAACGTCCTCACGGGACATCTTGTTATCTACTTGGACCCCTTCAGCAACTTTCTGTATTCCACTTCAACCTGCGAAGACGTATTGGACGTTCCCGTTCCGGTGGAACTGATGCGGTACAGGAGCACTACTCCCCCTGCCGCCCCGTAGCCGATACCTTCGCTTCCAGCCCCGAATTCAGTGGACCCGCCCGAAGAACTGATGGAGGGCCCCTGCCGCCTGACGTTGACCTGGGCGCTCAGGCCGGTCTGCGTGCTATTCGGCGCGCTATAGGCAAACCCGCTGCCGTTCACAGTGGTATTGACGCCCAGCACTTCGTTGAGAAAATCTACCGCGGCCGTCGTGCTCGACCACGCCAGCCCGGAATTTGCGTCGAATACAGGCACAGCCCTGGTATTGAGGGTGCTGTCCAGCACCTGGATTCCAGGCGATATTCCCGCTTCCGCGGTATAGAACGCCATGGTGGCGCTCTTTTCATTGGCCGCTATGCGCGTTTCCATATTTGTCGTATTCGTGGAGAATATGGCGGCCGAACTGGCCAGAACCAGAATCAAAAAGGCAAGGATGAGCACGGAACCCTGCCGGCTCGACAGATAACGCATGCAGCTCTTACGGAATGTCTTCATCGATCGCACCTCCCCTGCGGCCATATTAGAAAACGTTGCCCTTGACGAAATCCAACGTTATCCAGTGGGTTGCGTTCCTCTTGTCCACCCAGGAAACCAGGACCCTTACGGTTGTATTGTTGGCCATGGGCTGATTCGGGGCGCAATTGTGGTACACGATGAACCGTCCCAGGGTTTGAGTATGGTCCGCGGTAGTCGCACCGCTTCTCGGGCTGTTCAAACCGCCGAGACCGTTATTGTTGGCGTCGCTTAATTCCGTACTATTGAAGTCGAGCGCCATGAGTTCCTCCACCTTGTCCTGGGCCAGCCTGTTGGCCTCCGCAAGATCGGCCGAATAGGTGTTGCTTTGGACCGTGGAGATCTGAAGCCGGCTGACCGCCATGAAACCGAATGCGAAGACCGCCATTGCAGCGACGACCTCCAGAAGCGTGAATCCATTCCCGGATCTGACCATACGAAAGCTCCCGCGGCGCTGTATATCCCGAGGATTACTACAACAGCCCCATATTCCTGCACCTTACCGACGTCGTGACGAGACGGTGCCTGTATCTGTCGTTGGGCGTTATCCTCTGGTTTCCCACAACGAATGTTTTGTTTTCCCTGAATTCCTTGTCCTGGTGACTGGAACGGCCCAAAATCCAGACCTTTACGGCTCTGACGTCATCCATGCTCACCGTGGAGCCGAAGCTCGCGCCCCCGGAAGCATCGGCCGAATCCACCTCACCGCTGCCGTCGGTATCGAGGTTGGTGTCGAGCAGGCCGTCGTTATCGCCGTCAATAGCCCAGTAAGGGTTTGTCCCGCCGGAATCGAGCCGGCCGTCGCCATTACTGTCGAAAGCGAAGGCAAACCCGATAGCGACGACATTGTCGGCCAGGGGCTGCCAACTGCACGTTCCCCCCGGACAGGAGTACATTCGCAGCACGTTATCGGCGGTAACCAGCGCGGCGCCGGCAGTAGACACATTCAACTTGAAGCCCAGAAAGTCGCTCGCGGCGGCCGGCGTCGCCCTGTTGCTGTAATTGGCCGTAAAGACAACACCAGTCGAAGGATTGTAGGCGATGTTGGCCGCGTTGGTGCTGCTGCTCACAAACCCGAAAGCCCGGGGAGAATTGGAAAGCGGGTCGTACCCGGCCATCCTGATGTTCTCCACGATTAAACTCAACGCCGCTCTCAGGTTCTGCCCCATCTCGACGCCATCTTCCTGGGACTGAAAAATCTTTTGCTGAGCGGGGAACACCCTGAAAAGGCTCGCGGCGAAAATGCCCGCAAGCGCCAGGGCCACCAGGAGTTCCACCAATGAAAAGCCGCTTTGCCGCCTATGCGCCATGGACGACCACCTCCCGTCGTAGCCGCTTACTGCCACTGGCTTGTCGCGCTGTTCCATTTCCTCATGATCACGGAACCCGAACTTTGCGCCCCCACAGCCATGACATTCCCCTCACCATCGATCAGATAGCAAAATCCCGTGCCAACCACCGTTCCTTGAGAGGTGAATTCCGCCACCGGCAAACCGGAGGAACCGACTCCCGCGAGGAACGTCACCACACCGGAAAGGGCCGTTCCGTTGACGCCGGCGGTAGCATTGCCCCAGCCGAACGTCACCTGGTTGCTGTAATCCGTTTCCAAATCCACAACGGGTTCGGTGCTGTTCGTCCACACTATCGACGGACTCGTGGCGGTCCGAATCTGGAAACTGTACCTGTTGTTGGCGGTGTCAAAGACAATCCTCCATTGCCGGTTCTCCCGAACGGCATTCATCCTCGCCTTCTGCATACCGGCGTAAAGGTCTCTCGCCGCCGCCTTGATCCGGGTTTGCCCCATCCATGCCCCGAAATCGAACTTGTTGGTGGCGTTGACGAACGCCAGAAAGCCGAGGAGGCCGATGACCACCATCAGTTCAACCAACGTGAATCCCTTTTGATGTCCTCTCATGTCCATCCTCGTCGGCCCAGTGAAGGACCCTGCTCCAAATGGCGCTTCGGTGAAGCGGATCAGCCGGACGCAATTGTCTCGAACAGCCGAAACCGATTCTTCCCGCGGACCACGCATATCCATCCCCCGAAGCCGGTGGAGGCTGAAACGCAGTATTCGGGTAAGGCCCGATCCGGGGTAGAGGGGGCGATGCGATTGGAAGTAAATTATGCTGGCTCGCTGGCGAAAGAAAACTGGGAAAGCATAAAGCAGCATCTCCCCCGCCGGCTGCTTCCGGGCAGTCTCCGGCGGGGAGCCGCTATTTTCGCCTGGCAACCCTGCTACCGTATCCCCACCTGATCCGGGACTTAGGCCAGAAGCTTTGCGTCCCGCCCTTTCGGACGGTTTGCCCTTTTACAAACGACTCCAGTCTCTTCCTAAATCGGTTCGCATTCACTTGTCAAGTTATTTCTTCGATACCCCGGGCAATCCCCCCACTTCCATCCGATTTTCGCTCTATCTTCTCCCGGCGACCGCGGACTGACATGGCGGCGATTCCTTGACGGCGCGCGGCGATAAGCGCCTGAAATGAATAGCCCTCCAGTCGGCTGCGTTCAACTCTCAATCCCCGCTTTCCCCAACCCGCAAAGCCTTTCGACACCGGCCCGGGCACTTCCGTGGTTTACCACGGAAGCGCAGTACGTTAATATTTCCATTACATCTTCCATGCCAGTGGCCCCGCGGCTCGACCGGAAGAAAAGTCGCGCAGCGGCCCGCAAGGCGGCGGAAAGATACCGGAGCGGAAAGAAGTTTGAAGAACCGCGGATACTTGCGACGAACTCTCAGTCATCACAATCGATGGAGATAGAGAACCGGCGATGAAAAATGTCTTTTCGAACGTTCTGGAATTCATCGGCAATACCCCCCTCATCCGCATGAACAGGGTGAACCCGCATCCCAAATCCGTCATATACGCAAAATGGGAGGCCAGGAACCCGGGAGGCTCCATCAAAGACCGGGCGGCCCTGTCCATGATCGAAGCCGCGGAGAAGGAAGGGACGCTTACCAGGGATAAGATCATCTTGGAAGCCACCAGCGGGAATACAGGCATCGGACTCGCCATGGTAGCGGCCGTAAAGGGTTATCGCATACTCCTGGCCATGCCCGAAACCGCCAGCATGGAGAGGCAGAAGATCCTCAAGGCGCTGGGAGCCGAACTCCTGCTCACGCCGGGCTCCCTCGGCACCGATGGAGCGATAGAAGAAGTTTACAAGCTGGTGCGAGAGGACCCCGAAAAGTACTACATGCCGGACCAATTCAACAACCCCGCCAACCCCTGCGCCCATTATTACGGCACGGGTCCCGAGATTTACGAACAAACGGACGGCAAGGTGAACACCGTCGTGGTGACGCTGGGCACCACCGGGACCGCCATGGGAATCCTCCAGGCCATGAAGGAAAAGAACCCTTCCATCGTGGTCGTGGGAATCGAACCGTATTCCGGGCACAAGATCCAGGGACTCAAGAATATGAAGGAATCCTACGTTCCGGGAATCTTCGACCGCTACGCGCTGGACCGCATCATCCACGTCCGCGACGAGGATGCCTTCGAGATGGCCCGCAGGCTGGCGCGGGAAGAGGGGCTCTTCGTCGGAATGAGTTCCGGGGCATGCATGGCCGGAGCGGTCCAGTTGGCCGCGGAAGGAATGGAGGGACTCATCGTGGCCGTCCTCCCCGACGGCGGAGACCGTTACCTGAGCACCAATCTTTTCACGACCCTGCTGGAACCCGATTTCAAGTTCTTCGATTTTCTGCGCCGGGAGAAGATCGATTTCAAGCCCGCGCGGGAGGGAAAGGTCCGGGTCATCGTCACCGGCCCGCCCCTGGACCAGCCCTTGACGATCCAGGAGTCGCGGCGCTTCCTCGCGGCCGACCTCCTGTGCCGCTTCCTCAAGGCCAGGGGCTTCGACGTCCGGCCCGCGGTGCTCATCCCCGACTTCGACAGCCGCACCATCCAGGGTTCCCTGACCTCCGGCATGGACCTCCATGCCTACAGCCAAAAACAGATCGATTCCGTCATCGAGGACCTGGACCGGCTGGGTATCCGAAGGGCCGACAAGTATCTCAGGACCTCCGAGCACGTGGACGTGATCGTCGAATTCACCCGGAAGCTTCTCGCCAAGGAAGCGGCGTACGAGAAGCTGCGCTCGGTCTATTTCGACCTTTCGCAGAGCAAGGATTACGGAATACTGTCCGGGATCGACCTCAAGAAGATGCGCCTGGGCACGACCGTCGACCTGGATGCCTATGAAAAGCTCAACCCCCGGGACTTCACCCTGCTCAAAAGGGCCACACTGGCGGAATTGAAACGCGGAATCTACATAAAGACGGATTGGGGGAACGTTCTGCCGACCTGGCACATCGCGGCCGCATCCATCGGAATCCGGGAACTGGGCGTCCCTATCGACATCAAAGTCAGCAGCGTGGACTTTCTCTTTCCCCACCTCGAGAACCTGCGAGCCATCGGAGAAACCCTCACCGGAAAGCCCTACGCCAACGTATGGATGCTGTGCGAGCAGGTATGGTCGTCGGATAAGGACGCAAGGAACCCTGAACGGCATTTGTCGCAGGAGGCCCCCATTCGCGAACTCTGCGGACAGGGCTATTCGCCTTCGGAAATCCGGTACTGGCTCTTGAGCACTCATTACCGGAAACCGATCCACGCCGCCGTAGAGAACCTCGACAACGCCATCCGGGGCTACCGGAGGTTGAGGGAATTCATCAGCCGGGTCCATATGGCTCCCCCGGGTAACAGCGAGGGCGGACGGAAAACTCTCCCGGAAGAACTGGTCGCGCTGGAGCAGCGTTTCTTCGACGCGCTGTCGGACGATCTGAACATCCCCAAGGCCCTGGCGGCGCTCTTCAAATTCGTGCGACAGGTCAACCCGCTTCTGGACGAGGGCGGGTTCGACGAGGAGTACCGCAACCAGGTGATCGAAACACTGAAGAGGCTCGACGATATTCTCGGAGTGTTCGACCTGGATTTGCGGCCCCTGAGCGCGGAGGAGAAAGCCCTGATAGAGCGGCGCGAAGAGGCGCGCGGGGAAAAGAACTGGAGCGAAGCGGACAGGCTGAGGGAGGAACTCATCCGGCGCGGCGTCCGGATCGTCGATACCCGGCAGGGATGCCGGTGGGAGAGGATGTAAGCCGCGGAGACCGATTTGGTCTCATACAGGATTGTGGGATCGACATACGAAAACGAGACGGAATACAAAACTGAACGAATTGGAACCCAACCCTGTTGGGTTCCAACCGGCGCTATGGATCCAGGAGAGCTCTCATCCCTTTCGACAAAGGATTACAGGATTACCAGGATTGGGAATCGACCGCATGCGAGGTCTCCCCGTTAATCCTGAAAATCCTGTCGATCCTGTCGAAGAGGGCGCAAGAACCGCCGCCGTCACGCAACTAGCCCAACAGCTTCCATACATCGTCGGCAAGACCGATGGAGCGCGTGGCCTCGAAAAGGCGAAGGGCCTCCTCGTAGGCATGCTCGCTTATGCGTCTCTTGTAGGCGGTCGGGATGGCGTTCATCTGGGCTGCAAACACCTTATTGGCTTTTTTGATGTCTCCCCCCGTATTTCCCGTCTCGACCGCCCAGGCCCACATATCGTTCCATAACTCATCGGGAAGCCCCCGGTACGGTCGCTTGATGTACTCGCGATTCTCGTTCGTCATGGCGTTGCCGTTCTGATTCATGGCCATGCCGAAGGAGACGTTCTGCCACAGGGTGCCCACATTACCCTTGCGGATGCCGTATTCGATGAAAGTCGAAATCTTGTCCAGAGAAGTCCCCGTAATGCCGTGCTGCGCTATATCCACGGACCAGGGCTGGATGGCGTTCCAGATTTCACGGGTCAGATCGAGTTGGATGCCCTCGTGGGCGGCCCCGAAATAGGTCCCGTGGATCGATCCGTTGTTGATGGCGAGCAGGTCGGGTCTGATCCCCTTGTTCACCAGTTCACCAATGAACCACTTCGCCTCGGCGGGCTGGGTGAATCCCTCGGCGCTGCCGCTCTTGGCCCCGATTTCCCCGAGTTCGACTTCCAGGTTCAATCCGGCCTCAATGATAGGTTGAGCCAGGTAAGCCGTGGCAGCCAGGTTCTGCTCGTTTTCCATGTGGGAGGCGTCGATGGCGAACGACGTAAAACCCGCCCTCATCTCGTCGGCGATGAGTTCCCGCACCTTTTCGATCTCCTCCTTCTTCTTCACGGTCAGGTGGTCGGCATGGATTCCGAAAGGAACGTCGGTATTCCCCAGTCGCTCGTTTTCCTCGACAATGAACTCGACGAACGTCGCGGGAACGAACTCGGTGTATCCCAGTTCGGATTTGGCGATTTCATACAGGACCGGGGCCTTCGTGGCCATGGAAGCCGATACGATGCCTTCCACCGGCAGGCGGCAACGGATATTGGTCGCCATGATCATGGCCTTGTTGTTCCTGGCCGCCTGAATCAACGTCTTTCCATTGACCAGGGGCACCACGCTGTTGGGAAAACGCTTCCTCACATTCTCGGGTCTCAGATCTTTTCTAGTCATGGCCATATCTTACACCTCCGGCTCGTGTACGCTTGTTATATGGTATTCGACAATCCCGATATTCATGTCTTCCAGCATATATCTATAAAAGCTTCCCGCCTATTCATAAGCACTAACCCAAATAATATATATCAAGGTTAGCGCATGCAATCAAAATCTGATACACGGGCACAAACGGCATGAGCGTCATTTCGGACAACCTCGCTGAAATATGGTATAATACCCGAAAGATCAGCATAGCATGGAGGAGCTTGATTTCAGGTAGTGATCGAGGTGTGGTCTTCTCTTAGGTCACGCCGATTGCCTGACAAACAAAATTTAAAATAGTTACGCCGACTTACCGGCGCAACGGGAAGGAGTTGGATTTTGGACAAGGAACGGCTGCGGCAGGAGGCTTTCGACCGATGTGAAGAGCGGCCGGCGGAAGAGCGGCGGGACGGCTGGGGAAAAGCCGCGGAACGCCTTCGCAGGATCGACTCTTACAGAACCGCCCGCACCGTCCTGGCGCCCCCGGTTGCATCGCTTTTCCAGGTCAGGCTGAATGTCCTTACGGACCGCAAGCGCCTCGTCATGCCGTCGCCCGGACTCCAAAAGGGGTTCCTGCTCGTGGACCCCGGCCGGGTCCCTTTGAAAGACCGGATACAGGCCGTTCAACCCGGCCCAAGGAATTCCTACGCCGCAAAGATCCCTTATGCGAGCGTCAAGGGGCCGTCCGGCGATGCTCCCGCGAGAACAACAGCCATAAATATGATCATCACGGAAGCCGTGGCCGTGGGAATGGACGGAAGCTGCCTGGGCGACGGACAGGGTCATCTCGACCTGCAGTATGCAATCCTCGGGACCCTCGGATGGGTGGACGAGCGGGTGCAAATAGCCGCCCTGGTCGAGGAATGCCGTGTTCGGGAGTCCGTTCCGATGGAACCTACGGATGTGGGAATTCATTGGATCGTCACTCCGGAGCGCGTGCTGCGGACTTCATGCACCGCGCTCCCTTCGACCGGGATCGTCTGGAGCATGCTGACCCGCAAGCAGATAAAGCGAAACGATGCGCTGTTCCATCTCCACGGCGCAATAGAGGGGCAACGGCCGTAGTGTTCCGTATCCCGGCTGTTATCGCTCATAATTTACTTGATCTTCATGTGCGAAGCTTCTATTTTACAGGCTTTGAAGCATGAACCGCGACGTTGAAGGAGCCGGCCCCGTTTATCATGCAATCTTGCATGGATGGCTGCTCATTTCCCACCCTGGGGAAGAAACGGCTTTTCCGGGGGAAAGACCTTACCCCTGGTATGGCGCGGGACGCACCCCACGTGGATTTTACGGGAGGAAGAGCAAGAATTTTTATGAAGTATACGAAATCCGGATTGATGTTTTTTCTATCGGTTCTGATGATTGTCATGGATGCGCTGCTGCCCGTCGCGTCCTGCGGCGAAGAGACGTTTACAGCGGTGGTAAAGCGGTTCGGCTACCAGTTCCCGGACGTCACGGTTGTAGGCGCCCCCATGGAGTACTCCGTCAAACCCAACGACAATATGCTCGATGTCGCAAGGCGTTTCGGATTGGGGTACAACGACCTCGATCTCCTGTACCCCCGCCTGGACCCATGGCTTCCGCCTCCCCACAAGCGGGTCGTGATCCCCTCTTTCTGGGTGTTGCCGCCCACCCAACTCGAGCAACTCGTGATCAACATTCCCGAATTGAGGCTCTACTTCTTCGACAAAGCCGGCCAGACGGTTCAAACCTACCCTCTCGGAATCGGCGACGAGGGCTGGGAGTCTCCGTTGGGGACCTACTATATCAACGACAAGCGAGAACGTCCCATATGGTATATTCCGGCGTCCCTGCAGGCTAAATACGGGATGGCCCAGATGCCCCCCGGACCGGAAAACCCGTTGGGGGAGTATGTTATGAAATTTTCTGCCGGACCATACGGGATTCACGGCACTCACATGCCCTGGGGAGTGGGAAGGCTCGTCAGCCACGGCTGCATCCGGTGCTATCCCGAGCATATACGTATCCTCTACCCGCAGGTGCCCGTAGGGACGAAGCTGGAGATCATCTACCAACCCGTCAAGATCGGGCAGTTGAACGGCGAGGTGTATGTGGAGGCGCATCCGGACGTGTACCAGAAGATTCAGGATTACCGGAAGTTCGCGATGGACGTTCTCGGGAAGCATCCGCTGGCGGGAAAAGTCGACATGAGCCGGTTCAATCTGGCCATCGATCTTCAGAACGGAGTTCCCACCAAGGTGACTAAATTTTCTCGTGATACGGGCGGCGCGGGCGGCGGTCTCCGTGAGGCCTCCGGCCTGGGTCCGAATCTGTCGACATTGGAGTAGTGGGGGGAAAGCACTCCTTCCTCGTTGAGCAGTATCGCATTTTCCACTGAGGCGCCGCCGGCCGGTCCCCTCCCCTTCTCGAGGAAATGGGCCGGCGGTATCCAGCAATCTGAAAGGTATCAGGGCTACGGGTTCAAAACCAAAGAGCGGAGAATTCCACCATGAGCATGGGAGATCAGGATCACGAGCCGGAGGAAAAGGGCTTTGATCCGAACTCCGTTTCCGACCTCGAAATCGGATTACCGAACGCCGCCCGCGGTGGTGAGCCGGCTGTTCCGTCCGTTGCGGGCTCCGTGCGCGACGGAGCGGAAACGCCTGCCCGCGATGCTCCCCGCAAATTCCCATTGATTCAGTGCCTCCATATTCACAAGAGCTTCGGAGAGGACCGGGAGGTCTTTCGAGGAGCGTGCCTTCAGTTGAACAAGGGGGAGTTCGTCTTTCTCATCGGACCCAGCGGAGCGGGGAAGACCACTCTCATCAGGTGTATCCTCGGCCTGGAGCCGATCTCGCAGGGTAACATCGTCGTAGACGGGATGAACGTGCAGCGCCTGTCCCCGCGAGAACTGGCTATGGCCCGGCGCCGTATGGGGGTGATTTCAGAGGATTTCAAACTGCCTGCGCATCGGAGCGTATTTGAAAACGTGGCGTTGCCGTTGCGCATCATGGGGAGGTCCAGGGAATTCATCCACAGGAGGGTGCAACAGGTACTGGAATTCGTCGAAATGGAGGGGAAAGCGCAGGCGGTTTGCGCCGGCCTTCCCGGCGGAGAGCAACGGCGGGTCGCCATGGCGAGAGCGGTCGTCAATGACCCCGCCATCATACTGGCGGACGAACCGACGAGCAACCTGGATGAGGAATCTTCACTGGCCACGATGAACTTGCTGAAGGAGATACACCTGCGACGGGCCACCATCCTGCTCGCCACTCACGACCATTCGCTCCCGCTGATCATCCCCGAAGGCCGCACGGCTCAGATCCGGCAACTCAGAATCGAAGAAATGCCGACCGCCGGAATACCGTTTCTCGTCATACACAAGCGAGGCGACCGTGACTAGAGACAGCGGCCTTTTCCTTCTCACCAGGATCAAGGAGCTTTTTCGGTCGAGCCGGATTGCTTCCGCCATAAGCTTTCTTACCATCACGATATGCATGGTTCCGGTGGGGATGGCTTTCGTCGTCTTTTGGAGCGCCGGACAGTTGTTTCCATCCTGGATAACGGATATGAAGACTGTCGTATACCTCCAGGCGGATGCGACGCCGGAGGCGCAGGATCGCATAATACGGGAAATCGGGGCGAAACCTGAAGTCCGGGAGATTGTGGGAGTCAGCAAGGAACAGGCATGGGTGCGGCTGCGGGGGAGTCTCCGTGGATGGGAGGAAGCTTTGAGGGGCATTCATGGAAATCCCCTTCCTCCATCGGTGGAGATTACATTCCGAAAAACCGACAGCGGCTCCGAAACGACAGACGCTATCCTCGACGAAATACGGCAGTATCCGGAAGTCGTCGAAGTGTTCGACGGCAAGGCCTGGGCGGAGCGGGTCATGTGGTTGCCGCACGGGATGAGGTACGTTGCGATCGCGGTGGTGGTATTTTTCTCTCCCGTGATTGTGCTGGCGATATTCAACGCGGTCAAGGCCGCCGTCCTGGCGTGCCGGGACGAACTGGAGCTGTACGAACTCGTGGGGGCGACCCGATCTTTCATGGAAGCGCCATTCTACGTGCAGGGGGCCATCCAGGGGGCGATGGGAGCCATGGCGGCGGGGGCCGTCACGGTCTCCGGTTATTGCTTCGTGGATAAGACATTCCTGTCGCCGTCGGGCTTTGCCCTTTTCCGGCAAACCTCGGATATTGCCTGCTTTCTCCTGGGACTTGTCTGTCTCGGCGGGGGACTCGGACTGATCGGCTCCCGGCTGGCGCTGATTCGCCTGTACCGGTTCAGGTAGACCAGGTAGACGAGGAGAGGACTTCGATGTACGGGGCGAGAGCTGCCGGACGCTTTCTTCTCGTGGTGGCCGTGCTGAGCGCAAACCTTTTATGGACCGCCTCGTGCCCGGCCGAACCGCCCGTCCCGCCCGCGGAGGAGGGAGCTTCCTCGTCCGAAGGGGTGCTGGATTTTTTCGGGAGTTCTTACGGCCGCGGTGAAGGACGCGGCGGCAGTGCAACCGAAGATCCGGATCGCAAGATAGAAACGGTCCGGGCCCGCGCCGATGCGCTTACGGCCCGTTTGACGGCGATGGAACGGGAATGGGCCTCTCTTGCCCAAAAGCGGGACGCCGTGGAGAAAGATTTTCTCGACGGACAGGAAAAAGCCGAATTGCGTCTCGTGACTCTTTACAAGTTCAACTATCTGGGATATATGGCTCCGTTGCTCGGTGTCGAAGACCTCAGCGCCGCCGTCGACGCCGTGTATGCAATCAAGAGGCTTTTCCAAAACGATAGCCGAATGCACTTTCAGCTTAGCCGGAAACTGACTGAAATCCGGTCTCTCGACAGACTCCTCGAAAAGAATAAGCAGGACCGGCAGGAACTGGAACAGGAATTGAAAACGCAGCAAAAAAGGCTCGCCGCTTTAGGGGAAGAAAAGAGCATCGCCCTGGCTCGAGTCAATGGCCGGAAGGAGGAGCCTCCTCGCCGGCAGCCGGGGGAGACGGAGGCAGGCGGAGGGAGTTCGATAGTTCAAACGCCGGAAGGTGACGCCGTAAACGCCTTCCTCGCCGCGGAAACTCTCGATGGCCTCCAGGGCGCGCTTCCCCTGCCGACCGCCGGAAGCGTTTTAGAAACATTTGGAGCAAAAAATCATTCTCCTTCGAGAACAATTCTGTATAATAACGGAATCATCATCCAGGCCCCGAAAGGTCAACCCGTACAGGCCATTCATGGAGGGCGGGTGGTATTCGCCGATTGGTTCAAGGACTACGGGAAGGTTATGATAGTGGATCACGGCGGCCGGTATCTCAGCCTGATAGCTCATGCGGACCAACTGCTGAAAACGAACGGAGACATGGTGAAACCTGGAGAAACGATAGCCACGGTGGGGGACACGGGATCACAGGATGGCTCAAAGCTCTATTTCGAGCTTCGGCATCACGGAAGACCGGTTAATCCCATGGAATGGCTCGCTGTAAATAAAACCAAAAGAGAGTGAGGACATTAGAAATGCTGAATAGGAAAAGAAACATTGCCATTCTGCTGGTCGGGGTTGCTGCCGCTGTGCTGCTGAGTTGGGCCAATCTGAGGGCGAAAATCAGCCCGTCGGATTGGGACTCCTACCCGGACCTGAAGCTCTTCAGTGATGCAATGAACCTGATACAGGACCACTACGTGGAGGAGGTCGGAACTCATAAGCTGATGTACGGCGCCATAGGCGGAATGCTTCGAGACCTCGATCCGCATTCTTCCTTCCTCAAGCCCGAGGAGTACAAAGAGCTTCAAGTGGAGACCAAGGGCAGGTTCGGCGGTATCGGAATCGAAATCACGATGCGCGACAACATCCTGACGGTCGTCGCTCCCCTGGAAGGAACGCCTGCCGACAGGGCCGGCCTCAAGGCCAACGACCAGATCATCAAGATCAACGACCAGGTGACCCAGGACATGTCGCTGATGGATGCCGTTCAGAAGATGCGGGGCGAGAAGGGCACCAAGGTGAAGCTCACCATCATGCGGAAAGGGGAGCGCAAACCCCTGGAATTCGACCTGATGCGCGAAGTGATCACTATCCAGAGCGTCCGTTTCCGCACGCTGGAGAAGGGGTACGGTTATGTGCGGATTTCGAGTTTCCAGAGCGGGACGAGCAGTGATCTCAGGAAGGCCCTCGACAAGCTGGAGAAGGACAATCGCAACCTGAACGGTCTGATTCTCGATCTCAGGAACGACCCGGGCGGGCTTCTCGACCAGGCGGTGGAAGTCAGCGATGAATTCCTGGACAGCGGTCTTATCGTATATACCGGCGGGAGGCTGGAGTCGCAGCAGATGCGTTACGAGGCCACCAAAAAGAGCAAGTCGCGCGCGTATCCCATCGTGGTCCTGGTGAACAACGGGAGCGCCAGCGCGTCGGAAATCGTGGCGGGAGCATTGCAGGACCACAAGCGGGCGCTGATCGCGGGTGAACCCACTTTCGGAAAAGGCTCGGTGCAAACGGTTATTCCGCTAAGCGACGGTTCGGCCCTGCGTCTTACCACGGCGCTCTACTACACCCCTTCGGGCAGGTCGATTCAGGCAAAAGGCATCGAACCGGATGTTACTCTCGAACGGGAAATAGCCAAGGCCGATACGAACGGAACGGGCGATTCCAAGAACGATGAGGTCGTTTTCCAGAGGTTGCGGGAAAAGGATCTGCCTCGCCATATGGAGAATAAGGGAAGCAAGGAAAACGGGAATAACGATCAGGAAAGCAAGAACATCGACAAGGACAAGAAGAGCGAGCAGATACAGGCGCAGGCCGCGTCCGGCGCCCCGGGTGGAGGGGAAGCGCAGCAGCAAACCGCAACCGCTACTGAAAAAGTGAGCAAGACCGCGGCTCCGAAAGCGGAAAACGCCGGACCCGAAACGGGTGAGCAACAGTCGGACGAAAAGAAGATCGAGGACGACCCACAGCTCAAGAAGGCCCTGGAATTGCTCAAGAACAATAAACTCATGAGCGGGTTGAAGCTGCAGTAGCCCCTTCGGGGTTGCAGTCCCGATTCGATGACATCGACACCCGTTCCTCCCAACAAGAAGAAGACTGCCGACGCCCCGGGCGCCGGTCCCCCTTCCCGGAAGGCTCCGAAACCTTCCGGGAATGTTTACAGGACCAGGCCCCGGAGGACGGCATCGAAAGACGCGGCGGGAAGAAGCCGTCACAGGCGCTACTTCCTGCCGCTGTTCATTGTCTGGCTGACTGTGGTCGGCGCACTGGCAGGCCTGATTTACTGGGGGTTGAGGGAAAGCTCGAAGCCCGCGGTTCCCGCCAAGGCGGTTCCGGCCAAGGCGGCTCCGGCCATGACGGCTTCGGGCACGACGGCTTCGGGCAAGGCGGGCTCGGCCAGGACTGCATCCCCCCGGACGGGAACGCAAAAGAAGGAAACGTCCGTCGCTCAGCCGCCTGCAGCGGCGCAGTCCGCGGCCACGCTTCCCGACCCGACGCAAAACAATGCAGTCCGGGCGCAACCGCCCGCATCCGCGCCCCAGAAAGCGCAAACCGCGCATCCTCCATCCTCGACCGCATCCACTTCCGTGCGTGCTGAAATACCCGCCCCGCCTCAACGGGAATCGGAGAAAGCTTCCCGGACGCCGGCCCCGCCGTCTCCGTCGCCCTCACAGCCCTCGCAGGCGCCTCCCGACGCTTCGGAGGCAATGCCGGCGCGCCCCTCGGCTCCGCCGCAACCTTCGGCTCCTGCCCCTTCCGTCCCCGCGAAGCAACCTCTTCCTCCGGCGCGGGAGAAGGAGGACCGGCAGGATAAACCGGGACAGTTGCTGGCGCTCAGTATCCCACCCGCCGTTCCCGGCAAACCCAAAGTCCCGTCGCCCCCCGACCTGGCTCCTTCAATGGGGAGAGTCGCTATCGTGATAGACGATCTCGGCCAGGACCTGTCCGCGGCGAGGAGGCTGATGGAAATCCCCGTGCCGATCACTTTTTCCGTGCTTCCTTTCCTGAGTCACAGCCTCGAAACGGCCAAAATGGCGTCGGCAGGCGGCAGGGAAGTGATTGTCCACCTTCCGATGGAACCTAAGGAATACCCGAAGACCAATCCGGGCGCCGGAGCGCTGCTGCTTTCCATGTCCACGGGAGAGATCCTCCGGAAGCTTACGGATGTTCTCGACTCGAACCCCTATGCCGATGGCGTCAACAACCATATGGGATCAGGTTTCACCGAACGTAAGGAAGCGATGGAAACAGTCCTGTCTGAACTCAAGCGCCGCGAGCTTTTCTTCCTCGACAGCTTCACCTCGCCGGCGAGCGTCGGCTATTCGCTGGCCGGACGGATGAAAATGCCCGCCGGAAAGCGTGATATTTTCCTCGACCACGTTCCGAACGAGCGATTCGTACGTTCCCAACTGGAGCAACTCGTCAGGAAGGCGAAGATTCAGGGGTCGGCTATAGCCATTGGGCATCCCCACGAATGCACGCTCCGGGTGTTGAGTAGAGAGGCCCCGCAACTGCGGCAAAAAGGCATAACGGTGGTGCCGCTGAGAAATCTTCTGAACGGATCGAACTGATGGGGAGGCGGGCTTCGGGTTGCGAGTTACGCGTTGCGGGTTACTGGTATACCGTGAACGGTTGATATCCGGACTCCTTTGAGCGGTTACGGCTGCCCGCCGCGACTTTTGAATGGCCCCGTGTTGCGCGGCTAATTCCATGGCGGCAGTGTTTTATGCGGTTACGGCTTTCAACCGCGACCAGCCTGACGAAACGCTGCACGCCAGACGGCCGGCCCTCGGAAGAGGACCGATAAATCTCTGTCTTAACTATCTGTTGAGGTAAACCATGATATTCAGCCCCAAGGAAAATCAGATCGTAGGCGGGTGGAGCAGCAAGCAGGCCGGTGCGGCCATCCCGATCGTACTGCCGTTATCGTCGGATCCCAGAGGCGACAGATTCAGGTCCTTTTGCGACGAGCTTTCCTCAATGGCCCCATGTATCGAAATAATTACCGGCGATGAGCGGGAACCGGGAGTTTCCGCTGCGGGCGTTCCCGTTCTCCTGCTCGGGAAATCCTGGCGCTTTCACGCTCTCCCGCTCGGGAGCGAACTGGAGCCGTTCCTGGAGGTCCTGTCTTCGACAGCGGCGGAGGGAAGTGAGGCGGGGAGCCGCTTCGTATCCGGCCTTCCGGAACCCGTGATGCAGCGACTGAGCGGCGTCAAAGACCCGATAAACCTGAAAGTGTTCGTTTCGACTCAATGCCCTTACTGCCCTCGGGTGATTCGTGAAATCATTCCCCTGGCGATTGCGGCGCCGCACAGCACTATCACGGTGATAGATCCCTTCCTGTTTTCCGAACTGGCCGACGGCTACAACATCAAAGCCGTTCCGACTCTGATTCTCAACGAAAGCTACCGCTGGACGGGGCAGGTGAGCCTGACGGAAATTCTGGAAGTCCTGGACAGGCGAGATCCATCCCAACTGGAAGCCGAAACCCTGAAAAGAATGCTTCACGAAGGCCAGGCCGGCCGCGTGGCCCGGATGATGCTGGAGGAACACCTCGTTTTTCCGGCATTCATCGATCTGTTGTGCAGTCCCGAGTGGTCGGCGCGATTGGGGGCGATGGTGGTGGTGGAGGAAATCGCGGAAGAGGACCCGGAACTGGCCCGCACCCTCCTGCCCCTGCTCTGGGAGCGGTTCCCCGTCCAGGATTCGCCGGTGAAGGGCGATATCGTCTACCTTATCGGAGAACTCGGCGCGGGCGACGGCGATACGGACTGGGCGGAACGCATCCGGTCCTTGCTGCAGGATTCGGAAAGTGAAGAGGACATCCGTGATCTGGCGCTGGAGGCCCTTTCCAGGCTCGCCTGATCCTCACTTGTTCATCCATGCTTGACTGCCCGCTTTATATTGATTCTATTAGGAATTATTTTGCAGTCCGGCGTAAGTGCGATCCACAAGCGCCGAAAACGTCGGGAACGACTGAAAACGATAACACCCCCCTTTGGGGAAAAGCGGAAATGACGGACAACGGAAGGACGATAGAGCAACTGGAAGAGGAGGTGATTCAGCTTCGCAGGCGCGTTGCGGAACTGGAAGCTTCCGAAATCCGAAGGGCGCATGCGGAGGAGGTGCTGCGGAAGAGCGAGGAGCAACTCCGCGCCATGACGGACGTGCTTCCGGTGCTGATCTACTATGTGGATGCCCGGCAGGTTTTCCGTTTCGGAAACCGTGTTTGCGAAGAGTGGTACGGGCGTCCTCTCGCGGATATGTACGGCCGCCACATAAAGGAGATCCTCGGAGAAACGAACTACAGGGCGGTTCGCAAGTACATAGAAATCGCCCTTTCCGGCTTTATGGCCACCTACGAGACGGCGGGAACGCACTGCGACGGCGGAACGCGTTACGTCAGCACCATCTATGTGCCGCATACGGATGGAGGCGAGCAGGTAAAGGGGTTCGTCGTTCTGATGAGCGACATCAGCGAACGCAAGAAGGAAGAGGAAATCCTGATGCGTGAGCGCGAGTACCTGTCCTCCGTCCTGGACGCCAATCCCGTGGCGACATTCGTCGTCGACCGGGACCTTCATATTGCCCTGTGGAACCGCGCCTGTACCGCCCTCACCGGAATTCCCAAGGAGGCGGCCATAGGAAAGCGTATCGACCTGGGCGCCATCTTCCAGGATCCCCCCCGTCAAACCCTGGCCGAACTCATCCTTGAGATGAACGACGACCGGATACTGCCGCAATACGGGAACCGGCGGATTCGCAGGAACTCTTTGTGCAACGAATCCTATACGACCATGAGCCGGGTGCGGATAGGGGGGGAGGAGCGGCTGCTGACCATTCAGGCCACCCGGCTGCGCAATCACTCGGGAGATGTCATCGGAGCCATCCAATGCGTGCAGGACATAACCGAACAGGAGAGGCTGGAGCGGCAACTCCGTCAGGTGCAGAAGATGGAAGCCATCGGGACCCTGGCCGGCGGCATCGCCCATGATTTCAACAATATCCTCATGATCATGGTGGGGTATGCCGAGATGGCGCTACGAAAGGTGCGCGATACGGACCCCGTCCATGGCTACCTCGAGCATATGCTCAAGGCGGGCAATCGGGCCAAGGACCTGGTGAAGCAGATCCTGGCGTTCAGCCGGCAGACCGAGCAGGAGAAGAGGCCGGTTGAAATAGGCCCGATAGTCAAGGAGGCGCTGAAGCTCCTCAGGGCATCGTTGCCGTCGACCATTGAAATACGAAGGCAGATTGAGCTCGACCCCGGCCTGGCGCCGGCGGACCCCATTCAGATCCACCAGGTCCTGATGAACCTTTGCGCCAATGCTGCTCATGCGATGGAAGAGAAGGGCGGCGTGCTGAATGTGAGCCTCGATACCGTTGAACTCGCACAGGACGATGACCCTCTGCCCCCGGGCCTCTCCCCCGGCCTCTACCTGAGACTCACGGTGAGCGACACGGGACATGGAATGACGCCGGACGTCATGGAGCGCATTTTCGACCCCTTCTTCACCACCAAGGGACCGGGCGAGGGAACGGGAATGGGGCTCGCCGTGGTGCATGGGATCGTCAACAGCTACGGCGGGACCATCAAGGTCGACAGCAAGCCGGGAGAAGGGTCAACGTTCCAGGTCTATTTTCCCAAGGCGACATGCGATCCGGAGTCATGCAGGGAGAGCTTTGCGCTTATTCCCTCGGGTACCGGGCGGTTACTGTTCGTTGACAATCAGGAGGCGGTCTTGACCCTGGCCTCTCATGCATTGGAGCAGTTGGGCTATGCCGTCAAGGCCGTTTCCAATGCCGAAGAGGCTGCACGAGCGTTCGAGGCCGAACCCTCCGCATTCGATCTTATCATTACCAGCCAGGATATGCCTCAAATGCCGGGTACGGAACTGGCGGCGAGGTGCATCGGCGTCAGGCGCGACATACCGGTAATTCTGTGCATGGAACCCGATGTGGAGATGAAAAAGGAAGACACCGCAACTTCGGGAAAAATCCTGGAAATTGTCGGAAGACCGGCCGGCATACGCGAACTGGCGAAAGCCATCCGGAAGGCGCTTGATAAACCAGGGGCGTGAAAAGCGTTGCGGGTTCGGGCTCCCATAAGATGCGTTGCGGGTTGCGCGTTACGAGTTGCGGGTTTGGGTTCCCGCAAAATGCGTTGCGAGTTGCGGGTTACGAGTTGCGAGTTTGGGCTCCCGTAAGTCATAAGTATATGTATAATGTTCATGGGTCC
>CAYOVG010000002.1:0-64826 GCA_964407285.1 uncultured Syntrophobacteraceae bacterium
GTTGCGGAGCCGGCGCTTCCCGCCACGCCCGGAGCCGGAGTAGCCTGGGGAGGCGCGCCCGCTTCACCGCCGGATACGCCGTCAACCGGTTTCGCTTGAGGAACCGCGGGACCGGTATCCTGGACCTCGGTATCCTCCATGATGGAAGACCCGGTGGTCCGCCCGGACCGGTAAGTCAAGGCCAGGCAGGTGATCATGAACACCACCGCCGCGATGGTCGTGAGCTTCTTCATAAACGTGGTCCCGCCCGTGCTGCCGAAAAGGGTCTGGGACGCGCCGCCGAAAGCCGCGCCCATTTCCGCTCCCCGTCCGGTCTGGAGAAGCACGATAGCGATAAGGGCCAGGCACGCAACAACATGAATAAATGTAATTATGGCATCCATTTACCGTCTCGTTCCCATTTTTTCGTCACGCTTGATACCGGACTATGCGCTTGAACGAACCGACTTCAAGACTGGCTCCCCCCACAAGCATCCCATCGATATCCGGTTGAGCCATTAAGGAATCCACATTATCCGGCTTAACCGAACCACCATACAATATTCGGATGCGATTGGCAAGAGTTTTGTCGAAAAGAGCGCCGTACCTGCCGCGCAGAAAGGCGTGCGCCTCCTGCGCCTGCTCCGGGGTCGCCGTCTTGCCGGTCCCGATCGCCCATACGGGCTCATACGCGATCACGAGTTTCGATGCTTCCTCCCGGGACAATCCCCCCACGGCCTTCTCCAGTTGCCCGGCAACCACATCGGTCGTCTTGCCGCTCTCCCGCTCCTCCAGCACTTCACCCACGCAAAGGATCGGTATCAGCCCGCCACGGAAAACGGCCGCCACCTTGTCGCGGATCACCTCATCCGTCTCGCCGAAGATATGGCGCCTCTCGGAATGCCCCACTATGACGTAACTGCACCCGGCGTCCCGGAGCATCGCAACCGAGACCTCCCCCGTGAAGGCGCCCTTTTCTTCCTGGTGGCAGTTCTGCGCCGCCAGCCTGAAACCGTCTTCCTCCTTCAATACGGCCTTCACGGCGGAAAGCGCCGTAAAGGGTGGAGCAATCACCACCTCTCTGTCCCGCAGGGAACCGACTTCACCCTGGAGTCCCCGCGCAAAACTCACCGCCTCGCCAATTGTCTTGTGCATCTTCCAATTGGCGGCCATCATCGGTATCTTTTCCACTATGAGTTCCCCGTTCTTTCCATGTTTCGGGTTGCGATCATTACGGATGCGGGCGTCGAGGACGCCGGCGCCGTGGATGCGCGAGCGCCGAGGACGCCTCACCCTTTCCGAGTTCCACGACCGGGCGAGCCGGGACCGGATGTCGCTCCACGCCGCGGCGTACGATCCGGTCCGCCCCCGCCGCTATCCGCGCATCGATCAGGAGGAGCGGCCGATGCATTCCTCCAGGGCCGCAATGCCGGGCAGCGTCTTCCCTTCCAGGAGCTCCAGGAATGCGCCTCCACCCGTCGAGACGTAGCTCACCTTTCCCGCCACGCCCGCTTCCCTGACGGCTGCCGCCGAATCGCCCCCGCCTATCACCGTAAGGGCTTCGAGGTCTCCCAGAAACTCCGCCAGGGCAAAAGTCCCCTTGTTGAAGGGTTTCGTCTCGAAGGCGCCGAGCGGGCCGTTCCATACCACCGTACCGCATTCCCGCAACGCGCTTTTGAACTCCTCGACCGTCTTCGGCCCCACATCCAGGATCTGCAAATCGGACGGCACGTCGTCCGCGGAGACTTCACGAATTCCCTCGACTCCGGCTTCCATCCGCGGCGCCGCAACCGCATCCACGGGGAGAAGAATCCGTACGCCCTTCTCCCTGCCCTTTTCCAGAAGCATTCGGGCGGTATCCACGAAGTCGTCCTCCACAAGGGATTTGCCGACTTCCTTCCCCCGCGCCTTGAGGAAAGTGTTGGCCATCGCCCCGCCGACCAGCAGGACATCGGCCTTCGGGATGAGATTCTCCAACAGGCTTATCTTCGTGGACACTTTGGCGCCCCCTATCACCATGGCCAGCGGCCTTTTAGGGGATTCCATCGCCTGCTTGAAGTAATCCACTTCCTTTTGCAGTTGATACCCCGCCGCACATACCCTGACATGCCGCGTGATCCCGTGAACGGAAGCATGCGCCCTGTGGGAGACTGCGAAAGCGTCGTTTACATAGACCTGGGCGAGCGCCGCCAGTTGTTCGGAGAATGCGGGATCGTTTTTTTCCTCTCCGGCGTGGAAACGCAAGTTTTCCAAAAGGAGCGCCTGGCCCTTGCCCAGCGCTTCGGCGAGCGACAAAACCCTGTCTCCCACGCAATCAGGCGCCAGGGGAACCGTCTTTCCGAGTATTTCCGACAGCCTCTCGGCTACGGGCTTAAGGGACATCTCGGGAACCACTTTCCCCTTGGGCCTGCCGAGATGCGAAGCCAGGAGGACCTGTCCGCCTTTGTCCATGGCCTTCTTCAAGGTGGGCAGAATCGCCTGTATGCGGGTATCATCGGCTACCCGGCGATTGCCGTCCAACGGAACATTGAAATCCACACGCAGAAAAACGCGTTTCCCTTCCAGATCCACATCCTCGAGGGTCCTCATGAATTCTACTCCTCCATGCGTACCACGCAATACGTACCGTACTGCACGCCATCCACTATCGACGCTTCATCAAAGGCTCTTACCCACCATAACGGCCAGGTCCACCACCCTGTTGGAGTACCCCGTCTCATTATCGTACCAACTGAAGATCTTCACCATGCGGCCGCCGATAACGTTCGTGAGAGCCGCATCCACGTTGGACGAGAAAGCCGTGTTGTTGAAATCGACGGAAACCAGCTCTTTGGTCACATAGTTGAGAATTCCCTTCATGGGACCGTTGGCCGCTTCCTCGAATACCTTGTTCACTTCATCCTTGGTCACGTCCCGGCCGAGGCGGCACACCAGGTCCACCAGGGAGACGTTCGGGGTCGGGACCCGGATGGCGATTCCGTCGAGCTTCCCCTTCATTTCGGGAATGACTTCCGCTACGGCGCGCGCGGCGCCCGTGGTGGTCGGGATCATGGAGAGGGCGGCGGCGCGGGAGCGGCGAATATCCTTATGAAGCGAATCCAGGAGCCGCTGGTCCATGGTGTAGGAATGGGTCGTGGTCATGAAGCCGTGTTCCACGACGAACCGGTCGTTGAGCAGCGCCACGATGGGAGCCAGGCAGTTTGTGGTGCACGAGGCGTTGGAGATGATATTGTGGCCCTGGGGATTGTAGGACCCGTCGTTGACGCCCAGAACGAAAGTCGCGTCCACTCCCTTTCCCGGAGCGCTCAGAATCACCTTGCGGGCGCCGGCGTTTATGTGTTTCATGGAACCGTCGCGGTCCGTGAAGCGGCCGCTGGTTTCCAGGACGATGTCCACCTTGAGGTCGTGCCAGGGAGACTGGCTCGGATCGCTGACTTTCAAGCAGGTATAGCTCTTTCCGTCCACCATTATGTGGCCGTCTTCCGCCCCTATTTCACGATGCCATACACCTTGAACCGAATCATACTTGAGAAGATGGGCCAATTCCTCGGCGGGTCCTATGTCGTTCACCGCCACCACTTCCAGAGGCTCGCCCCTATCTACTATGGCTTTGAATATGGTGCGCCCGATCCGTCCGAACCCGTTGATTGCTACTCGTACTGCCATAGTTATCTCCTATTCTTTTTCGATTGGAAAATGTCTGATTCACTCATGTCCGGTAACACCGCCCGATAAGCATTATCCATCTGCCGCATATTCTTATATCCTGCCCCATATTTCAAGGAAATCCGTCATGTCTGCCGCACTCCTCTAAAAATAATACAATGAATTACCCCGGCTTGACCATGAATTACCTTTTTTCTTCGATAGAAGACCATATCGCGCGGTAATTATGTGCTTTTCATCTCCATAAATATAGGCTCGCGGTTCATGTCAAACAAGCCGAACGCCCAAAGGATTTTCGAAAACCTAAAACCGGAGCAAGAGTCTCTCACACGCTGGACCTCCCGGCGCGCGCCCCGCCCGGTATCGTCAGGGCCCGGATGCCCCGAAGACGGCCTCCCGCTTGCCTGAGCAAACCATATTTTCACATTATAATATAAAGATACGCGGATAACCAGTGGATAGGAAAGAAGAATACCGACGAGAACGGCCCCGGGGAACGAAAGCGGCGGGTACGGCGAGGGATGCGGCCGCTCGACAACGAAAAAACGGAGCGAATTACGATGACCGGCCTCGGAAGAGGCGGGCGGTCTACAGATTCAACAGGTAACCCGGTTCGGGAAGGATCACCCGAAGGTCTTTCGTGTCCTCGATGATCTTCATGATCTCCCCGTGACGGTCTCTTCGCACATCCCGCTGGACGTGCACAAGGGCCAGACATGGAACCAGCGCCTGCCGCGCGAAATCGATGCACCCGCTGATGCTGCCGTGGCCGGGGACCAACTGCTCGATCCCGAACGACTCGTGAATTACGGCATCGCTGCCCCGCGCCAACTCCAGGGTCCGCGCCGTGGGGCCGCCGTCTCCACTATAGAAAACCGATCTGATTCCATCTTCCACACGAACGGCCAGGTCCCGCCTGCCGTGGCTGTTTTCCGCAAAACGCCACGTCAGCCCCGCAACGTTCACGCTCCTCCCCGGTTCCACCTCCTCGAATTCCAGGGGATAACCGAGTTTTTCCATGAAACCGGGATAGGCCAGTTCCATGGCCCGAGGTATGATATCGCTCACTCCGGGCTGACCGATCACAACGAGCGGCTTCCGCCGCTTCATCTCCCAGAAACGCAGAAGCAGGGCCGGGGTCCCCATGAAATGGTCCCCGTGGAAATGGGAGATCCACAAAGCGTCCAACTCTTCCGGTCCACCGGCATACCGCCAGTATTCCTGGGCGGCATTGAAGCCGCAATCGAGCAGCGCCGACACTTGCCGCCCGCCGGCATCGGTTCTTACCAGGATGGAAACATTGGGAAATCTCTCGTCGACCGCCTCGCCGACTCCGGAGAAAAGCACCTGCATCCTGCGGTTCTCCTATGCAACTGCGTTGAAATTGGCGCCTTTGGCCTGGCTGGTCCCCATCGAGGCGCCGGCAATACCGGCGTAATCCGACGCGCCGCGCATACGCAGCAACTCCGTCCTGGCTTCATTGGCCGTTGCGGCCGCCTGAGCCGCTATGCCGCGGTCCTGGGCGGAAGGCTGGGCTGGAGCAAGAGCAGCCTTTATGACGGTTTGCATCTTACCGATGGTCGCCGCCGGGTTACCGGATACGGGAGTCAGATCTATGCCGACTTCGCCCCCCGTGGCGTACTGCTTGCCATCCGGTCCCATCTCGTATTCGAAATGTGCCCCTCCGCGCACGTAGGAGCCGCCGGCGGCGATGTGCGCCTGTTCGTGGGCTCTTACTTCGGTGTCGCGCCTCTTCAGTTCCTTGACCTGAATTTCTTCTTCGGGAGCAAGAGCGCGCTTTCCGGTTGCATCCCTCGCATCCGCGGAAGCGTTGGTTCCGGCGGATTCGAGGCCCGTCGTTCGCTCCGGGCCGGTCGAGGATGCGCTTTCGGCGGCCGGCGCGCTTCCCGGCGCCGAGGTCGCCCCCGATGTTCCCGCGGCGGCGCCGTTCGAGGCGTCGGGCGCACCCGGGCGAAGGTCCGCCTGAAGCGGTCCCCGGACGCTTCCCCGCATTACCGGTTGGTCCGCGTACGCATTCCCGTATTGAAGCTGTATGCCGTCATACCCGCCGATACGCATTGCCGTTTCCCACCCGTTGCCCGAATTTCATGCTGCACGCCGTACGCGCCGAAGCCGCCGGCGCGGAATGGAAACACGCTTTTTCCCGTGAAAGGATTATAGCACGCCCGCCCCGTTCTTTCCACATACAAAGCCGGGGTCGCGCTCCAATGCCGGCGCCTCCCGCTAAATATTTTAATCGGAATAATCCGGTGAATGCTCAAATCATTTGCGTGAATATCCAAATCATCCGCGGGCGAGGACAGGCGGCATGGAAGGCAGGGCGTCGCCGCGCCGCGCGGGAGCGCACGGACACAAGCATTAAGAAAGCGCATTCCGGAAGCATGAGAGAACCGAACGGCCCGTGCAACTTGTTGCACGGGCCGTTCGACCATTTCATTTTCCCTCTCATTGGAAAGCTGTCGCTCCTAGACGTCCACGAGACTCTCCTGCAGGAGGTCGATATCCTCTATCTCCTCCTCCAGATACGCCTTGAGCTTTTTCTTGAGGCGGCTCTCGATCTGGCGGACACGCTCGCGGCTTATCCCGAACTGATCGCCGATTTCCTGCAAAGTCATCGGCTCCTCGGTGAGCAGGCGTTTGTTGAATATGACGGCTTCCTTGTCCTTGAGCTGGTCCTGGAAACGCCGCAGCTTGTCGTGCAGGATCGCCTTGGCCTCATGGTCCGCCAGTTGCTCGTCGGCGGGCAGGACCGCAGCCGGGAGAAAGGACTTATGGGTATCTTCCGAATCCTCCTTGAGAGGGCTGTCGAGCGATACCTCCCAGCTATTGAGGCGCTGGTCCATCTCGATGATTTCCGACTCCTTGACGTCCAGCCGGTGGCTTAGCAGCTTGGGATCGGCCTCGATCCCCTGGGCTTCGAGCCGCTCTTTTTCTTTGCGCAGATTGAAAAACAGCTTGCGCTGCGCCTGAGTGGTGCCGATCTTTACGAGCTTCCAGTTGTCCATGATAAACTTGATGATGTAGGCTTTGATCCAGAAAGATGCGTAGTAGGAGAACTTGTACCCGCGGTACGGGTCGAACTTCTTCACCGCCTGCATCAGACCGACATTGCCCTCCTGGATGAGATCCATGAGATTTTGCATCCAGTAGCGCTGGAAATCCATAGCTATCTTCACAACCAGCCTGAGGTTGGACGTAATGAGCTT
Source organism: uncultured Syntrophobacteraceae bacterium (assembly GCA_964407285.1). Taxonomy (GTDB): domain Bacteria; phylum Desulfobacterota; class Syntrophobacteria; order Syntrophobacterales; family Syntrophobacteraceae; genus CAYOVG01. Next base: position 6,873 of record CAYOVG010000002.1, read on the forward strand.
ATAGGCGGCGTCCGCATCTTCCTTTTCCCTGTATCGAATCGCGAGTTCAATCTCCTGTTCTCGCTTCAAGAGGGGATACCGTTTTATTTCTTCCAGATAGATCCTCAGCGGATCGAAACCCGAAGTCTGCGGCTCGGCCGAAGGTATAGGCGTAGCCTCCGTGTCCTCGTCTTCCGCCTCGGTCACCTCAGTTGGAAGGACTTCTTCCGAAAGCACCAGTTCTTCGTTTTCTTTGATCATTTTAATATCCGAACCTCTTCCTCTTTACCAAAAATTCTTTCGCCGTGCATCTTTTCCAAACCGACTCGCAGTGGTAAGATAAGGATTGTCCTGAAAATGTCACCCTGCCTACGGAACCTTCTTGTAGTCTAGTATAACTCAAGCGCAAATACAAGACGATTTAAAGGCAGAAAACCGTTGCTTTTTTCGGTCGGTTTCATTATAAGGGCCAGGGAATCGAGCGTCGGCTTCCGGCGTCCCGGTATGATCCGCCGGCGGGGACCTCGGGGCCTGGGCTTACCGTTCCCTTTGTATCGAACGACCCCGACCGCGCCGTTCGACTCCTCATGACGGGCTTCGATACCTCGGGCGCGAATGGGGTGATCGCCTTCGGCCGAAGCGTGTTGACCGAAATTTCATGGATTCAGTTAAAGTTAAAGGAAGACCCGGATTTCCAATGAAACTGTCCGTACCCGATTACATCGCCGACATTATCCCCTACCCTCCCGGTAAACCGTTGGAAGAACTGGAGCGGGAGTACGGGATTTCCAATTCGATAAAGCTGGCCAGCAATGAAAACCCGCTCGGCCCCTCCCCCAAGGCCGTAGCGGCGATACGTGAAGTCCTCGGAGGACTCCACCGCTATCCCGACGGGAGCGGTTACTACTTGAGAAAGCGGCTTAGCGAGAAATTCGGCATTCCTTTCGAGGGCATTGTCCTGGGCAACGGTTCCAACGAAATCATAGAGCTTCTGATCCTGAGCTATCTCGTTCCGGGTGATGAGGTGGTAATGCCCGCCCCGTCCTTTCTCGTTTACGATCTGGCCGTGCGGGCCAGGGGCGGGAAATCCGTTCCCGTCGCACTGAAGGACTTCACCCCGGACCTGGAAGCCATGGCTGAGGCCGTAACCCCCCGCACCAGGATCGTCTTCGTCAACAATCCCAACAATCCCACGGGCGCCATGGTGAGCAAGGGCGACTTCGAATCGTTCCTGGAGGCCCTACCGGCGAATGTCATCGTGGCGCTGGACGAAGCGTACCTGGAATTCGTGCGGGAACCGGAACTGACGCCTCGCGGTTTTGATTACATCGGACGCGAAGGCGCGCCGGTCGTGGCGCTGAGGACGTTTTCCAAGCTCTACGGCCTTGCGGGGCTTCGCATCGGCTACGGGGTGATGGACCCGGCCGTGGCGGACTATATAAACCGTGTGCGACAGCCGTTCAATACGGGCGCCCTGTCGCAGGTTGCGGCCCTCGCCGCGCTCGGCGACGACGAGTTCGTGGCCCGAACCCTGGAGACGACCTGGAAGGGACTCGAATACCTTTACAGGGAAGTGGAGGGGCTGGGCCTTGAGTACCTCCCGACGCAGACGAACTTTTTCCTTATCGGGGTTCCCGTGGACGCGAAGGTGGTTTTCGAAGCGATGCTTCGCAAGGGGGTGATCATACGGGCGATGAATGCGTACGGATTGAGCCGCCACATCCGGGTGAACGTCGGTTTGCCCGAGGAGAACGAGCGGTTCATCAAGTCCCTGCGGCAGGTGCTTGCGCAAATTTAACCCGGAAATCCGGAACTTATAACCTGAACCAAAAACCTGAAAAATATGATCGTAGCAGTAGACGGCCCGGCAGGCGCCGGGAAAAGCACCGTGTGCAGGCTTCTTGCAAAGGGCCTCGGTTATACCTACCTTGATACGGGAGCGATGTATCGAGCCGTTGCCTGGGCATTACTCCGGGAAGGTCTGCCGCTGGAAGAGAACAACCGGATCGGTGAGGCGCTCTGCAGGCTTCCTATCGAATTCAGCATCGAAAACCAGGCGCTGGTGATATCGCTCGGCTCCGTAAGGCTGGGAGACGAGATACGCCAACCCGAGGTAACCCGGTGGTCGTCGAAGATTTCCCAACTGGAGCAGGTCAGGTCGTATCTTACCGGGCATCAGAGAAAGCTCGGGGCGGAAGGAAAGATCGTCGCCGAAGGGCGCGACATGGCGACGGTGGTTTTTCCCGACGCAGATGTTAAAATATACCTGACAGCGAGCCTCGCCACCCGAACGGCGCGCAGGCTGGCGGAATACCAACAGAAAGGAATTGCGATCGATTATTCCACTCTGGAAGCCCAGATCCGAGCCAGAGACGAAGCGGATTCCAACAGGGAGATCGCGCCTTTGCGGGAAGCTCCCGGAGCCTTCGTTGTGGATACCTCCCACATGGTCCCCTCCCAGGTCGTTGCGCGATTACAGGAACTCATAGAAGAAAAATCGAAAAATAATTCTCTCTAAAATCACAAAACATGCAAATTAGCATTGTCAATTCATCTGGTCTTTGCTAGATATTGACAGTTAATGATATGGTGCCGTGCACCAAATTCGTACAAGGGGGTAGTTGATCCAATGATTGGAAAGAATGACAGAGTAGACGAAGATTTAACCCAAATGACTGCAGAGGAAGCATCTGCGGACGATTCCGCCTTCGACGACGACGATCTCGAACTTGAAGAAGGTATGGAATCCTTTGAGGACCTTTACGAGCAAAGCCTGCGCAACATCCAGGAGGGGGAGGTTATTCGGGGCCGCATCGTCCAGATCACCGATGATTACATCATGGTCGATATTGGATACAAGTCGGAAGGCCAGATTCCCATTCACGAATTCAAAGACGGGGATGGGTCCGTACAGGCCGAGATCGGCGAAGAGATAGATGTCCTGCTCGAATATCACGACGATGAAGAAGGCACCATACTCCTGTCCAGGGAAAAAGCCGCCAAGATAAAAGTATGGGACGACATCAGCAGGATATACAACGACGACGGGACTATCGAAGGCCGTGTGGTGGCCAAGGTGAAGGGCGGTCTTGCGGTGGATATCGGCGTCCAGGCGTTTCTGCCGGGTTCCCAGGTGGATCTGCGGCCCGTGCGCAACCTCGATTCGCTGATCAACCAGAGCTATCAGTTCAAGATCCTCAAGTACAACAAGAAGCGCCGCAATGTGGTTCTCTCCCGTCGGGCGCTCCTCGAGAAAGAGCGTGAGCAGCTCAAGGCCCTCACCCTCGGCAACCTCGAAGATGCCAAGGTTGTGGAAGGCGTCGTCAAAAACGTCACGGATTACGGTGTTTTCGTGGATTTGGGCGGTATCGACGGTCTGCTCCACATCACGGATATGAGCTGGGGACGTGTCGGGCATCCGTCCGAGATGTTCCAGGTCGGAGACAGGATCAAGGTCATGGTGCTCCATTTCGACCGTGACAACGAGAGGGTTTCCCTCGGTCTCAAGCAACTGATCCCCGACCCCTGGACCCAGGCCCAGGAGAAGTACCCCGTTGGCACGCAGGTGAAGGGCAAAGTGGTGAGCCTTACGGATTACGGCGCGTTCGTCGAACTCGAGAAGGGCGTGGAAGGCCTCATTCACGTATCCGAAATGTCCTGGACCAAGAAGATCCGCCATCCGTCCAAGATCCTCAGCGTGGGCGACACGGTGGAAGCCGTGGTCCTGAGCATCGATCCGGACAACAAGCGCATTTCGCTGGGCATGAAGCAGCTCGAAGCCAACCCGTGGGACATCATCGCGGAGAAGTATCCGGTGGGGACGACCATCGCCGGGAAGATCAAGAATATAACCGACTTCGGTGTTTTCATCGGCATCGACGAGGGTATAGACGGTCTCGTTCATATCTCCGACATTTCCTGGACCAAGCGGATCAAGCATCCTTCGGAAGCTTACAAGAAGGGACAGGAAGTCCAGGCCATCGTGCTGAACATCGATAAGGAAAACGAGCGTTTCTCGCTGGGCATCAAGCAACTGGAGTCCGACCCGTGGGAAAGCGTTCCGGAGCGTTATCCGATCGGCAGCGTTGTGTCGGGTCCCATCACGAATGTGACCGATTTCGGTCTTTTCGTGGAACTGGAAGAAGGGATCGAGGGGCTGGTGCATGTTTCCGAGATCAGCAAGGAGAAGATCAAGTCTCCGGTCGGGCAGCATAAGGTCGGGGACAGGGTTACCGCGAAGGTAATCAATATTTCTCCCAAGGACCGGAAGATCGGGCTTTCGATGAAGAAGGTCGAGGAGCACGAGGAACGCAGCAGCTACGAAGAGTACGTGAACAGCGCCAAGGCGGCTACATCCAACCTCGGCGAGCTTCTGAAAGAGGAACTGGAAGCCCTCGCTCAGAACACCACCGGCGGCTCAGGCAACGATAAGACGTAACCGGTCGAACGGCTGCCGTCCGGCCTTAGTCATTACGGTCACAAGGTCTTTGTCGGTGCGCAAAGGATCGTGCTACTCCCGTTCTGCCGGCGTATCGAGAGGTATCGAAGCGCGGACGGGGCTGTCGGCCCCTTTCGCAACTTCGGGACAGGTCAAGGGTATTTTCTGTTGACCGGTTAGATATCGAAACACCCGGTTCGCGCGATATCACGCGCGAACCGGGTGTTTTTGTTTTCGGAGGCCGAGGGTCCCGGCGACTACCCTCCAAAGACGGTAATGTCTCCGCTACCTTCGCGCAGCACTTCGGGAGAATCATCGATCAGGGACACCACGCTCGAAGGCCTGCCGCTGATGATCCCCCCATCGACGATGAGGGCGAGCGCATGCCCGAGTACGTCTCTGATCTCCTGAGGCGTTTCCAGGGCCCTGCCGCTTTCAGGGTCGGTGGCGCTGGTGCTGATGATTGGATGCTCCAGTTCTCTGACGATGGCCAGGGATATTTCATGGTCCGGAACACGGATTCCCACCGTCTGCCGTTTGGTGAGCATGATCTTGGGCACCAACCGGGAGCCTTCGAGAACGAAGGTATAGGGTCCGGGCAGGAGACGCTTCATGGTCTTGTAGGCGTAATTGGTGACCTGAGCGTATTCGCTGATGTCCTTCAGATCGCTGCAGATGAAGCTGAAAGGCTGGTGAGGGGAGCGCCGCTTCAGCTTGTAGATTCTTTCGATCGACTGTTTGTTGAAAAGATCGCAGCCGATGCCGTAATAGGTGTCCGTGGGATAAGCGATGATTCCTCCTTCCTTCAGAATCTCGACCACTTTCTTGATTTTCCTCGGCTCGGGATGATTCGGATTGATTTCCAGAATCATATCAGGTAATCCTTTCTGTTCTGTGATTGAAGATACAACTTCCCGCAGTTCCGAAATCATAGTTTCTACCTCCCGGATGGCGGATTTTCTATCAATCCCGGTTTGAACAAAATAGAATGTGAAGAAAAAGACGATCCCTTTTCAACATAGTATCAAAAGCAGTCTGAGACTTAAATATAAAGGTTTATTATTATACATGCAAGCACACGGAGGAACGTGGAAAGATGCCGAATGAACGGGGTTCTTTTAATGCTGCATCCATCGACATTGGCTCTCATACCATTCGACTGCTGATCGCCTCGTGCGAGGAGGAGACGGCGGAGATGGGCTCCCCGGAGCGGCGCTCCCCGCGGTTGACGCCGGTCCTATCCGAACGCAGAATCACCCGGCTGGCGCGGGGATTTCAAAACGGCGGCAACCTTATGGAGGAGAACATGACGGAGAGCGTTCGAGTGGTCGAGGAGTACCGAGCGCTCCTCGAACGCCATGAGGCTGGGGCCGTTACAGCGGGGGCCACAGGCGTGATTCGGAAAGCCCGAAACGGCGCAAATTTCATCCGGAAAATCCTGGGGGAGACCGGGATCGAAGCTCGCATCCTTTCCGAAACCGAAGAAGCCTTGATTTCCGCCAGAGGCATCTTCAGCGTCCTCCCCGAGCAAGACCTTCCCGTCGTGGCGTTCGACCTGGGGGGAAGCAGTACGGAATTCCTGCTGGCGCGTCCCGACGAGGCTCAGCCGTCCTGGAGCACAAGCGTCTTCATCGGGGCCGCCACGGCCACTGAGCGCTATCTCAGGGGAGACCCCACGGAACCGGATTCGATCGCCGAGGCCCGGAGCGCGATATCGCAGGCGCTCCACCCCACTCTGACGGAACTGAAGGTCCTCCTCCACGAACCGGGCGCAACGGCGGGGACGGGGACAGGTGCGGACCTCTCCGGAACATCGCCCGGCGCCCGGGGCTTTCAAATCATCGGCTCCGCCGGCACGGCAACCACACTGGCGGCCATAAACCTGCGCATGGAAACGTACGAACCCTACCGGGTAAACGGCCTTCACCTGACCTCCGAATGGCTCGACGGCATCATCGCCCGCCTGGCGGAACTCCCCGTCGCATCCAGAACAACCGCTCTGCCCGGCCTGGAGAAAGGACGCGAGGACATAATCCTGGGTGGAGCGCTGATCGTGAGGGAGATCCTCAGCCAACTCGGGACGGACCGCATCATCATATCGGACGCAGGTCTCCTGGAGGGGCTGCTCGTCTGCCTGGTAGAAGACGAATTCAATCTGCCGCATACCCTGAAGTCCCCGGTACGGCTGGTTGGATGAATGGGATTGCAGGCGTCCGAGACATACGGCCGCGACGCTCGCGAGATGGCTGTCGCGGACGCCTTTTTCACCTCACTTTCCGAAGAAGGTTTTGTGCAGCGCCTTCGGCGAGATACCGGAAAGATCGAGGTACATCGTGATTCCACCCATGAAGAAGGGCCACCCCGCTCCCATTATCATGGCGAGATCGACGTCGCGGGAGCTGTTCACCACTCCTTCCGCGAGGATGCGATCGATTTCCCGGGCCAGGTTGGCCAGCACCCGTCGCCGGATCTCATCAGGGCTGAATTCGCGGTTTTCCTTCCTACGCCACGCTGCTTCAAGTTCCGGAATCACACGGGGCGGCTTGCTTCCGGGGAGGTATATGCCGGGGACTTTCGCATCCACCATCCTTTTCATGTTCTCGCTCACCGGAAAACGCTCCGGGAAGGCCTGATGGAGCGTCTCCATCACGTGGAGGGCCACCGCCGGTCCCACCAGCCCCAGCAGGTCGAACGGAGCCATGGGCAGCCCGAGGGCGAGCAGGGCGTCATCGACCTGCCTGAAGTCCGCGCCTTCGTCCACTATGGCCAGGCAGTCCACCAGCATTTTGACGAGAATGCGATTCACGAGGAAAGCCGGGGAATCTTTTACCAGGATTGCGGTCTTTGTCAGCTTCCCGGCCACATCCAGCGTCGTCGCAACCGCGATCCCGGCTTCCGCGCCCTCGGCCTCGGGCGAAGGCTGTCGCCCTCCGGCGAGGCCGGTCGTGACGACTTCTACGAGCGGGAGCACCGCCACGGGGTTGAAGAAATGCAGTCCCACGACCCTTTCCGGATGATCGAGGCCGGACGCCATCTCCGTCACGCTGAGCGCCGAGGTATTGGTGGCGAGTATGCAGTCGGGTCTCACTACCGCTTCCAGTTCCGCAAACACCTGCTTCTTGACTTCCATGTTCTCGAACACGGCTTCGATAACGAAATCGCAGTCGGCGAAGTCGCCGTAATCGAGCGTGCCCTTCAGAAGTCCGGACAGATGCCGGGCGCGGTGCTCCTCGATCTTGCCCTTTTCCACCAGCTTCCTGAATTCTCCCCGCACGTACGCCATGCCCCTGTCGACCAGGTCCTGCCGGACATCCTTCATCACCACGGGTACGTTCAGCCGGTGGATGAAAAGCTGCGCGAGCTGCGACGCCATGAGCCCGGCGCCCACGACACCGACCTTGCGCACCGGAAGCGGTTTCGCATCCGGAGCCCCTTTCGGCTTTTTCGCATAACGGCTCACCAGGTCGAAGGAGTACATGGACGCCTTGCACTGGGGGGTCATGATCATCTCCCCCAACGCCCTGTTCTCCGCCTCGGAGCCCGCGTCGATGTCCCCTGAACATGCCGTTTCGATAAGCTCCAGAGCCTTGTACGGGGCCGGCGCGGCGCCATGGACGCTTGCATCCACGAACGCCCTCGTCGAATCGATGAGTTCCCGTAGGCCGTCGGCGCTCCAGGGCCGGCGCTCCACCACGACATCCCCCGAGATCACTCCCATCAGAAACTTGAGCGAGTCGTCGAGGAATTCCACTCCGTCCAGCAACCGGTCGGCGAGGCCCATCTTGAAAGCCTGCGGTCCCGTGAGGGTGCGATTCCGGCTCAAGGGGTTGGTGACGATGAGCTGAAGCGCGTTCTCCGGTCCGATGAGTTTCGTTCCCAGGGTGCATCCTCCCCAACCGGGTATGAGCCCGAGGTAACACTCCGGAAGGCCGATGGCCTGAACGTTCTTCGCCACCGTGCGGTACGTGCAGTACAGGGCTATTTCGAGGCCGCCCCCGAGGGCGACGCCGTTGATCGCTGCAACGCTCGGGAACGGCAGGTCCGGGATGCGTCTCATCACCGAATGGCCGAGCTTGCCGATCTCGTAGCCCTTCTCGAAGGAGTCGATGAGGGCCACCTGGCTGAGGTCCGCCCCCGCCGCAAATACGAACGGCTTTCCCGTGAGCATCAAACCCTTCACGCCGGGTTCGGCGACCACTCTGTCCAGCGCCTCGCCCAACGATACCATGGAAGCTTCACCGAAGGTGCTGGGTTTCTTGTAATCCCGGCCGTTGTCCATCGTGAGGATGGCGATCTTCCCCACGGGCGAATTGTAGAAATTCGTATAAAACAGAGTTACCGGTTCGGCCATGACTCCATCTCCTTCTCTATACATTTTCCCAGATCACCGATCCCCCCTGGCCGAGGCCGACGCAAAGGGTGGTCAGGCCGTAGCGCACGTCGGGGCGCTCCGCGAAGAGGTGCATCATATCCGTCATGAGTCTGGGGCCGGAGGCTGCCAGGGGATGCCCGAACGAAATGGCCCCGCCCCATGGATTCAGCCGGTCGTCGGCCGGAACGTCGAGACCGAACTCCTTCATGAAGATGAGGCACTGCACGGCGAACGCTTCATTGAGTTCGATGAACCCCATGTCGTTCATGGTGAGACCGGTTCTCTCGAAGAGCCTCCTGGTGGACGGAATGGGTCCGTAGCCCATCACTTCGGGCCGCACTCCGGCGTAAGCGTACCCCACCATGCGCATCCTCGGCTTCACGCCCAACTCACGAGCTTTGTCGGCGCTCATGAGCAGCACGCCGCACGCGCCGTCGTTGAGTCCCGAGGCATTCCCGGCCGTAACGTAGCCGCCCGGCCGAAAGACGGCTTTGAGGCGTCCGAGCGCTTCCATGGTCGTATCGGGACGAGGCTGCTGGTCGTGGTCCGCCACCTTCCAGCCTTCCTTCGTGTACACCGTCATCGGTGCGATCATCTGCTGGATCTTCCCCGTCCGGTACGCTTCGGCGGTCCTCATCTGACTGTGATACGCGTATTGGTCCGCCAGTTCCCTGGTGATCTCGGGGTGAAGGTCGTGCAGGTTTTCCGCTGTTTTCCCCATCACCAGCGCGTCGGGTGAAACGAGGCCTTCCGCGACGAAACGGGGATTCGGGATGGCCGACGTACCCCCCATGGGATGATGCCCCATGTGCTCTACGCCTCCCGCAATGGCGATGTCGAACGCTCCCAGGGCGATCTCCGACGCCGCCGTCGTAACGGCGGTCATTCCTCCCGCACACATGCGATCCACCGCAAACCCCGCGCACCGCTCCGAGAGCCCTGCCAGCAGCGCAGTGCTCCTCCCCAGGGTAAGCGCCTGGTCGCCCTCCTGGAATGTGGCCGCCCATGCATTTTCCTCCACCATATCCGGCGCCACCTCCGGGTTCCTGCGAAGCAGTTCCCGGATGACTTTCACCACCATGTCGTCGGCCCGAGTCAGCCAGAAAAAACCCTTCTCTCCGGCCCTTCCGAAAGCCGTCCTCACTCCATCCACCAACACCACATCTCTCACCTGCATGAGAGTCTCCTTCGAATAAAATTGCCGCTCGATCGTGAGTTCCCGCAATCCATCACGGCGCATGGCGAAGGCCGCTCCGCCTGATGAGATCGAAGTCTATGAATATAGAAATCTACAGTATAGTTATCTCGGCAAGAAGGATTCCGAGCACGAATTCTTTATTCTCTTGCTGCCCGACGGCCGGCCGTCCTTTATTTTCAATACATCGTATATACATAATAGGGACAGGACAGCCGTTCATAATCTGAAGTAAAAGCTTCGCGCCGGTTTTGTCAAGCAAGCGGGACAAACGACCCACGTCGTACGCCACCGGCGGCATTCGCGATTCCCGCACCGCTATCCGGACTGCGCACCCGGCTCGATTCCAGGATAGATATTGACAAAAGCGCTCTTTTCTGTTTTAGCAAAATCGGACTGCCCACCTTCGTCGTGAAGGATAGCCGTGACCGTCATTCGACGCCGCTCATCCGGGCATGCGGCGCCGGCATCCGGACGCAGAAGCGCCGGAGCGCCATGATTTGCCGTTTTGCCCGGGTTGCACGGCAATGTGGGTGATGCCCTTTCTTTCCACTCCCTATAGACCTGATTGGTGATCATGATGAAGGTAGTAATTATAACACCCACGCCTCCGGACATCAGCGCATTCGGGGTAAGGAGCCTCTCCGCTTTCCTGCGAAGCAAGGGGCGCGACACCAGACTGGTGTTCCTGCCCGGAAGTATAGGCCTGCTCGCGGAAGAAGGCCGGTTCGTATACAGCTACCCGCGGCAAGTGCTCGATCAACTGCCGGACCTGTGCCGGGAAGCCGACCTGGTCGGGGTCTCGTTCATGACGAATTATTTCGACAGGGCGATTCAGATAACGGAGCACCTCAGGGACCGTATCTCCGCACCCATTATATGGGGCGGGATACATCCTTCCACCAGGCCGGAGGAGGCGTTGCGATACGCCGATATGGTCTGCATCGGCGAGGGAGAGGAGACGCTCCTGGAAATTCTGGACCGCCTGGAAGCGGGCAAGGACTGCCGCAGCGTTGCGGGTATGTGGTTCAGGGAGAATGGGGAGACCGTCAAAAACCCCTTGAGACCGCTCATACGAGATCTCGATTCCCTGCCCCACTTCGACTTCTCGAACGAAGACCATTTCATCCTGAACAAGGAAACGGACCGGGTCGAAGCATTGACCGACGAGTTCTTCAAGAAGACTTTGCCCCTCCTGAACGGCGCCGACGGAAGGCTCAAGCGCGTCTTCCGGATCATGACCGACCGCGGCTGTCCCCACCGGTGCGCCTACTGCAACGTCTCGACGCTCAAAGAGATGTACAGGGGCGACAAAAGCCCCTACCTGCGGGCGCGAAGCGTCGAGAACTTCGTGGAAGAACTCGCTCGAATCAGGGACCGGTTCCCATTCGTGGAGATCATTCAGTTCTTCGACGATACATTTTTCGCGCGTTCGACGGAACAACTCGAGCGTTTTTCCGAATTGTACAAGGCTGGAGTTGGTATTCCTTTCGTCTGCCAGGCAAGCCCGAACACCCTGACGGAGAGAAAGCTGCGGGCGCTCCTCGATGCGGGGCTCATTTACGTGGAAATGGGAATTCAGACGGGAAGCGAACGGATCAGAAAGCTGTACCGCCGCAATGAAACCAACTCCAGGATACTGGAAGCGACGAAACTGCTTCACGCCTATAGGGACAGGCTCATAACCCCCGACTACCACGTCATTATCGACAACCCGTGGGAAACCGACGAAGATGTGCTGGATACGGCAAGGCTGTTGCAAGAAGTTCCCAAGCCGTACGGCCTGTGTATCTCCAGCCTCGTATTCTTCCCGGGCACGGAGCTTCACGACAAGGCGGTGGCGGAAGGATTCATAAAGGATGAGGTCACCGACGTTTATCGAAAACCCTTCTATATTCCTCCCAAGAGAACGTATGCCAATTTCCTGATTTACCTCTTTACGTTCCAGCATATTCCCAAACGCTTCACGGCATTTCTGCTGAGAGACAGGATCGTGAAGCGCTTTTCCGGAAAGCGTCTCTCCCTCTTCTATAAGGTGGCGTACCGGCTGGGAGAGGGGTACAGACTGATCTCGAAGGGTTTTCAGGCGGCCGCGTGCGGAGACTGGGAGCGGATAGCCATGTACTTCAGGGGACTGAAGCTTAATGACCCCGCCGTGGAGGGGAGGAAGAAATAAAGGTAAGAATGCCGGATTCCGGATAGGCCATGTTCGGTTCGTATCCGGAATCCGGTTTTTCTTCAATCTACCGGCCCGTCGCGGCCGGAAGCCGCTCCTGCAATGGATGCCCTATGAATATCACTGGAGTCCGGTCCTCTTCGGCATCCGGCATGGAGTATCCGGTATCCGTTCAGGCGCTAGTACTTGCCGAACTCCTGATCGTCGAGGGAGATCACGTCCTCGGGTCCGACCACCTGGTCTTCTCTCTTGCCGGCGACCGGCGCGACGCTGCCCCACCCGGCTCCGGCGGAAACGACAGCCCTTGCTGGAGTCCCCTTTTGCCGGTCGATCCTGGGCGGCCGCTGCCCGTACATCCCCTGTACCGCCACCATAGCCCGCGACTGTCCCCGAAGCCTGAACCTGGACAGAGTCTGATTGAGTTGTGCCGCCTGGGCGGAGAGCTCCTCGCTTGCCGAGGCGGTCTCTTCCGCGTTGGCGGTGTTTTGCTGCGTAACGCTGTCGATCTGCCCGAGCCCCTGGTTGACCTGGAAGATCCCCTGCGCCTGCTCGTTGGAGGCAGCGGCGATCTCTCCGAGAAGGTCCGCCACACGGGTGGCCGAAGTCACTATCTCTTTCAGCGCCCCGGCTGATTTATTGGCGATCTCGGACCCATTGGCCACTTTCTTGACCGAACCCTCTATCAACTCCGTCGTTTCCCTCGCGGCCTTGGCGCTTCTTCCCGCAAGGTTACGCACCTCTTCGGCCACCACGGCGAATCCTTTGCCGTGACGGCCCGCACGGGCGGCCTCAACCGCGGCGTTCAACGCAAGCAGATTGGTCTGAAAGGCGATATCGTCGATCACCTTGATGATCCTGGCGATATTCTGGCCGGCGTCGTTTATTTCCTTCATCGCCCCAAGCATCTCGTTCATCTGCGTGGCGCCCCTCTCGGCGGACTCACGCGCTCCCACCGCCAGGAGACTGGCCTGGGTAGCGTTTTCCGCATTGGCCCTGGTCTGCGAGGCGAGTTCCGTGATGGAACTGGTGATCTCTTCAAGGGATGCGGCCTGTTCCGTAGCGCCCTGCGAAAGGGATTGACTGGAATCGGACACCAGAGCCGCACCCGCCCCCACCTGGTTCGCCGCATCCCTGACCTGGGCCAGAATGCCGTTGATCGACTCGACGGTGGCGTTCAGCGCATCCTTTATGATGGCATGGTCGCCCTTGTACTGGCCGTCTACGCAAACATCAATGTTGCCCGAGGCCATGGCCTTGAGGACGACGCCTGCCGCGCCATACGGGTCTTCTTTCTTGCAAACGCGGTGCCGAAGAAACCGCTGCAAACTCCCGCCTACCTGCCTGAGAATCGGGGTACGAGCAAAGTGGCCCGGCTCTCACGCGGGAGAGCATGGGCGCTATCCTAAAAGGGGAAGGCATGGGGATGAATGGGGTGATGTTACGGCGGGGTTTTGTTCCTGAAAGCAGGCGGGAAGAATACCTGGCGATCCGCCCTCAGGCAGGCCGGGTGACATCCACAGGTCACCGGGTCGGCGCTCATGCGGGGCCCCGTGGGAAGAGAAGGCCCGGCCCAAAAATAAACAGACATGCGGCGCCGCGGTTTACACCGAATCCTCGCATTTTAATTTCACTTGCTGCACAGAGAGGATGCTCGGGTTTCTCTTCAACGTCTCCAGGACTTCCGGCGGGGCTTCGTCATCCAGCCGTATGATCGCCACGGCCTTGTCCCGTTCGGGCGTACGGCTCAGGTGCATGTTGGCGATATTCACCTGATAGTCTCCCAGGCTGGCGCCGATAAACCCTATGGCGCCGGGTTTGTCGAGGTTCTGGATGATAAGGTTGATGCCTTCCAGTTCCGCTTCGAGCCTGTAGTTGTTGAGACGAACCAGGCGGACCTCATCGCCGGGGAAGACCGTTCCCGCTACGGAGTACTCCTGCCCCTTCGAAATCACCTTTGCGGTAATAAGGCCCGTATAGCCCTTCAACTCCGAAGTGGTCGAAGTGATCAACTCTATTTTGCGCTCCTGCAGGAGCAAGGGGGCGTTCACCAGGTTCACCCGCTCGGCGAGAACGGGGTCGAGGAGCCCTTTTATGAGGGTTTGAGTGAGAGGCTGCAGAGGGATTTCCTGGAACTGCGAGCCGCTGAATTCGACCCTCAGTTCGCTGATCGAGGGGTACAACTGCCCGTGAAGGCTTCCGAGACGTTCCGCAAGAATGAGATAGGGCTTTATCTTCTCGTAAACCCTGGGGCTTATGGACGGAAAGTTGACGGCGTTTCGTATAATGCCGTGCTGAAGATAATCGAGGATCTGCGTGGCGATGGCGTTTGCGACCTTTACCTGGGCCTGGTAGCTCGAAGCGCCGAGGTGAGGCGTAAAAATCACGTTCTTGAGTTCCAGGAGCGGGCTGTCCAGCGGCGGCTCCTTGGCGAATACATCGAGCGCCGCTCCCGCCACGTATCCGTTCTCCAGAGCTTCATAAAGGGCGGCTTCATCCACGAGACCTCCACGGGCGCAGTTGATGATGCGAACTCCCGGCCTCATTTTGGCAATGGTCTCGCGATTGATAATATGTTGCGTGTCCCTGGTCAGGGGCGTATGGATGGATATGAAGTCCGAGCGGCATAGAAGTTCGTCCAGCGGGACCCACTCGATCCCATGAATGGCGGCGGCCTCCGGGGTAATGTAGGGATCGTGGCCCAATACCTCCATTTTCATTCCGATAGCGCGGTCGGCCACGATGGAGCCGATCTTGCCCAGGCCGATGATGCCCAGAGTCTGTTCGTAGAGTTCCGTTCCCATGAAAAGCTTCTTATCCCACCGCCCCTCCCTCATGGACTGGGTGGCCTGAGGGATGTGCCGGGCAAGGGACAGCATCATGGCTATCGTGTGCTCGGCCGCCGCGACCGAATTGGCCCCGGGGGTGTTCATCACCAGGATGCCGCGGGCGCTCGCCGCTTTCACATCGATGTTGTCCACGCCGGCGCCGGCTCGCCCTATCACTTTGAGTCGCGCGGCGTTTTCCAGGAGTTCCGCGGTCACCCTGGTACGGCTGCGCACTACCATGGCGTCGTACTCCGGCAGCACTCGCTTGATTTCCTCGAAACCGGGCTGGTCCGGCGCGTCAACGGTAACGCCTTCCGCGGATTGGAGGGTATTCAGTCCGCTCTCATCCATGCCGTCACATATGAGAATCCTCATGCTTTTTCCTTTCCCGATGACTGCCTTCATCGAGTCCGGCCACATGCCGGAACCTGCGGTGCATTCGCGATTAAGCTTCTTATAATCTATAATTCGGTATACGGCTCAATACAACCTCCGGACCGAATATATTCATATTCACCTTCGGTATCGGGCAAGCCTCGGGGAGCCGTGGGCTCGGAAACGAGCCACGGCATGACGCAAAGACCATGGACATACTCGGAAATGGACATACCCGCAAATTGAGAGACGACAGACCACTCACAAGAATGCCCGCAAGGGCCCGGGCGACGGTTGTCTCACGGGGCTACGCCCCTCCACGGCAACCGTCCCTGAACCCGTAACACTCAACGCGCAACCCGTAACTCCCAACCTGCAAACCCGATGGGGCCGGGCCGCGGCTCATCCACGGGCATGGATCTGAAGAAACTCCACCACATGCGGGCGGCCGTCATCAGGCATGATTTCTCAACTGCAGTTCCAGGGGATGGGGATGGAGGAAGTACTGCTCCTTGAGATACGCCTGGTTGTATTTGCGGACATAGTGCTTCATTACCGTCACGGGAACGATGAGTGGAATGTGACCCTGGGCGTAATTGCTCAGGATCTCCAGCAATTCCTGCTTCTCATCCGCCGAAAGGTCCTTCTTGAAATACCCCATGATGTGCTGCAACACATTGGCGTTCTTCTTGATCGTGGTTTTCCGGGAAAGAGCATCCATGAGAAGAACGGGATATCGAGTCAGGAGTTCCTCGCGCGGCGAATTCTTCGCTCCCGCTACGAGCTTGCCCATAGCCCGGTAGTGTTCCGGGCTGTGCGACATGACAAGAAGCTTATGCCTGGTATGAAACTCCACCAATGCTCCGATGTCGGCGCCCTCCCATGCCAGTTCCCGCCACCTCTTCAGGACAAAAATCGCCTCGATGAAACTCTCGCGCAGCTTCGGGTCGTGCAGCCGTCCCTCATCCTCCACGGGAAGCAGCGGGAAGTGCGCCATGAACACGCGAGCAAACATCCCCACACCGTTGCGCACCGGGTTCCCTTTCTCGCTGTAAACCTTGACGCGCTCCATACCGCTGCTGGGCGACCCGCTCTTGAAGATGAAACCGCAGAGGCCTTCCTTCTCCAGTTCGCGAACCCGCATCTCGGCCCATTGCAGCATCCGTTCCGTATGATCCACTCCGCTACGGACGGTCACGAGGCGCGACGATTCGGCGCTACCCACCAGGCGCAAGGGCTCTCTCGGTACGCCCATGCCGCATTCCACTTCCGGACAAACGGGAACGTACTCTACGTACCGGCCCAGGGTATCCGTCAGAAAACGGTCTAACTTGTGACTCCCGTCGTACCTGACCTTCTCACCCAAAAGGCAGGTACTGATTCCAAGCCTGATCAAACTCTTCGTATCTTTCTCTTGTTCCAGCATGGCGCCAATCCTGAAACGACGGCCGTTTTCAAAAGAGCAGCCGACCGGTCATGCAGGCTCCGTTCGGGCCTTCGAGCGTTCCCTGTAAACGAGATAGAGATTTCTGGAATAGATGAGGAACCCCGTAGCCTGTCCTACGATAAACACCGGGTCTTTACGCCAGATGGCGTAACAGAGCAAAAGGCCGCCGCCGATTATACTCAGAAACCAAAAGGACAACGGAATAATACTCTTCTTGGCCCGTTCACTGGCAATCCACTGCACCAGGAATCTGCCGGCAAACAACGCCTGAGCAATGAAACCCAGGGCGAGCCATAATTTTTCGGCCATAGCGTATATTTCTCCTGTCAGTTCAATGGCGTGTATTCACATTCCTCATAGTGCCGGAATCCGGTTTTCCTGAAGAATATCCCGACTTCGCGCCCGGTCCCACCGGACATGCCGGCGGGCGAGACAGGGATCGTGGGTCGGGAATTCCCACATCGGTGGTTTGTGAAACACTCCTTGTACCCTAACCAGTCAACGAACCGTCCGCAAGGGAGAAGCCGGCGCCTCATGACCGCGTCGTGAACGGTCTCGGCATCAACCACCGTTGGGCAAGACTCCTATTACAGGATTGAACGGCCGTCAATCAAAAAAGGCTACACTGCCGAAAAGTCACATAGAAACTCCACAGTCCCGCCATAGTCTCAATGCGTCCGCCGCAATCGGGGACTTCCATTGTGAATTCAGCAGTATTGCAGAAAGAGGCAACACCGGCTGACTTCCTGATTATATTGAACGGAAGGAGCGCCGTCGAGTCCACAGCTCTTTGAAGCACCGGCAACGACCGGACGACGGACGCCTTTTTCAAAAAGCGCCGGCTTACATTCCATCCCGCTCTCTTCGCGGCAAACGGGATTAAGCCGCCATCGCAACGGTCGCCGGAGGCGACTTCATTACGAACAGGACAGGAATATGAAACCACGGGAATACTTCTCTCCACGAGCATGGACGGATCTGGCTTTCGAAATGTACTGCCGCCTCACGGCGGGTTGCGAGACTCCCCCGAAGCCATCCTGGCCCCTGGACGCTCAAAGACTGAACGCGACCACGATCGAGTGGCCCGTCAAGTATGAGTGGGATGCAGCGGAGAAGTGGGTATCGCCGCTGTTGACCGGCCTGAAGTCCCACACAAGAGTAGAGCTTACCGACTGTATACCCCAACACCGGGGACTGGTTTTGTTCAAGGCCAAATGCAAAGATAGAAGCGCCCTGGTGGCTGTGGATTATTCCGACAATCCGAATCAAATCGACGAAAAGCGTCTCCGGCAGTGTGACTTGTACTTCAAAATGCAATACTTGAAGAACGGGTATGGAGCCGACAGGATAATCCCCGGGATGTACGTACCTCTCAGCATGGAAATCTATACCTACATCCCATACCTTCGAAGTATCAGGAAACGGACGAAACTGAAATACCAGGTTTACGGAAGGTTCGGCGCTCAATTTGCCTTTGAAACCAGAAAAAGGGCCGTTGAAATACTGGAGAGCCAGAAACTGTTTGCATTCGAAGGGAGTCTGAAGAAAAACCGATACAGCAGATATCTCCGGGAGATCGCATCTTCAAAGATATGCATCGATCTTCCGGGCAACGGCGACTTCTGCTTCAGATTCATCGAGTACATGGCGGTGGGCGCCTGTATCATCGGTCCACCGCATAGTACGACGCTATATCCCGCACTGGAAGACCGGAAGCATGTCGTTTACTGCAAGAGCGATTTTTCCGATCTGGTAGACCTGTGCGCACACTACCTCGAACACGAGGACGAACGAAATGAAATCGTGGAAAACAGCGTGGAGTACTTCGACAGGTACCTGAACAGGCGTCAACTGGGGGCTTACTACCTTCACCGGGTTCTCGAGCAAATGGGGTGAGAGCGGATTGTAAGGGATGGGATATGAGCATCTCGCGGGTGCGGCGCATCCACCATCACCCGCGAGATGGCCCGAACCGGCTGGTCATACGATCTCTAATCGGTGTAGACCTCGTGCAATACGGTCTCTTTCTTCACGGGGTTTACCGCCTTGCCTGAAGCACGCCCCGACGGCTTACAGGCGGCGTCAATGATTTCAACTTCCGCATCCACTACGTCGCCGTCCCCGTCGGAGTGGGCGGGCGGGGCTTCCAGCATCCGTTGAGCGTTCTGCTCGACCCGCATGGTGAGAAAACCGCCCATGATGCTGATCTCGAAGTTACTGCCGGAAAGATCGGCATTTTCGAGTTTGTCCCGAAATCTCACAAATACACGCTTGATTTTCCTATATACGTACGCACAACCGATCGCCATCAAAACAAAGAGGCAGGCGTAAACCCACAGAGGGGTCATGATCACGTTTCCCACCACCATAATTACGGCCACCAGCACGAGGACGAAAAACACCTGCAGACCAATGATCATATATGCATAGTACATCCCCTGATCGAGGTCGACTCTGCCGGCTGGACCCAAGTTCGTCGGACGTTTGAAAAAGTCACCGAAATTCATTACCCAAGTCCCTTCTGCGCTATAGACGCTTCACAGTGTTCACTGAGCAGCCATTGGAAATTCCACATTCACGACTCAACTCATCCGTTGCGTGCTCCACACCGGTCAAATCGGTCTTTCATTCAATCAAACACCCGGTTGATTTTCCTCTACATCGCTCACCACTTCACTGCTTACAGGTGAAGTAATAAGGAGAGTCTTTTCGTCCTGCAGGAGCAACTGTTTCTCCACCCGATACTTTTCCAGGTCGAGCTGATTGTCCAGCATACGCCTGGACAGCTTGTACCTCAAATAAATCACCCACACGACCAGAAACGCCAGAAAGATGCCCAAACCCGTGAACACCCACTTGAATTCCTTGATGAGCGACAGCGCCCCCCTGGCAAAGTCCCCCAGAAAATTGGGGACGATCCAAAAGAGCAGAACCCCGATCACGATCAAAAAGCCGACATGAAAAATCGAAATACGGCCGATCAAGCTAAACACCGATCCGAAAGTGCTCTTCATCCCCAGCGGCGACGGCGCATCGCCGTCCGCGGTCTTTTCCTTTTCCTCGCCGTAAACCAGGGAGAGGAAAGCTTTGACCAAAAAGGCCATCAGTAGTATCAACCCGATGGGAATACCCACCGCGGCCGTCAGCCACGCCCTGAACGGAAAAGCGTTGGATTCCGAACGAACCTGAATCCGGTAATTCTGAATGGGACCGAAGGTATTCTCGAAAACCAGCTTCTCATAACTGGTAATAGCCGATCCCTGTGTCTCATAGACAACGTTGCCTTCCCGGTCCGAGACGATAACGTACGACTTGTGGCCTGCCTGGCTGGCGAAAGTCATATAGATTATCAGTTCCAGGACAAGAATAGCAATAGCGCTGACCGTCAGGATAACCTTCTGATGGCGGTTCCCTTCGAATAAATCCAATAGCCGAGCTTTTTCTGACATAGTTTCCAATTTCACACTCTACATTTCCGGATTGTCTCTTATCAATTTCACTACCGATTCCTGATTAACGTTATCATTCGCTCTGAATAGAGTCAAATAAAAATGACCGACTCGAGCGAAGGCATATAAAGGAGGCCGCCCCTCACCTCATCGGGTGAAATCGGCGGCCGGAAGGTCCTTCAAACCGGCGCTGAGCCGGCTCACGATATAATCAGGAGTTCAACGCTTTTTCACGCGGAAACAACGGCAGATACCTGTAGGAAAGCGAGAGGATGAGCGCCCCGTAGGCCAGCATTGCTATAATAGGCGCCCATTCGTACATGGTGGGCACGTACACCTCCAGCTTGTCGAAAGGCATGACCGGAATGGCGATGGCCTGGACGGTCATGACGAAACGGTTGATGAGGACGCCGATGCAATCCAGGAAGAACGCACCGAAGAGAACCAATTTCTTCTCCCGCAGAGCGGGAATCATCAACATGGCCGCCGGCAGGACCCCGCAGAGCCCCAACTCCGCAAAGAGGAGCCACATACCGTACGGTCCCTGGTAGAAGTCCGCCAACCTGAATCCGAACCCGGGGGCGATGTTGAAGGCCCAGTTAAGGGTATCCACGATCTTGAGCGTAATGTAAATGGTCAGCAGCCAGCCGGTGATCTTGCCGATAAGCGCGTATACGCTGTCGTCCACCAGCCGCTTCCTGCCGACAATCTCCAGCGTCCTGCACACCAGCGCCGTAAAGGCCGGACCGGAAGCGACGGCCGAGAGAATGAACAGGAAGAAAGTCCACGGCCAGATGAAAAGACCGTCACGATATGCGAACGGACGGGCGAACAGCACGCCCGCCACTCCTCCCAGGGAGCCCTGGTGGAAGAAGCTGAGGAACGTGCCCGTGAGCGCAAAGATCGCCATCACATCGTGGAGACTGCGGCCGAAGATATTCAACGGCCTGATGGCGGCCAGCTTGCGATTCTCGAAGACGATCGGAACATACTCGATCACCAGCACGATCGCATAACACGATATGCAGAAGATGACTTCCGTCAGCATCGAATGCACGTTCGCATGCCAGTAGCCGAACCAGCCGCGAAGCGGTTGCCCGATTTCCAGCAACAGCACCAGCAGCGCTCCGGTGTAGCACACAAACCCCACTATCACCGCCAGGTTGATAACTTTGCTCAGTTCTTTCAACGCCGGAAAGAACCGCGACATCCCATAGAAGAGAAAGCCCGAGAAAAACGCTCCCGCTCCGAGAGCAATGATGCCGAGGTCCGCCGTAATATACAGCCCGAAGCCGAAATAATTATTGAGTCCCGTTACGTTCAGGCCTTTCAGCAAAACGACGAGCCCCGCATAGACGCCCCAACCGAGCAGCGCAAAGAGCACCAGCAGCCAGAGCGCGAACACCGGGAAGGGGCTTCGCTTCAACCCATCAGGAATCAACGCCTTGTCCATCTCAAACTCTCCTAAAATTAAAGCCTCTTGTCTCCGAGGCTGCGCACCCAGGCAGAACTGCTCAGATAGATGACTTTGGGCTCGGTTTTGAGCTTATCGAGCACCCGGAAAGCCCTTTCGGCATCTTTCGCCAGCTTCGCCGCTTCACTCTCGGGGTCCATAAGGTTGCCGAAAGTAATGGCCCGCGTGGGACAGGCTTCCGCACAGGCTGTTACGTAAGTGACTTTGTCGAGCGGCGTCTTGTCGGCATACGCTTTTGCCCTGGCGTCATTGAGGCGATGATGGCAGAAGGTGCACTTTTCCACCACTCCGCGCATCCTCACGCTCACGTTCGGATTCAGCATCCGTTCCATGGACTTCGGCCACTCGGGGTCCCACCAGTTGAAGGTGCGGGCATGGTAGGGACACGCCACGATGCAGTACCTGCACCCGATGCACCGCGGGTAGATGTGGCTCACGATCCCGGTCTCCTCGTCGCGCTTGGTGGCGTTCACAGGGCATACGAACGTACACGGAGAGTCGTGATCCGCATCGCAGTGCATGCAGGGACGCGGCAGGTAAGCGGACCGGTAGTCCGGATACTCCTTCCCGTTATCCAGTTGGTATATTTCCATCCATTTGACCGACCTGAGCTTATCGCTCTCATCCGGCCGGAACGAGATGTTGTTCTCTTGCTGGCAGGCCACGCTGCAAGCGCCGCACCCCGTACACCGGTCCAGGTCGATCACCATCCCATAACGAACGTTACTCTTTTTATGTTCAGTCTGGCTCATCGGTTTTCCTCTTATGCCTTGCGTATCTTAGCACGAGATGCCCAGACTATCCCCACCCCCGTCACGGGGTCCGTCTGAACGTCGATTACGCTGTTGGCATTCACTCCTTTATTCCGGACATACTCGTCATAAGCGGTATGGCCGAACCCCTGGGCGATGAAAATCACGCCGGGCCGCGCTCCGGGATGGATATGAGCGCGCACCGGGACTTCGCCCCGCGGAGTTCCAACCATTATCCTGTCCCCTTCGGCGATCCCCAAAGGCCCGGCCGTCTTCGGATTCACGTCCACGAACAAATCGCTTCCGCGCAGCAGGGTATCCGGCACGGTCTTGTTCATAAACGGGGGATTCGGCAGATACTGGGCCGCTACGTTGGGAAGCCGGTAACTCACGAGGAGAAAAGGATATTCCTTTTCCGAACCGGGAGGCGTGAGCGGTTCGAAGTGAGGCAGATAGAGACTGTCTTTGTCCGCCATGACGCCGTGTTTTTGCAGAACCTGGCACGCCAGTTCGCAATCGCCCGACTGAGTGGCTATGTGTTGCATCAGATCCATGGGCGCATCGCACCAGTAGCTCCCGCCGGCGAGTTTCTTCCAGAGGTCCTTTTCATCTTTGAAGTTTCGCTCGGGACTTTGCCCCGCAGCCTGCTTCCACGGCTCCTTGCCCCCGGCCCCCGTCACGGCGCCGCCCGTCGCAACGGCCAGTCCTTTCACTCGTTCCTTCAGGAAGTCTTCATACGATTTCCAGGGAAGGCTTTCCTTGACGGAGCCCCCCAGGTCTCCCGCAAGCTCCAGGACAAGATCGCCGGTGTGCTTCGTCTTGAGCCGCGGAGGCAGGACCGGGGCCGCAACGGCATAGCAGGCATACGGCGCGCCGGGAATTCCGGTTACATCGTCGTAGCGCTCGAACGCGCAGTGGTTCGGCAGGATCAGGTCGGCCTGGCATGCCGTCTCATCCATGTAAGAGGAAAAGGACACGACCGTATCGATCTTTTCCAGCGCTGCCTTGAAGAGCGTATTCTCCGGAAGGCTGTAGAGCGGATTGGCCTCATGAACCAGCAGCGCCTGTATGGGATATGGACCCTTTCCGGCGACGGTATCGACAAAAGCGTGCAAGGCATTGCCGGGAATCGGCGCCCGGACCTTTCCAAGAAGGTCCACTCTGCCTTTCTCCAACCCCTGCCGGGCGATCGCATCGGCGTTCACCACGGGCATCGGAGTCAGAGGAACCTCCGGCATCAGGTTCATCGTCCCTCCCGGACCGAAGGAACCGGTCAGCACATTCAGAGTCATGAAGGCCAGGTCGTGATAGATGCTCCCGGCAGCACACCCGTTGTCTTTACCCCACACGGCAACGGCGCCTTTCTTCGAGGCAAAATCCACGGCCAGCTTTTCTATGCGCTCCTTGCTCACGCCGGTCAACTCGGCGACATTCTCGGGCGGATACTCCTCCAGGACGAACCGCTTGAACCCCTTGTGCTCCTTGCCGGACGGATCGATCCAGTCCTCGAAACCAAATGCTCGCTTTTCCATGAATTCCTTGTTGTAAAGTCCGTTACGGACGATCACGTGCGCGATACCCAGCGCCAGGGCCGCTTCCGTACCCGGATTGACGGGCACCCAGCCGCTGTCGGCTCGTGATGCGGTCCCGGAGAAGCGGGCTTCCACCTGGACCAATTCGACGGCCGGCCTGCCGGCCGGTCCGCCCGTTCCGGTAACGCCGGAGGCGAGCATCCTGCCGTGGGCTCCCCAGCCCTCCAGGAGTCCGGCTCCGAAACTGAGCACGTACGAAGCGTTTTCCAGGGCGAAGGCAAGCGGACTCCTACGGCCGAACATGCAGTACGCCGCCATCTCCTGGCTATCGGTCTCGGAGGGCATACTGAAGAGGTTCGGCGAACCGTAAGCATTGAAGAACTGCTGCCACAGCGCATACATGCTGCTCTGCTTTCGCCCGGTGATGCATGCGAGTCCCTGGGGTCCGCCGCCCTCGGCGCCGGTGCGAAGCCTCGCCAGGACCGTGGAGAGTTCCCGCCCGGCATCCTCCCAACTGATGGGCTTGAATCCGGACACATCGCCGCGCGCTTTCGTCTGTTTCATGGGCTGTTCGACGCGGTAGGGCGCGTACAGAAACTGGAGTCCGGATGCGCCCAGGGGACAAATTCCTCCACGATTGACGGGACTTTCCGGATTGCCTTCGATGTAAATCGCCCGTTTTCCGCTGTTTCCGTTGACCAGCCGGACCTGGATGCCGCATCCGCCGTCGCAGAGGAGGCACACGGAGGAGACCTTCGTGATCTCCCCTCTCTCGGGCGAAGGCTCCCAGGGCCAGTTCTGCGTCCACCTGGCCGAATCGCCCGCAAGCTTCCATGGGATCGGCGTGAGCAACGTACCGCCCAGCACCCCCGCACCAAACTGCAAGAAAGCTCTCCTACCAAACTTCATGCCTGACCCCTCTCACTTCTCACTACATTCTCACTATACGAAAATCTCGAGACAAAAAATATGTGTACAATCCTGCGATCTTCAACCCTTTTCACTCAGCCCTTCTACTTACTTGTGACAAGCGGCGCAGGCGTTCGTCGTTCCTTGCCTGGCGTGGCATTTCTCGCACTCCACCATCATCATCGTGTCCTCATGGTATCCCGTGAGCCGGTTCACCTTAACGGCGGGAGACTTTTCCTCCGCGGACACATCCCGATGGCATGTGGTGCATTTCATATCCTTGCCCATGTGAGGCGCATGTGAAAAGTACACGTTGTCGGGCTGCCGGGTATAGACCAGCCAGGGAATTTCCTTCTCCTCCTGGATGTACTTCTCGATCAGAATCTGCTCGTCCTTGGAATCCCCCTGCGGGTCCTGGTGACACTCGATGCAGTTCTGAATTTTGGGAATGCCGGTGAATGAACCGTCCGGTCGAAGCGTGTGGCAATCCTCGCACGAACTGTCGCTATGCTTGGCATGGGAGAAATTGATGGGCTGGCTTTTTTCCGAGTACAGCAGGCCGGGAAAGACTACCCATCCCAGCACGATGGAACCAATGAATCCAACCAGGAAAAAGATCCAACCCAGACCGGTCCTCGAAGGGCTCTGCTTTTGCTCTGTCATAATTCGCCTCTATCGCCTTCATGATGCTGAAGTACTTTTGCCGTTGCCGCCGTACCGGACCGGGACCTCCCCCTGGATCGGTACCGAAAGCGCGATTTTCTTCTGCAATCGGCTTTCCCAAATCACTTAAGCAATTTTTTTCACAATGACGATTTTCCTCTTAACCGCTCCGTCAAGGCCTTGTCAAGAGGAAAGAGAGTAGGAGCAGGAATTCGAGCGAGGGCGCGCTAAAACCGCTACGAGGCTCAGGAAACCGCAACAAACCGTTGGACCGCACTATAGCATGATATCTTTTGCAGCGAAAGCATTAAATTGCTACTCACCACCGTTCCCTTGCGACGTCCTTTCGAGGATAACCCTATTCCTTCCCTGCCGCTTCGCCTGGTAGAGCAACTCATCGGCGCGGTTGATCATCGCCTCGAGGGAGTGCAACAGGGTGGCGCATACCCCTGCGGACAGAGTGAAGTTTATAAGCTGGCCCTTGTAGTTGATCACCATCTGCTCCACGAGTTCCCTGACGCTTTCGAAAAAACCCGCGACATTGCCCTCTTCTATCCCGTCTGCGAGGATGCAGAATTCTTCCCCGCCGAACCGGCCGACTATGTGCCCCTCCCCCGCCGATTCCTGGAGCAAAGAGGCCATATGCTTGAGGGCCATGTCGCCCGCATCGTGCCCGTAGGTGTCGTTTATCTTCTTGAAGAAGTCGATGTCGAGCATGGCGACCGCCAGCGGGCTGCCCGATTTCCTGCATTGCTCGAACAGCCTGCTCCCGGCTTCCAGGCAGTACCTTCTGTTGAATAGTTTCGTAAGCGGATCCCTGACCGCCGCATCCCTCAGCTTCTCGATCAACTCGATCATTTCGATGTTCTGGGTCACCCTGGCGTGAAATTCCTCCGACACGAAAGGCTTCCGGAGAAAATCGTTCGCTCCAAGCTTGAGGAATTTCGCGGACAGGACCGCACTTCCTTCCGACGACAGGCCGATGACGGCGATCTGATCCTTGCTGTACTTCCTCCGAACCCGCGACACGAGTTCGAAACCATCCATGTTGGGCATGTTGTAATCGGTGATGATGAGTTTGATGTCAGGGTCACTGTTCAAAACCTGCAGACCGGCTTCGCCGTCCGCCGCCTCCAGGACATGGTAGCGCTGGGCTTCCAGCAAACACCGGTAGTGAGCGCGGTAGCTCGAGGAATCGTCCACCACGAGCACCTTGATCGACTGGTTGCAGTAGATGCGCTGGATGATGCGCGTAACGTATTCCACGCTCCATATGCTCTGCTTGACCACGTAATCCACGACGTTTCGGGACAGAATCCGCTCCCGCACCTCATCATCGAGCGTTGCCGTAAGGATGATCGACGGGATCTGCTTCGAAAGCACGAAATCGACTATCTCGCCATCAGGGGCATCGGGGAGGTTCAAATCCAAAATGGCGACGAAAAAGTCCGACTCCCTGTCCAGTATGCTTCGGGCCTCCTCGAACGTGAAGGCCGCCCTGGTCTCAAGAAGCAACTCCGATTCTATCTTTCCGCGAAGAAACAGTGAAATGGACCTGCTGTCTTCGACAATCAACACTTTTCCGAGATTATCCCGATCCATCGGTTTCCAAGCTATTCGAATTTGAATATTTACAGTAGCCGCACGAACATCATCAGGCGTTGATCATCCATGGACATCAATACAGAACCATTTAGGGCCATCAGTCATACCCATCATATATATGCCCTGCGTCATTTCGGAAACTTGAGCCGGTAGAACTTGGACCCGCCGTGATCGACCACCTCGAACGCGCTGCTGTACCCGCTTACCGTCTCCCCCGTTCCGAGAAACATGCATCCCCCCGGATAGAGCTGTTCGGCAACTCGATCCAAAATTCCCTTTTTCAGGCGATCGGAAAAGTAAATCAGTACGTTGCGAAGAAAGACGATATCGAAAGCGCCCAACTCGGCGAGCGGGGCCGCCAGGTTGTAATACCTGCAGGTAACCAGCTTCCTCACGCGGTCGGATACGACCCACGCGCTGCCGTCTCTCCGGAAATAGCGCTCCAGGCATTCGGGGGGAAGCCCGCGGCCGATGGCGGTATTGTCGTACCTGCCGCCGGCTGCCGCCGCAAGGGATGACCTGGAGACATCCGTTGCGAGAATCTTCACCCAATTGTGGCACACCGAATCGCCGCCCGCCCGCCTGTAGAAGTCCAGAACGGCGATGGCGATGGAATAGGGCTCCTGCCCCGTGGAGCACCCGGCCGACCAGATCCGGATCTGTCGTCGCCTGTCCGCTCTCATCTCCCTGTGAAGTTCCGGCAGAATGCGTTCCTCGAGCACTTGAAACGGATAGCTGTCGCGAAACCAGGATGTCTCGTTGGTCGTTATGGCGTCCACGATCAGGGCGCAAAGCTCCTCCGCGTCCGGAGAATTCCGGACCTTCAAATAAAGCTCGCCGAATGAGGAACAGCGGTATTCGTTCACCATGTCGGCAAGGCGCGTCTCGATGAGGTAGGCCTTGTTGTCCGTCAGGAATATACCGCATTCCTTTTCGATGAGATCGCGAAACAGCCTGAATTCCATTTCGTTGATGCGAAGCATCCGTCCTGCTCTATCCGCTCTGCGTTCCGCTTAGAGCCCCTTGATGAGTCTTACGATCCGTCCGGCTACCAGGTCGAGGGGCACCTTCTCGTCGGAAAGGCCCGCCTCGTCGACAGCTCTCGGCATGCCGTACACCACGCACGTCTCTTCCGTCTGCGCCAGGCAGTAACAATGTTTGCGCTTCAAGACGCGGATTCCGTCCATTCCGTCGCTGCCCATCCCCGTCATGACCAGAGCCAGCACCGTCCCGTCATAAGCTTCCGATATGGAGGAAAACAGGACGTCCGCGGATGGCCTGCAGCTATTGACCGGAGGGTCGTCCAGGAGTCGTATGGTCCTGGTCCCGGAGGACGCCGCGGTCGATCTCCCGCGAACCACGGCCATATGCTTTCCGCCCGGCGCCAGGTACACCGTTCCGGGTTCCACGGGTTCGCCGTCAACGGCTTCACGCACATCGAGCGCCGACTTCCTGTCGAGGCTGTCGGCAAGCGACGCCGTCAAAAGCGCCGGCATGTGCTGAACGAGCAGGACCGGAACTCCAAGGTCCCGCGGCAACAGGGGGATGACCTGCGTCAGCGCGCTCGGCCCCCCCGTGGATACTCCAATCGCCAGCACCTCGATTTTAGGCATTGCGCCCAGGATTTTCGGCTTGAACGGAACGACATGAAGCGCCTTATCCCTTCCGTCCGTCCCGGCATCATTCGATATTCCGACACCATGCCCGGCGGAAAGCCCGCGGGCAAGCTCGACCGCGGCCGTGGCGCTCCGGTCCCAACCTGCATTCCTCGTCAGCCGGGCGTTCCTGCGAGCTCGGAACAGCCCCAGCAACGTCATCAGCCTGCGCCTCAATCCCGTCACGGTGCTGCTGTCATCGTCCATACCCACTTTGGACACGAAATCCAGCGCCCCCATTTCCAGGGCGCGAATCACCTTATCAGTACCGTCATAGTGGAAAGCGCTGACCATGATCACGCCGACCTCCGGATGCGCCTCACGGATCTTTTCCAATGTCTCGACCCCGTCCATCAGGGGCATCTCGATATCGAGCAGGACCAGATCGACCGTAACCTGCTTGAGCCGGGTTATCGCAAGCCTGCCGCTGGAGACTGCGGCCACGATTTCCGCGCCCTCGATGCCGCCCGCAACTTCCGCCAGGAATTCCCGATACGCATCGTTATCGTCCACGATCATTATTTTCAGAGCTTTTGTTGTCGCCGCCATACGGGATCTCACTCGAAGACTGGAGTCTGAACTGCCTGTCTAAAATTTGAAATGCGTTATCAGTTCCTGGAGTCTGCCCGCCAGAGCGGCCAACTCCACGGCCGCGCCGTTCGTATGCGCCGCCGCCCTGGCCGTATCTTCCACCGACACGCTCATCATCCCGACGTTTTCGGCGATCACCTCCGTTCCCCTGGCCGCATTCATGGCATCCCTGGCAATAGCGTCGGCGCTCCTGGCCACTTCCTCGATATTCCTGGAAACGGCCGATTCGGCGTCAATGGCCTTCTGGATGTTCTTCGCGCTCTCGGACGCCCCCAAAGCCGCCCCCTGTACGTTCCTCGACAAGGAATTGGCGGCCACGGCCGCTTCTGAAACGCTCCTGGAGATTTCATTCGTCGTTGCCGTCTGCTCCTCGACAGCGGCCGCGATCGTGCCCATGATGGCGTTGATCTCAGTAATCACCTGAACGATGCTCTCTATTGCGGTGACGGCTTTGCCCGTGCTGTTCTGGATGGTCTCCACCCTCTCCCGGATCTCCTCCGTGGCCCTTGCCGTTTGCCGCGCCAGTTCCTTCACTTCGTTGGCCACCACGGCGAACCCCTTACCGGCATCGCCCGCTCCCGCCGCCTCTATGGCCGCATTCAGCGCCAGAAGATTCGTTTGCGCCGCGATTCCCTTGATGAGATCCACCACGTCTCCAATCTCCCTGGCCGATTCACCGAGAGCATTCATGATGCCGGAGGTTCTCGTGGTCATCTGGGACGCCTCCTTCGTGACGCCCGCGCCCCTGCCGGCATTCTTGGCCACATCATTGAGCGAAGAATACATCTGTTCTATCGCGGTGGCCACCGCATTCACCGCCCCCGACATCTGTTCCGCGGCGCCGGCCACCATGTTCAGATTGATGGAAACCTGCTCCGTCGCAGCCCCTATCCCTTCCATACTGCTCGATATCGCAACGGACGAACCGGCCACGGAAGCTATCTGCGCGCTCACCTCCTGCGCCCCGGCCGCCATATTGCCGATCCCCGCCGACGCCTCCTCGGTTGCGGCCGCCGCCGCCTTCGACCGCCGGCTCATCTCGTCGGCCTCGTTGGCCATCGACCTCGAGGTTTCAATGAGCACATCGGAGGAGCGCAAAAGGACGGAACTCGTTTCCCCGATGCTCTTCACCATGCTTCGCAAGTGCTTCACCATGCGGCGAAAGAGCAGATACGTGAGCACGATCAATATCCCCAGGCCGGCCACTCCCACCGCGATATTCGTATTGCGCGCTCTTTCGATCTCCGCTGCCGCCCTTTCAGTGGACGTTCCGACCAGTATTCCCCCAAGGACCTTTCTGGAACCGCCGTGGCAATGGTGGCACCGGGTTTCGTTGAATATCGGCCGGACAATGCTGAGATACGGCTTGCCGTTCTTCTGAATCTCAAACGCTTCCCCCGGTGTCTCCCCGCTCGCCATCATCCCCGCGACCGCGCTTGTGACGACCGGGCTGTTGAGGAACGCATCGACATTCTTCCGGGCCAGGTTCGGGTCCGTTGCGAAGGATATGTTCGAATTGAAATCGTACACCAGCACGTCGACTTCGGGTATCCGCTGCTTGAGCTTGACGAACTGCTGCTTCACCGCATCGTTGTTGCCGACGGCGAGGGCATCGTTCATCCCGCCTTCGACGGCGGCGACGAGCATGTCCCCCTGCTCCCTGATCTGCTCTTTCATCATCGCGCTCTGATTCCGGATGTCGAGCACGATCATGGAGCCCATTACCAGTACGATGGCGATGGAGAGCGTGGTGAGCGTCCTCACCCACATATTTTCCTTCATGAATGAAAGCAAGCCCATTGCCCGCCCCTCTCTTTTCTAGTGTGCTCCGCCGTAAACCAGGGGTTTGTAGTGGAAGGCCTCCACACGGTCCGCGTTATGACAGATCTCGCAATCCTTCATGGTGGGTCTGCCCTTGATGTCGTTGGGGTCGCCGCTTTCACAATGAATGCTCCCCGGCCCGTGGCAGACTTCACAGCCCGCGTGTTTCAGATGCGGGGTCTCCTCCTCGGAGCGAAACCCTCCCGCCTTACCGTACCCGGTGGTGTGGCACTCGAGGCATTGCCGGAACTCCGCATCGGTCAATCCCTTTTTCATCAGCTTGATATGGTCGTAAGAACGCGGCTTCTTCGCGTGAGCCATGAAGCGGCTGTATTCTCCCTCATGGCACTTCTTGCACGATTCCGATCCGACGAAGCTCCTCCGCGGTTCGGATTCCGCTCTCAAAGCCACGCACAATGACACGCAGACGAACACCAGGCAGCAAACCGGGGCTCTTCGCGGGTTGAACTCAAACATGCGGGGACCTCCTTTTCCAGGTTACTCCATTCACCTGCCGGCTTACGTTTTCGTATACTCGAGGATTTTACCGGCGGAAAGCGCCACCAGAAGCTCATCGTTCAATTTGACGACCCCTTCGATGAACCTGCCCTCTATATTGCCCATATTAGCGGGGGGAGCCTCGATTTGCTCTTCGAGACACTGCACGACGTCGCCGATGGAATCCACCAGCAACCCCACGAGATCGTACTTCAGTATGACATTGTGACTCTCGGGGGTGACGGCGCGAGGCCCCAGTCCCAGCCTCACCCCAAGATCGAAAACCGTGATGGTCTGTCCGCGCAGGTTTATCAGCCCTCGAACGTACGGAGGCGCGTGAGGCACGATGGTTACGTCCAGTATCCGGTTTATCTCCCGCACCATCAGGACATCGATCCCTAAAAGGTCCCGGTTGATTCTGAAGGTGACGAATTGCTTCAGGTTCATATCTCACGCCGTATATCGAGCCGTCTTGCGGTAATTCCCGATCTACAGAGATCCCCGGCCGGATCTTTCGTCATTGTGAACGCCCGGCATGGAGCTTTCAATGAAAAACCCAAGTTCTTCCTCCTCGGACGGCCGGAATTCGGCCGTCGATGAGTCGCGGCAGTACATCCGCGACAGCTCCGCGATATCCGGAATCATCACGATCTGTCCGCCGATGACCGCCGAACCGGCGAACCCCCGAGGCGTATGCTCTGCTTTGAGCACCGGCGCATCGGTCTCGACGTTGTCGATGATCCTCGATGCGATGATCCCCATCGAAAACCGGTCGTCCGCCTTGGGAATGACGATGTACATTTCGGCTGCGCCGGCGGGGAAAGGGCGGACCGGAAGATACTTCTCGAGCCGGATGAGAGGCAACCCCATCCCCCGGTACGTAATGAATTCACGCCGGCCTATGCGCTCCACGGCCTTCGGATCGATCGCCTCGAGGCGCGATACGTTCGCAAGCGGCAAGGCAAAGTACTCCTCCGAGGCATTATTGAAGATGATGGCGGACCACCGGGCGCCGGCCGGCGGCCTCTTCGCGCGGGCGTTCTCCTTCTGTCTGCGCCGCGCTTCGAGGTTGAATTCGGAAAAGCGAAGTTTCGCAAAACCGGCGATTCCCGAAGCATCCAGGATCATCACCACCCGGCCGTCGCCCATGATCGTGGCGCCGGCAAAACACGGACAATCCTTGATGTGGTTCGACAGAGGCTTGACGACTATTTCCTCGATATCGAAAAGCTCGTCCACGATGAGCCCGAACAGGTTCTCTCCGACCCGCAGGACAGCGACGAAGATGTCTCCCTGCCTCCTGCGGCGCCTGCCGCGGGCATCCGCCCGGCGCTCCGGTTCATCGCCGGGCGGATGCCCGTCCGCGGATCCATGAAGAGCGGTCCGGCGGTCAGCGATCTTGACGCGCCGCTCCGGCACGAGGCGACCGGTCGAGGGATCGAGGAACCTGCGCTCCAGTCCGAGGATGTCGGTCAGCCGGACCAGGGGGAGAAGGCGTTCCCGAAGGCGCAGAACAGGTGCGTCGCCGATGGTTTCAATGCGCCGTGCGATATCTTCCGGATGGATGCAGACGAGTTCCTTCACGTTCACTTGCGGTACGGCGAACCGCTCCGTCGAAGCTCCGACGATGAGAGAGGGGATAATGGCCAGGGTCAGCGGAAGCCTGATCCGGATGGTGGTCCCGACGCCGGCGAAGCTGTCGAATTCGATGTGTCCGCCGAGCTTCTCGATGTTTGTCCTGACGACATCCATCCCCACGCCGCGGCCGGAAACGCCCGTGGCGACCCTGGCGGTCGTAAAACCGGGCAGAAAAACCAGGTGGAGCTTTTCCTGCTCGCTCATCCGCCGTGCCGCTTCCACGGTGATGATCCCGTCCGATACCGCCTTCGACGCCATTTGTTCGGGATCTATCCCCCTGCCGTCGTCCTCTATGATGATGTTCACCTGGCCGCCCTCATGAAAGGCTCTTAAGCGGATTTCGGCTACGCGGGGTTTCCCGGCGGCGGTCCGTTCCTCCGGCGTCTCCACCCCATGGTCCATGCTGTTCCGGATCAGGTGCACGAGGGGGTCCGAGATGCCTTCGAGGATCGACCTGTCCAACTCGACATCGCCCCCGCTCGTGACGAGCACCGCATCCTTTTTCAACCGGCGTCCGAGGTCTCTCACGAGGCGCAGCAGCTTGCCCATCATATTGCTGAGCGGCTGCATGCGCAGTTGCATGATGTGTTCCTGGATCTCGCAGGTAACCAGTTCGACGTTCTGAATGACGCCGTTGAGCCTTGGATTGTCGTACAGATTGCCTTCGAGCGCCTGCCGCAACTGGTTTCTTCCCAAAACAAGCTCCCCGGCCAGGTTCATCAGCATATCGAGAATCTCCACCTTGACCCGGATCGTCGTCGTGGAGTCTTCCGCATGCGGAACCGCTACCGGCGCCATGTTGCGGTTGTTCGCTCGAGGTGGAGGAAGAGAGGGAGTGTTCCCTCCTTTCAGGATATCGTTGAGTCTTCGGAGTTCATCCTGGTACGGCACGCTTTCACTGGACGCCAGATCGTTGATCATGCAGGAGAGCTTGTCCACGCCGTCCAGCAAGGCGTTGATCTTGTCGCCGTCCGGAGTCATGGCTCCGTTTCGGAACTGGATGAGCACGTTTTCCATGGCATGGCTCAACTCCATGACCGCATTGAAGCCGAACGTCCCCGACGCGCCCTTGATGCTGTGAATCGCGCGGAAAACGCCGTTTATGGCGTCGGCTCCGGCTGCCGCGCCGTCTCTCTCCATGGCGAGAAGGTCCCGCTCCGTGGCGTCGAGATGCTCACGGCTCTCCGCGATGAACTCATTGATCACAGCCTCGTTGATCATGGCTGTCGCTCTCCCGAAATAGCGCTGTTTCAGCAGAACAGAAGAGAGAAGCGTTCTGATATCGAGAATGAGTATCGTACGATTACGAAAGGGTACCGGAGTAGTTTATCTTCTTCTTCTTCATCTTTTCGATCAGGGTGGTGCGGTTCAGTCCGAGAAGCTGCGCGGCCTTGTTCTTGACTCCCCCCGCTTTCTGAAGGGCTTCCAGGATCAGGCGATTCTCAAGGTCGTCCAGGATCTTCTTGAGGTCTATCCCGGAGTCGCCGACTTCGATCTGTCCCCAGTTTCCCACAGTCTGCTGCCGGCGCATCCTGAGGGGGAGATCCTCCAGTTGGATCTCTTCTTCCTCCGTGAGGATGACCAGCCTTTCGATGACGTTTTCCAGCTCCCGGACATTGCCCGGCCAGTTGTAGCGCTCCAGCGCCTCCAGCGCGTTGATGGAAAACTTCTTCTGCGGAATGTCCTTCTTCTCGCAATGCTGCCGCAGAAAGTGCTGCACCAGGATGGGCACGTCGCCGTTGCGGTCTCTGAGAGGCGGTACGTGAATGGGGATCACGTTCAACCTGTAAAAGAGATCCTCCCGGAATTCGCCGCTGGCGACCGCTTTTTCCATGTCCTTGTTGGTGGCGGCTATGATTCTCACATCCACCTGGATGGTGCGCGACCCTCCGATCCGTTCGTACTTCTTCTCCTGGAGGACGCGCAACAGCTTCACCTGGAGCTTCATGCTCATTTCGCCGATTTCATCCAGAAAAACGGTCCCCTGGTGCGCCAGTTCGAACCGGCCCCGACGCTCCTTGATCGCGCCCGTAAAGGCCCCCTTCTCGTGGCCGAACAGCTCGCTTTCGAGCAGTTCTTCCGGAATGGCGCCGCAATTGATGGGAACGAACGCCTTGTCCTTGCGTTCGCTGTTGTAGTGGATGGCGTTGGCGATGAGTTCTTTTCCCGTGCCGCTTTCCCCCATGATCAACACGGTCGAATCGGTTCTGGCCACGCGCTCCACCATGCGGTACAGGGTTTGCATCTGAGCGCTTTGGCCGATGAGCCTGTCGAACCTGTAGCGGTCCCGGAGCTGACCGCGCAGCCGGATGTTCTCCGCCTTGAGCGCTTTGAATTCCTGCGCGCGCTTGAGGACGAGCAGGATCTCGTCGAGCTTGGCGGGTTTGGTCAAATAGTCGAAGGCGCCCCTCTTCATGGCTTCCACGGCGGTCCCTATGGTTCCGAAGCCCGTGAGCATGATTATGACGGCGTCAGGATAGTTTTTTGAAAAGTAGCCGAGCACTTCCATTCCATCCATACCGGGCATGACAAGGTCGGTAAGGATGACGTCAAAGCCTTGCTGCTGGGCCAATGCAATGGCTTCCGCGCCGCTCGACGCCGTCTGGATGGCGTACCCTTCCTCCTGGAGCCTCTCAAAGATCAGTTCGAGCGCCAGAGGCTCATCATCGATGACAAGAATTCGTGACAGTGTCTCCATAAGGACAGGCTGTGGATACTCTATGCTGGTTGTTAACAAAATGATTGTTCACCGCCGGCCAGGGACAACTTATGCACGTGCAGGATACCATATTTTCGACAATGATCAAGATGTGAAAGAAATGTCTTGACAATTTCCCTTCTTTCCATTTTATTGAAGGTGAAATTTAAACGGCACAGGAAGGTGGAAGAGATGCAGACCCGATTTTACTATTCCCGCTATTATTATTACGGCTACTATTATCGCCGCTCGGCGGGGGGTATGCGCACATCCTGATGTCACCATGAAAAGGAAAAGGAAGCCGTGGGTATGCCTCAAGCACCCACGGCTTTTTCATTTGGGGTTCGGGACCTCTGGGCTGTGGGAACGCGAGGCGTGGGAGACGGCCTCCGGTTTGCTGAACGAACTGTAACGTCTTGATTGCATGCCTTTGCCGGGTTCGCGGACGGATGCATCGAAAGGGGAGGTAACGGACTCATGATCATCGTATTGAAACCGGAATACCAGGAAGAAGATCTCCACAGAATCGTTAGACGCATTGAAGACCTCGGGTTGCGGGCCCATGTGTCCAAAGGGGAGCAACGAACGATCATCGGAGCCATCGGGGACGAACGGGTGCTCCGCGATGTTCCGCTGGAATCCTTGCCGGGGGTCGAATCCGTACTGCCCATCCTCAAACCGTACAAGCTGGTGAGTCGGGAATTCCAGTCCGAGAATACGGTCATCGAAATAGACGACCGAAAGATCGGGGGTGACAAGATCGAGGTAATAGCCGGTCCCTGCGCGGTGGAAAGCCGCGAGGTGCTCGAGGAGATCGCCAACGAACTGGCTTCCCTCGGAGTGGGTTTCCTGAGGGGAGGCGCATTCAAACCCCGCACATCCCCCTACACCTTTCAGGGCTGGGGAGAAAAGGCCCTCAAATATCTCGCGAGCGTCAAAGAACAGACGGGAATGCTCATCGTTACGGAACTGATGGACCCCCGCGATATCGTGCTCGTCTGCAAATACGCCGACATCATCCAGATCGGGACCAGGAACATGCAGAACTTCCGGCTCCTCACGGAAGTCGGAAACATCGACAAGCCCATCATTCTCAAGCGCGGCATGAACGCCACCATCAAGGAATTCCTGATGTCCGCGGAGTACATCCTGGCTCAGGGGAACAACAAAGTCATACTGTGCGAGAGAGGCATCCGCACGTTCGAGACCGAAACCCGCAACACGCTGGACATCAGCGCGGTACCCCTGCTCAAACAGTTGACGCATCTGCCCGTGGTCGTGGACCCCAGCCATGCGGTCGGGCGCGTGGACCTCGTTCCCTCGATGGCGCGGGCCGCCGTCGCCGCCGGGGCCGACGCCCTGCTGGTGGAGGTGCATGTGCGTCCCGAGGAAGCATGGAGCGATGGGCCGCAGTCGCTCAGGCCGCACGCCTTTGCCTCCATGCTCAAAGAAGTGCGCCGCGTCGCCGAGGCGGTCGGACGTACAATATAGGGGTTGCGGGGACGAGTTGCGGGTTGCGGGTTCGAATTTTCGTAAGCTCCTGATTCGATTTGCCGTCGCTCTCACGCTCCGGCGCATAGGCGTAGATTTAAGAGCCCGCACGACTTCCGGTTCCCACGCGGAAGCGTGGGAACCCCTTCAAGGATCACCACGGGAAAACCAAATCCGAAGAGGATGAGAAAAGGAAGACGCCATATGAGCGGAACCGGAAACCGGTCCGAGTGCGGACCGGGTGAGAACGCGAGCCGGTCCGAGCGCGGGGAGCTCGAACTCGGCGGCAGTGTCGGCGTAATTGGAGGAATGGGAGAGATGGGGCGTCTTTTCGCCGCCTTCTTCCGGGACCATGGTTTCGATGTCGAGGTTGCGGACCTCTCCACCACGAGAACCAACGAGGAAGTCATCCGTGATTCCCAAATCGTGATTTTCTCCGTTCCGCTCCACAAGACCGAAAGCATCATACGGGACCTCGCCCCCCTCTTCCGTCCCGACCAGTTGGTCATGGACCTGACCAGTCTCAAAACCGGTCCCGTCAGGGAAATGTTGCGCTCGTCCGCTTCCGTCGTGGGCCTTCACCCCATGTTCGGCGGACGCATCAGTTCGTTCGTGGGGCAGACGATGGCGGCCTGCCCCGCCCGCATCGCCCCGTCCCGGTGGGAATGCCTCCGCGGGCTCTTCGACCGGGCGGGCATTCGGCTGAAGATCTGCACGCCCGAGGAGCACGACCGCATGATGAGCATCATCCAGGTGCTCTTCCACATGACCACCATGCTCATGGGAAGAATTCTCCGGGACCTGGATATGGATATCGATGAAACCCTCGAATTCACCAGTCCGAGCTATCGCATTGAAATGAGTCTTCTTGGAAGGATTTTCGCCCAGAACGGGGCGCTCTATTCCGCAATCACACAGATGAACCCCCACACCAGGGAGCTGATCGGGATGCTCCGGTCGGGACTGGACGACTACGAAAAATGGCTGGATGCGGGGGACCTGTCCGGATTCATCAACGATTTCGAGCGAAGCGCCCGGCACCTCGGAGATTTCTGCCCGCGCGCATACAAGGAAAGTTCCGCAATCCTGGATTTTTCCGTGAAGTGGGCCAATGAGAACGGGAAGAAGCCGCGGGAGAAGCCTTCAGAAAACTGACATCTCCACCACCAGGTCCTATTCCCCGGTCGTGATCTTTTCGAGGCAGTCCTTGAGACAGCGTTCGCAATCCGCGGTAACGGCGTCGCGCTGGCAGAACCGGGAGAACGCCGCGAACCAGTCTCCCCCCGCGCGGGGGCACTTCTTGATGAAATCGATGAAGCGCACGAGCTTGTCGATAGCCGCGGGGTCGATGGCATGCTCGACGCGGCAGGCATTGGCTTCAGCCTGTTCCGGATCGAGCTGCAGCGCCAGTATGAAGAATTCCTTCAACGTGTCGTGACGGTGTATGATCTCCCGCGCGACGGCGCGCCCCGAATCGGTCAACGTGATGTAGCTGTAAGGACTGTAGTTTATGAGTCCCTTGCCCGCCAAAGCTTTCAGCGCTCCGGTGACCGACGCGCGCTGAACGTGCATCTGGTCGGCGATGTCCTTTGCCCGCGCAACCCGGTTGGCCTTTTCCAGGTGGAAAATAACTTCGAGATAATCCTCCAGACTGGCGGAGAGTCCATCCGTGCATTCCATCATCGTCCACTTGCCTCTCTAGTAGTAGCGGTATCAATACACGTCTTCTATATCACATTTTTACGTCAAGGCCTATCGGAATGCAACCTCGAACCGCACAAACTTTGTCTGCGCGCATCGGCGGGGCGAAGTTTCGTCCCAGCCGTTCGGAGGATCAAGTGATTTTTTTGACTTGCGCATGAAAAGGTGTTAGAACCTGCCCGCATACTGAATATGATAATTCCCCGGCGCAGATGGCTTCGGGGTGCGGGTCCGGCCCGCAATATCGAGTTTGAAAGGAATGCTCTATGGAAACCAGTAAAGGATTTGAACCATCCCGTAATCCGATGCAGCCCGTCCTGGAAGTGCTCCAGGGGGGAGACCCGGAAGCTGTCTGCGCCAGGTACGGCATAACACGAGAGGATTTGGACAGACTGCTCGCCGGCTACCAGGAATCCCGCAGGCAGGCGGCCGTCACCAGCGACCTGGTTCTTCGGAAAACCAACAGGAACGCCCCCTGCCCCTGCGGGTCCGGAAAAAAATACAAGAAATGCTGCCTTCCCAAGCACGAGGAAGCCAGAAGAATCCTTCCGTCAAACACGGTCCAGGAGATGGAGCAATCGGCCAGACGCAAGGAAGCCCTGGAAAAGGAGATACAAAAGGGTTTTGATCTTATCTTCTCGCAGGACATCGTCAAGGCGAAGCGACTGGCCGAAAAGCTACTAAAGGAATACCCGGAAGACGACCGCCTCCACGACATCGTCGTAAGCACATTCATCGCCGACGAAGATTACGACGCCGCATTCATCCGGTGCCGCGAACGGTGGCAGATTGCCCGGGAAGAGAAGGATTTCTTCCAGGAAAACGGGCATCATAAGAGGGAGGGGAAACTCGGGCATATCCATGTCTATTTCTATTCCCCTTCCACGTGGCTGGAGAGATTCTGGATCATGCAGCGCGCCCGCGCCTACCGGAGTTCTTTCCCCCTGGAGAAAAACCCCGAGATTTCCTCCCTCGTGGCGAAGCTCAAGACCGCCAACGACCTTCAAAGATTTCCCGGCAGAGAAGACGAAGGTCTCGCGATGCGCCGGGAAGCGCTGGCTCCGGTCGTGCAAGGACTCATCGCAGCCGGCCCGGCGGCGATTCCCCATCTTCTGCCCCTCACGTACCAGTTATCCTGGGCGAGCCTGTTCGTTCCTGAAATCCTGCGGGCGTACGACACAGAGGAGAGCATCAGGCTTCTGGCGGAACTGGCCACGTTCCGTTTCCCGTATTTCGCTCAGCAGTGCATTACCTTCCTGGAGGAGATGGGAGAGCGCGTCATCGACCCCATCGATCAAATACTTAAGGAAAATCCGGTTTTCGATGAAATGAAGACGCTGCTCTTCATGGTGCTCGGGTCTATTCCCACCCCGAAGAGTTTCGCCATCCTGGCCGGATTCACCGAGCACCAGAACCCCTACGTCGCAAACCGGGCGGCCCAGGCTCTTTCCCGCCACGAAAATCCCGACGCCGTTCCGTACCTGGAGAAGGTGGAACAGCGCGTAGGCGCCCACAGCAAGGTCGCGGAGGCCATTCAGGACCTGGTCAAACCGGAGTGAAGACAGGAGTGGGAGATAGTTCAGGTCCAGCAGCAGTCAACGCCGGAGAGGGGCGGAGTGAGGGTGAAGAAGGCAAACTCCTTGCACAATCACACCGCCCCTTTGCTTCATGGCTTCAGGATTTACCGTGAACGGTTGAGATTCGTTCTTTTGCAGGAGCGGATGCCTGCCGCGCCCATGCCGACGAAATGCAACAGGTTGCAGCGGGCAGTCGTAAGCGTACAAGGAAAAATCCAGGTTCCACCCGTTCTCGGTGCATTGAGTAGATAGCGCCGTCCCTCAGTTTCAGAAGCGCGCCGTCCGGCGGCAGGCCAGGGGCGGCCGGGCATGGTCAACGTAAAGAATGGGGAGGAGCAAGGCAGTGAAGAAACTGGTTTTCATCTTGGTTGTGCCGGCTTTTCTGGCTGCGACGTCCTGGGCTGTCGCCACTTACGTTTTGGGATCGCAGGCGAAGCAGCAGTATCAGGCTTTGATTGAGCAGGTTTCGGAAACGCAAGGAGTCAAGCTCGTAAAGAGCGACTACGAGCGCGGTTACGTGTCGTCCACGGCCCATACGACCTTCGAGATTCAGATACCCGACGACAAGAAGACAGGTACGGAAAGAAAGCCTTTACAACTGACCCTCGAGCATACCATCAAGCACGGTCCCCTGCCCTTCGATCGTGATTCGGATGGCAAGCTGAACTGGAAACCCGTACTTGCGGTCATCAAGACGAGGATTCCATCGAATCCCGATATGCAGGGCTCTCTAAAGAATGCAGTAAAGGAGATTCCCGAGCTTGGCATGATCGAGGAAAAAGCGGTTGTGTACCTCGAGGGCGACGGAAAAGCCCGCATCGACATTCCACCCTTCCAGCGTTCCCTGCCTCAAGAGAAAGATACCGTTATCCACTGGAAAGGACTGACGGGAGAGATGACTTTCTCGGCCGGATTCGGAGAGCTGAAAGGAACGTTGAAGGCCCCGGGGTTGAAGATCGAGGATGACGCCGCCGGCTTCGAAGTCACGGGCGTTGAAGCATCTTTCGATATTCGCAAGGATGCCGCCGGACTGAATGTGGGAGACGCCGCTTTCGGGATTGCCGCCATTCAGTTCGAAGACCGGCGGAAGGAACCCACCCCCGAGTCGTTTTCCCTTTCGGGGTGCCGGGTGAAAAGCTCCAGTTCGGCATCGGGAGACCATCTGAATTCCACTTTCACCCTGGAACTGGACAGGATTGCGGCCGGAGGGTCGCACTATGGTCCGGGAAATCTGGACATGGAATTCCGTAGAATCGATATTCCATCCTTATTGAAGTTCCAGCAGGCAATGGAGGAGATGGATACGGTTCATTCGCCGCAATCCAAGGAGAATATGAAAAAGGCGGTGATGGCGAAACTGGCGGTGCTGCTGCCCGGATTCGTCAAGACTTCTCCCGAGGTGGAGATCAGGCAAATCAACATCAAAACCGATATCGGGAATTTTCAAGGCAGGGCGAAGCTGGGGATAAACGCTCCTGCCAATGCAGGCGGGCTAAACAATTTTCTGGTTATTCTGACGGCTCTGTCTTTCGATGCGGAGGCCGTTGCGACGGAGGAACTGCTGACGAGCATGGCCAGGTCGGTCATCAAGGAGAACCTCTTGAAGGCGGGAGGAACAGGCGAGTCACAAAGAGGCATGGACTCCACGAATGCGGAAGTGCTTGCAGCCTCGATAGTGAGCGAACGCCTGGATTCTCTCGTGGAGAGCAGCATTCTGATCCGGGAAAAGGACTGTCTCAAGGTCAGCGCGAGCTACAAGACCGGAGAGGTGATCCTCAACGGCCGTTCCGTTTCCCTCTTGAAC
Source organism: uncultured Syntrophobacteraceae bacterium (assembly GCA_964407285.1). Classification (GTDB taxonomy): domain Bacteria; phylum Desulfobacterota; class Syntrophobacteria; order Syntrophobacterales; family Syntrophobacteraceae; genus CAYOVG01. Next base: position 49,538 of record CAYOVG010000002.1, read on the forward strand.
TTCCTGCAATGAAGCTCCAGGAGGCTCGATCGGGTTTACCCTGTTTTCCGTCCGCAAATGCTGTATTCTCCCCATTCATCGACCGGCGAATACCGGCTATCTTTGAAAATTGAATGCTATTCGCATAATCGTCCACGGAAAGTCCTTTTACTTCCATAGGATAACAACCAGAGCCGGAAACTGGTCGAGATGGGGAGGTTCAAATGAGGAGAATCGTCAAGACGCTGATTATACTGATAACGGCAGTTGCTTTATTCGGCTGTGCAGGCATGAGTCAAACGCAGCAGCGTGCGCTGAGCGGCGGAGCCATTGGCGCGGGTGCCGGCGCGGCAATGGGCGCCATTACCGGTGGGTCCGCCACGACAGGAGCTATCGTTGGAGGTCCGGCGGGAGTGGTGGGCGGATACCTGCTGGAAAAGTACGGAAGATAGGCAAGCAGCGGAGTTCAGCAAAACGTGGGGAAGTATGGCGTGGGAGGAGCGCCGTTAACCGCGGAGCGCATGTCGAGGCGCGGGCACTACGAAGAAAACCGGAAAAGACAGGCCGTATTCAAAGGCCTCGATCAAAAAGCTTTCAGTACTGCAATATATATCTCCTCCATGTGCGCTCCGCGGTTAACCTGCAACCCCGCGCAGACGACGACCGGGGAAGTCCGGCCGTCTTTCCAGCCGAAGACGAGACTACCGCTCCTTGCCGGTCCACAGAATTCGTTTCATCGAATTCCTGGCGATATTCACAAGGTAGCAGCTATAAGTCCGTATTCTCTGTACGATCAGCGAGAAGAGGCGCCCGGCGTTGAAGGAGATCGATTTTTGGTGAATCAGAAGCATCTGCTGCAACCGGCCTGCTTCGGACTGAAGCATTGCAACGGTCTGCGCCAGTTCATCGTTTCGTGCTGAAAGCTCGGCAACATCATTCCTCAAACTGCCGCATTCTTCGCACATAGTGTTGTACGCTGTCAACAACCTGTTGTTTTCACCATGAGCCTGGACCAACTCCCCTGACAGCCTCGAATTATCCGCGTGGATCGAGTCGATCACCGCCTGGTATCCCTTGTGTATTCCTCTTTTCTCGTCTTCGAGGTGAGCAATTTGGGCTTCGTAAGCATCCGTCGCTTCCCGGAGCCCGGTTTGGAGAGTTGCGATCTGGTCCTCGTATACTCTCGTCGCACTCAGAAACCTGTCTTCCAGGTACATGATCTTCTCGAATATCGATCCGATGTTCCGTCTGTACAGATCGTAATGCTTGTTGAAAATCTTCCTGTAAGCTTCCACTTTCTTATCGACCGACAATGATCCGGCCATCGAGGAAGCTCCGGCAGTTCTGTAGAAGAACAAGGTCTTATCAAGCTTGTGTACTTTGACGCCTCTTTCTATCAGTGACAGCCAGAAGTCGTAATCTTCCCAACCATGCCTCATCTCCGGGTCGTACCCGCCGACCCTCTCCCAATCCTCTTTCCTGAACAAGGCGGAACAGAATATGATGTTGGAAACCAGAATTGCTTCAAGCGAGTAAGGGGGCAGTTCCCATTTGCCGGTAACATCCCCGAACTTTTCAGCTTCGCAGTAGACAATCCCCACTCCGGGATCACTCTCCAAAACGGCTACAGCTTCGGTAAGATACTCTTCGCCTATCTTGTCATCCGCATCCAGTGGGAGGATATATTTTCCGGTCGCATTCTCGATTCCGGTATTTCTCGCCGAGGCCAGTCCCCGGTTTTCCGTATGAATCACCGTAATACGCGGATCTCTCAAACCCTTCAGGATATCGATAGTGAACTTCTCGGTAGACCCGTCGTTCACTACAATAATCTCGTAATCTTTGCATGTCTGTTTAAAAATGGATTCGATACACTCATGTATGTATTTTCCATAATTGTAACATGGAATGACAACACTAACCACCGGCATCCTATACCTCTCTCAATCTGCCGCCGCAACCGGGAACCGCATGATCCGGCCCCCCCGTCCGCGAACGAAAACCGCGCCGCCCTTCTGCTCTCCAGTCCATTCAATTCGATCCGCATTCCGCGATCTTGCGCCGCAGAAGCTCCCGTTCGGCCAGTAGAGAGTCTCTCTCCCTCTCGAGCGCTGAGACGGTTCTCTCGAGATCCTCGGACTTAGTCTTGTAATTGTTCCACTGCTTTTCCAGCCACGCCTTGCCTTTCTCGATTTCCGCAATCCACGCCTCTTGAACCGCCGAGTGCTCTTCCAGCCATGCCTTGCCTTTTTCGATTTCGGCAATCAACGCATCTTGAGCTTCCAAATGCTCTTCCAGCCACGCCTTGCCTTTTTCGATTTCGGCAATCAACGCCTCTTGAGCTTCCGAATGCTCTTCCAGCCAATCCTTGGATTCCTGCAGATTCATGAGCCACATTCGGGCATCCTCGATATAGTCCATGGCCCCGACGGTATTGCCTTTTTGCATCGCCTTCAACGCCAGATCCATGCGCAGTTGTATATACCGCGCGTGGCTGAAAGACATGGAGGATTTCCCTTCCCTGAGCCCATCTCTGCCAAGCGCATGCGTGGTAGCATCCGGTATACTCAGCGTGCAGCCATGCGCCATCTCCTGGTTTCTCCTCGCTTCCTCTCCCTGCCAGGCGTTTTTCCAGTTACCCGCATGGGCATAGTCATGGCATTGATGAACCAGAAGAAATGCGTCGGAGGCGTCGATAATGGCGGCTCCCGCGTTTTTTGCCTTCCAGAGCAGGTAATTGTCCCAGGCGGTACGCCCCAGGGCGAAAGGCGGCAGGTTTTGAAATAGACCTTTGCTATACAGGAATATATCGATAGCATCCGTATGCGTTTTCACGCCGCATGTTTCCACGCTTCGGCGCAACGAATTCTTCCAGTCCGGATCATCGAAGCGGATGCATTCCGATATGTCGATGTCGGTTCTCTGGCATGTAAGAAAGAATCGCTTAATACCATTTTTTTCAAGTTCATGGTCCAGCATGCGGAGCGCATCCGAAAAGTCATCAAGCAAGATGATGTCGGCATTTATGAACGCCAACCACTCAGTGTCACAGTTTTCCCGAGCTAATCTAAAAATGTCGCTTACCAGCGGTGTTCCCGCCGAAGTGCATTCAATGTCCGGAATATGCCTTACGTTCAGTTCACGGGCAACCTCCGCCGCTCCGTTCTCGTTCCCGATCAGCAGCACCTCCGGCTGGAATCCCAATTTCTTCCAACTTCCTATCGCATTACGTTGGATAATATCAATATGTCCTACAAAAGGCTTTGGACATGTATAAAGAGTCAACCCGGCGCCCATATGCTCCCTCTCATAAATGGATACTCTCCCATTGCGAACTGCAGGGTATATACTTACCGATTCCGTACCTGGGACCGGCTATATATACTCTTTCCATATTCTTCAGAAGTATGTAATTTACAAAATCATCCCATTTATCTTTACTATCGAGGAACCCTGATAGTACATATACGTTTTCGGATAATTGACGGCAGTCTCCTGCAGCAGGCATTCGGTACCACTCCCTGGGCCCCTCCGCGACGATATGTATTTCATAGTCTCTTTCTTTATACTCGAGCATCAGATTTCGAACCATGGAGTGGTTCAATAAAGTGATTGACTGCAATGCGAATAGAACTCTGTCCTTCTTCTCAACATGATCCTTCAGGATATTTATATGCGGCCGGTCAACCACAAAACAGGTCCTTGCCGCTCTCCGTATAGCCCTGAGATTCTTCTCGGACAGCAGCCGGGAATTCGCCCTCTTTATTACTTCCAACGATTCCTCGGCCGTGCGTTTACAGCCCACGGTGAGTCCACCGCCATGCTTCCTGTACAACATGAGGGGCTCATGGAGACTCTTCCCTCTGAAACCATTGCCCAGTATCCTGACCCAGAACTCCCAATCCTCAGGCACATGATCTTCACCCACCCCCCAGTCTCTATAGCCGCCTACCGCATCCCAGGCGCTTTTCTTAAACACGGCGACCGTTGAGACACCGTTCGTATTGAGGCAGGTTTCGAAGTCCACGTCGGAAACGACCCAATACCCCTGGGCAGCCCCCATGAACTCGGCTGAGGGATAAACGAAATCATAGTTGTACGTTTCCAGGAGAAAAAGCGCCTTTTCCAGGTACGTCGGCCTGATCTCATCATCCGCATCAAGGCAGCATACGTACTTGCCCCTTGCCTCCTTAATCCCGTAATTTCGATTGTCTCCGGCGAGGTGACGCCCTTTTCGAACGAAGACTCTGGTCTTGGGCTTTCGCAACGCCAGGACCTTCTCTACTGTCGAGCCATCCGTGGAGCCCCCCTCCACCACGATGATTTCAAGATCCTGAAAAGTCTGCCCAAGTACCGAGTCGATTGCCTGCTCAACATAATCGCCGTAGTTGAAGCATGGGATTACGACGCTCACGAGTGGGCGGTCTTTCGGCCATGGAGTCTGGGCAACGACGATCTCTTCAATGCTTTCCGGATCGCTATGCGCGGCGCCGCGCGGACATCTTCCCACCTCCATCTCCGCGCCTTGTTCCGAGCATTGCTCCGCGCTTCGGTCCTCCGGCGGATCGACGCTCCGCCCAACTCTAAGAACAGTCTGCTCATACAGGACAAACCATTCCCGACCTAACCGCGCTTCAAGGACGAAAGAATTCCTGCCGTCGCGAAGAGGGAGCGAAAAGGAAAACCCGCACTCCCGCGAGTTGGGTGTGTTACCGAAGCCTGCAGCGATATCCGGGCGATCCAGCGCCCGGGTCCCATGGAAGAATTCAGTTCTACGAAGAGAGGAAGACTTTACCCTGAGAGGAACCGGAGCGAACGTCAGCGGAGAAAAACACCACCCGGACATGAGCACCGCGCTCTCACCGGTTAGATCCGGCGGGACGGCATCGAGGTGAAAATAGATATTCCTATGCCGACTCACGGCAGAAGACGAAGTCGACGCCGGAGACACCGGATGCAAGCGGAAAAGGCGCGATACCGCGCCTGATATGCTCGCCAGTGCCCTGGATGGCCAGGGTCCGGCCGCGATTGAGAGTCGATGCCGCAGAAGGACTACCGCCTTGGACAGTGCAGCCCTCTTCCGGAATTGCTCTTCCCGGTACGAACGGGCGGACCGGATACGGTCCTGCACCCCTTTTAACTCCTCCGCAAGCTCTTTGACTCTACTCCATCTTCGAGCAAGTTCCCGTCTGAGTTGCTCATTCACCTCGGCCGGGTCCGTCTGAGTTTGTCCGCGGTCATCCGGAAGCGGCATCATTTTGCTCCGGGATCAGATGATATTCCATGCGGGGATCGAGCAAGCTCTTCACTCAACCGTTCTTTTTCCGCAAGCCACGCCAACTCCTCGTCGTCCAGCCATTTGTTGATTCTTTCCATGTTCTTCAGATGGAGCCGCCGGCTCTCCAGTGCGCTGGAAAGGGCGGCTTCCAGGTCACCGAGAGCATCCAACTCCTCGAGCAGCCACATATTCTCCAAAGTCGGCTCCGGGCGGTCTCCCGACGCCGCCGTTCTCCCTTTCAGATCCTTACATTCCATATCCACCCGTCACACGCATGCAGGACGCGACCCCCGAAGAACTCAATCCCCGATTCCATTGCCCCCGTTAGAGAAAGCACCCCTCCAACATCTCATCCTGAAATCCGCTCCAGTGGTAGTACGCATGGAAGGCCCTCATGACGATTTCCCTGCACGCCACATACTTCGAATATTGTCGCCCCAACACGAATGCATCCTTCAAGAACCCGAGCCTGATCAGATCTTCGACGGTTTTCGAGAACACGGCTCCAAGGAAATATGAACGGTCGATTGCGGAATGGCGCCTTTTGGCCTCTTCCTCACATTTATTGAAGGGCATGGACGGATCTTCGTTGGCTGCCTGAGCCAGAAAAAAATAGTATAGCTGTTCCCACTTCCGGCTTAAGGTCATTCCCGCCGTGGATAAGCGATACCGGAGAAGCGGAATGGGAATATTCGCAATCCGGTGGTTTCGGGAAACACGCAACCAGAGGTCGTAATCCTCGGAATTCTTGAACTGAGGCCGGTAACCTCCAGCTTCCAACACCTGCGCCCGCCGCATCACAACGGACGGGTGAAAGATGCAGTTCTCGGATTTGAGCTTCAGCGCCACCTCTTCCGGGGATGCCGGAGCCTGCACCAGGTGATCCCTGCTTCTGTCCTTCCCCATAAGGAAGACATGACTGCCGGCAACCGCGATATCAGGCCGGTTTTTCATGAAAAGGTACTGAATTCCAAGCCGTTGAGGCAAGGACTGGTCATCCTGATCCATTCGAGCGATGTATTCTCCATCGCTCTCATGCAATCCCTCGGTCAAGGTAGCCGCAAGTCCTCGATTTTCTTTATGGTAAATGACCCGAATACGTCGATCGGACCTCTCATACTCCCGGATGACCTTTGCCGATTTATCCGTGGAAGCATCATCTATTATCAGGAACTCGAAGTCGTGCAGATCCTGACTCAAGATCGACTCAATGGCGCACTTCAATGGAGGTCCCGCGTTATAAACGGGAAGCAGCACGGTAATGTTCGTCATGTCCTAAACCATTTGTCGCACAGCTGTTCCAGACCGGTTACCAGTTTAATGCCGGGTTCCCAGCCCAGTTGTTCTTTCGCTTTGCTCACATCCAGCACCACACGGGACGGCAACTGCACTCGGGTCTCATCGAGGGGCACTTCCTCCCTGACGACTTTCCTGCCCGAAAACCGTTCCAGGAGCGAGAGCACCTGGTTGACGGAGTGTCCCTCTCCACTGCCCACGTTGAATACGTCGAAAGGGCATCGAGGAACAAGAACCCTTTCAAACATATTGCACAGATCATCGAGGTGGAGATAGTCACGCACGTTTTCGGGATTACCGATCACTCTGATGGGCTGCCCGTGTATTAGCTTGTTCAGGGCCACGCCTATCAGACCTTGCTGCCGGTCGGCGGGGAGAAGAACTCCATATGGATTACTGATCCTCAGGCACACGGCGGTCAGCCAACCCTGTTCCGCGGCCATCCTCAGGTAATGCTCTCCCATCAGTTTCTGAATGCCGTACGATGTCCTGGGCTTGCAGGGATCGGTCTCCTTGAACGCATGGCCGGGTTTGGATGCGCCGTAAACAGCCCCTCCGCTGCTCGAGTAGACGAAATGCAGCTTGTGCCCCGTCTCTTTGATCGCCTGCAGCAAATTCATCATGGGAAGGATATTCGACTGGGCATCACCGGGCAGGTCGCGATTCGACGTCAAAGGAGTGTTGGTATGCGCCAGATGTATCAACACATCAAGATCACACAGGAAATCTTCGCATGCCTTGATGGATATCAGGTCCCCCTCCTGCCATCTCACTCCGGTGCGCATCGAGGGAAACTCCAATATCAGTGTCCTGGTCAACACTTTGATGTCGTGAGACCGGCTCCTGACGAAATGATTCAAGAGATACGACCCGAGAAAACCCGTGACGCCGGTTATGCCGATCTTCATAGCGCCCTGTTTAATTCCAGTCATCAATCTTTACGGACATGAACTCGACGATTACCGGCCGGGCCGGCAAGGCCGGACAACATCTCTTCATATTCCGCCATCGCTTTGCGCAGGTCCAGGTCCGATTCGGCTTTCCTCCTGGAATTGATCTTCATTCCTTCCAGCAAAGCGGGAGCGGACACGAACTGCTGAATTTTCCGAACGAAGCATTCCACGTCCGATGGATCACACAGAAAGCCCGTTACTCCGTCCTCGACAATCTCCGGCACCCCACCCACGCGGGATGCGATTGCCGGAATACCCATCGCCATGGCTTCCAGCAGCACATTGGGACGTCCATCCAGCCTGGACGGCAGCAGAACGACGTCGCAGCCGGGAAGATAGTCCCGCGTTCTCACATATCCCACGAGGAATACGGATTCCTCCAGTCCCTCAGCCCGGATTTTCTGTTCTATCTCCTCGAACATCGGGCCGACACCCGCCATAATGAACTTGATCCTGGAGTTTCCCTTCAGGCGGCCGGCCACATCCACGAACAGATCAGGTCCCTTTTCTTCCGAGAACCGTCCGAAGAAACCGATGACGAAACTGTCTTCCCTAATCGCCTCCAGAGGCGGCGTCACCCGGGGCTGAGGCTTGAATCTTTCGGTATCGACGCCATTAGAGATAACCCGCACCCGGTCTTCGGATGAACCGTTGTCGAGCAGCCATTCCTTTACAGCCGCGCTTTCCACGACATGCAGATCGATACAATAATTGTACTCGCGGTTATGCGCCGTATGTCCCACGGTGTTGAACAGAAGATCGATAATCTTCAACATGGGAAAGCAGGTCTTGATTTCCGGCATCAAGGGGTAAACGTAGGAGGACCCCACCTGCCAGAGGATATCGGGTTTCCTGCTCTTCAAAAGATAGAAGATGAACCCCTTCCACCGCGACTCGGGACAGAACCGGGGCAAATGAAAAATCTCGCGGGTGAACTCTTCAAAGAGATGAGTCGTGTCTCCATGGCCGGGGCCTACAGGCACCGTCGTCACAACGATGAATCGAAAACCACGCTGAGCCAGATACCGGCAGATGCGGCTCATGATAACCTCGGCGCCTCCCATGATGAGGAAAGGCATCGTCAGCAGGATGGTTATGGGCTTCTTTTTCGCCGCTGCATCAGCCCGAAAGAGATTTCCGATATTGACGGTTTCTTTCGGATCGACATTGTGCGGGACAGGCGTCCCGTCCTGCTCCTTCTCAAGGATCGCCCGGTGCTTGTTCCGAATGCGGGATACGATCTCATCATGTTTCTCGAGGGCCCGGTCGATCATGGACTTACCGTGCTTACGGTATAGGAAAAGGGGTTCGCCTATTACGGCGACCCTGGCGCCCGCTCTCCCAAGGCGAACCCAGAAATCCCAGTCCTCATAACCATACAGCATCGATTCGCCATCCACTGTGGACTCGTCGTATCCCCCAACGGACTTCCACATGCTCTTCCTGAACACGGACGCGACCGTGAGGCAATTCTCCTCCATGGCAAGCAGCCGTTCCATACTGAAACCCGGATCGATGACCGAATCATCGTCTCCGAAATTCTGCTGCCAACTGCCGCAGACATCGAGCCCTCCGGTTTCAAGGCGAAAAACGCACTTCTCCAAGTACGTCGGAGCAATCTTGTCATCGGCGTCGAGACAACATATGTACTTGCCCCCGGCATGCTTGATCCCGGTGTTACGTGCTTTGGGAAGCTTACCGTTCTTCTGCCTGATGACCCGGGTCTTCGGGGTATCGAGACTGCTCAGGACCTGCAACGTTTCGGGATCATCCGATCCGTCGTCTACGACGATGATCTCGTAATCCCGCCACGTTTGTCCCACAACGGAATCCACGGCATCACGCAGGTATCTGCCGTAGTTAAAGCAGGGAATGACCACGCTCACGAGAGGCCTGTTCTTCGGCCAGAGCGGTTCTTTGGTTACGCCGGTTCGATAGCTGCGAACAACGCTGGTCCCCATCAGAGTGATCCAGCGGTCGGAATCCTTCGCTTCCAGCAAGAGATAGTTCAGGCCCGGGCTCAAGGTAAGAGTAAAGCGAAACCCGAACTGATCGTTTCCGGAAAAGCTATCCGAAACCGCCGCAATATCGGGACGCGACAGGACATCATGGCAAGTAACGGGAAAGCAGTTGGTGAAGGAAAAATGCTTCAGCCTGAGTTGCGGCATGCTCAGATTCTCAGGGTCGAGGCACCAGCCCGATATGTACGCGGTTTTCTCATCGGCCCGCAACGGGGGAGTCGCATCTATGTGAAAGTTGAACCGCGGGGTCTGATGCTTCCTGAAGAAGGGCTTAAAGAACGAAGTTCCGTTCTTGATCTCGCATGCAAAGCGCGCCAGTCGTGGGGGAATCCAGCGCCTCAATCCCGCCGACGACAATCCCGGCGCATTTCGTAACCGGCCGGCCAATTCCATCCACCCGACCCGTTCGCGGTCAAGCCACCCTCCAAGAGCCTCCAGGCAGCTCACACGGTTCTGCAGAGCATCCACCGCGGCACCTGTAACGGCCAGTTCTCCCTTTACCCTCTCCAGTTCGCGCCGGAGCCGTCCGAAGTCGTCAACCGGACATGGAACACGTTCAGCCGTTTCGCTTTCCGACCGTCCCTCCGGCCGATCCATTCCAATCCCGGCCGCACAATCACGCGGGGCATCGTCATTCGTTTCATTCCCCCGGACACGGGCAAAACCGTTCCGCAGTTCAGCACTCCGGACAGCCCAATTCTTTCTTTGATCCTCCGCCCATACCTCCCATTGCGCCAGTTGCGCCGCCATCAATGCATCAAGCCGGGAATACCAGCCCGCATCGGCATTCGCCGACGCCACCGGGGCAGGCGAAGGCTGTCCATGGGACGGCGAGTCCTTTCTTCCGTCCGGGCGGACTCGCCCTTGAAGCGTGAGAGCCTCTTCCATCCACTGCCGGCACTCCCGGTCGACCCGCACCACGTACTCTCTGATATTATGGAACCGGTCCCGCAGACTTGCCAGCATCTCCGTCAGTGAAGCAGATTCAGCCACGGTTTCCGCCAGTTCCCGCCGGTACTGCTCAACTGCTTCCACTTGGCCGGACGCATCGTTCATGCGCCCGGAACCCGTCGGACCGTCGCGTCGCTCCATTTCCGGCCCGGAAGAGGTACGCCTGTCAGGCTCGCCACGATCATCCATCCGGTCTTCCCGGCTTGCAGTCATATAGTCACACGTCCCCTTGACGACGGCACACGCAACGCACTAATCCGGCTCACGGATTGTCCCCCGCCGGTCGTTCGCCCGACTCCCGGCCCATGCCGTCCAGTTCGGCTTCCATTTCAGCGAGTTCCGTTCGCAACCGCTCATCCTCTCCTGTCAGCCCTCCTACGGTTTCCAGGTGAATCCGCAGTTGCCCCATCCGCTTCCGGAGCCGTTCCGTTACCGCCGTGACAGCCGATTCCCGCGATTCGAACCCCTTTACCCGCGCTTCCAGGTGTTCAGCGGCGGCCATCCACGCTTTCCATTGCTCTTCAAGCCAGGCTTTGCCTTTTTCCACTTCCCGTATCCAGGCCTGCGATTCGTCATACAGTTGTCTGAGTTTCCGCAGCTCCGCATCCTGTGACCGAACCTTTTGTTCCAACCATGCGCCCGACCACCCGTAATCGGCATCATCGGTCTGCAGGCCGGCTAGAAGCTCCGCAACTCGAGCCCGAAATTCCTCTCTTCTCTCTACAGCCGCCTCAGTCTCGCGCCGCTCCAGAATTTCAACACGCTCCGACAACTCCTTCGCGGTATCCATGCAGCGTTTCAACTGCTCTTCAAGCCGGGCTTTACCTTCTTCCAAATCCCGAATCTTCGCCTGCGATTCGTCATGCAACCGCCCGAGTTCCCGCGGTTGCGCCTGCTGCGACCGGACCTGGTCATTCAACAGGGCTTCGCGCTCGCTCCATTCCCCGGATGATCCTTCAAGTCTACCGCCCATATCGACTCATCCATCCCTCAGATGCGCGCAATCAGCGGATGCGCCGCCACACCCGCAATCGAGCACCACCAGCGGCCGCCTGGCGTTCTCTTCAGCCGTTGCAGCAGATTCCAACCAGTCGGGCTTCCTTCCGGACATCCGTGAAAAACAATCCATGAAGTCCGGACGAAGCTCCGCCGGACCCGGTTACAACAGAAAACGGCTATGGGCTGCAAATACGGGTCTTCGTGGTCGGTTTGCGCATTAAGGGTTTCGGTACCCGCAAGCCTTGGCGCGTCTACACAGTCTAAAGGCGCCGCTTCCGCACAATTGCATCGAAAACGCCGGCCCTCGCCCTGCCGCTGTTTCGAATCCCCATCGAGCAAGATTGAAAAGTGCGCAAACCGGCTTCGATATCCGTGCCGTGGAGCCCTCTTCCCGGATTTTGCGACATTTATTACAGTTGAGCATACGGCATGTCAAGGAAATTGTATTTTACGCGGGAATGGCGTCAAGAAAGCGCCATTGCGGATTCCACCATGCATTTGACACCTCCCGATTCCTTTGTTAGCCTGTAGCGGTATGCGCTAAAACGACGATGACAGGATGATGTGTCCCGAAGTAAAAACCCGGAATGCGGGGCTGAGGGCAGGTCAACGGCCGCAACCCGCCTCGAGGTGCAGTAGATACATGAGAAAACGATTCGACATGGCTATCCTTGGAGCTGTCGGACGGGAAGTCGAGCCGCTTGCCGTCCTCCTCGACCACCGGGAGGAAGTGCGTCTTTGCGGCGCCGCGCTCCGGTCGGGCTCCATCCGCGGCCTGTCGGTCCTTATCGGCGCGTCGGGCTTCAACAAGGTCAATGCGGCGATTACGGTTGCCGCGCTGCTGGAGCGGTTTTCGATTTCGCAGGTCTGGAATGTAGGCTGCGCGGGCGCCTACGGGAACGGCCCGCTGGATATCGGCGATGTGTTGATAACCGAGAGTGCATTATGCGGAGATGAGGGTATAATGACGGAGGAAGGATTCGCTTCCCCCGAGGGGATCGGGATTCCGATACTTGCTCGCGGGGAGCATGTTTTCCATGACCGGATTCCCCTGGCTCCCCAGCCGGCCATGGAGAAGGTCCGGGCGGAAATTGCGCCGGGGCTGTATTGCCTACGCGGCGACGGGGGAGCGCCGCATCGCGCCCTGCCCTGTTCCGCAACTTGTGCGGCTCCGGACGGCGAAGGCCTGCTCCAGGCCGGGGGTGATTTCCCCGCTTCGTCCGAACGACCCTTCCGGGTCCTTTACGGCCCCAGCCTCACGGTTTCGATGGTGAGCGGGGACGACTTCATCGCCGGCAGGCGCTTCGAGACTTACGGTGCCTTTGCCGAAAACATGGAGGGAAGCGCCATGGCGCAGGCCTGCTTCCGGTTTGACGTCCCCTTCGTGGAATGCCGGGGCATAAGCAATATTGCCGGAGACCGCTGCAAGGAACGCTGGCGCCTGGATACCGCGGTCGCCCACAGCCACGGCGTCCTGCTGAAATGGATTGACGCATCGGCGTAAACACCACCGGAATGCGCAGGCGCCCGAAGTCTCGCTCCAAGCCGCGCGAACCGGCCCAGATCAAAGAGGCGAGCGATCGTTATGAACAGAGCATTGAGTCTCGGCTATTCGCCATGCCCCAACGACACCTTCATCTTCTTCGGGATTGCCGGGGAGAAGGTGAGCGCGGCCCCGTATTCGTTCGACATCGTCATATCGGATGTGGAAGAACTGAACCGGAAGGCCGGGCGCGGGGCGCTGGACGTCACCAAGGTGTCGATATTCGCGCTCCTGCATCTGCTGGACGAGTACTGGCTGCTCCGGGCCGGCGGCGCGCTCGGCCGGGGATGCGGCCCCCTGGTGGTTGCCCGCCGTCCCTGTTCGATGGAGGACCTTCGCGACGCCGCGGTCGCCATTCCGGGAAAGCTCACCACCGCCCACCTGCTCCTCCAGCTTCAGGGAAGCCACGGGGGACCGCGGGTGGAGATGTCCTTCGAGCAGATCATGCCGGCGGTCGCGCGGGGAGATGTCGATGCGGGCGTCATCATCCACGAGGGAAGATTCACCTACCCCGCTCACGGACTCCACCTGGTGCTGGACCTCGGCGCATGGTGGGAATCCCGAACCGGACTCCCGCTTCCCCTGGGCGGCATCATCATGAAGCGAAGCCTGGGACTGGAAGCCGCCCGAACGGTGGAATCCGCCATCCGCGACAGCCTGCTCCATGCGCGGTCCCATCCGGGGGAGGCGTGGCCCTACATTCGCACCCATGCCCAGGAAATGGACCCCGCCGTCATCGAGCGCCACATCGATACGTTCGTAAACGATTTCAGTCTCGATGTGGGCGACGAAGGCGAAAGGGCGGTAAGGACCCTCCTGGAGGCGGCGTTCGAACTGGCCGGCAAGCCCTTCCCCGGCGTCTCGATTTTTCCGGCGGCAGGCGCGGCCCGATGAATAACCTATGAATGTACGATCTCAAAATTCCGAAGCGACACCACCTCACATCACAGGAGCGAACATAATGCAGACGCAGTCAAACCCGTCGATCCGGTTTTTACTCTTTCCCTATACGGTCCTGTCCGAAAAGCAGTTCCGGCATGCTTCCCTGCTTCTTCCCCGGCTGAATCTCCTCCACATATTGCGTCCCTCGTCGGTCCCCGAGTGGGGCGCCGCGCAGTTCAAGAACGAACCCGCCATAAGCGACGGCGAACTGCTCGGGAAGATCGACGCCTACCTCAAGGGCTTCCGGGAGATGGCCGCAATACAGGGCGCGGGAGGCGTTCTCGCCGCCATGGCGGCGGAGTGGAAGAGGCCTGAAGTCCATGAGTCGCGTTTCCGGATACAGTCCCACCTGAGGGGGAGCGCGCCCCAACTTCCCGACCCCGAGGAACTGCTGTTGCTCGAGGCCGCCGTGTTCCTCGAACTGGCTGCGGACCTGGATGTGCGCGAGATGGACCTGGAAGCCGACCTCTCCGGCATCGGCAAGCTGGAGGACTCCTTTCGAGAGATCCTGGGCTACGTGGACGAGGAAGAATTGAAGGAGTTCCACGAACTGGCCGCGCCCCCCCTGCCCGTGGATCAGGGCTATCTCTCCTACATGCTCGCGCGGCGCATGGGCGCGTGGTATCGGCTGTACACGGCTGGGACGGCGTCGTCCGAACCTTCCGCGCCGGTGACCATGAACGCGGAAGTTGTCGAAGAGCTTGCCGATTCCATCCGTTCCGACTGGGCCCACGAAGGCCAGGATATAAGAATCAGCCGAAGGACTCTCGCCTCCATTCCCGCGCTCAGCGACCTGAGCGCGGAAGCTTTTCTGGAACTGAGGCGGGAGCTGTTCGAACCCGGGAGTCCGCTCGACTCCTTCCACCGAGAGGTGGAAAGGGCCGTTGCGCGGATGGAAACCTCCCCGGAAAGCGGTGGGGAGATGGAAAACGCCGCAAGGGCGCTGCGGGATTTCCTCGAGGACTACTGCGACAGAGCGGGCGCGCCCCGGCAGCCGGGTTCCCGGCGGGCGCATCTCACCCTCGTGGGTTTCGACAACTCCACCCACGCCGATTTCTGGAAACGGCTCGACAGCCTGGGCTTTGAACTGTGGGAGGAGGAGTTTTCGTCCCGGAAACCCGCTCCGTCGGTCCTTTGCATTACGGAAGGAGAATAGGCGCGCCGGCGCACGCGAGCGCCCTTCGTTGCGGCTTCGAGTTGCGGCTTCGCGTTGCGGGTTGCGGCTTCGCGTTGCGGGTTGCGAGTTGCGGGTTGCGGGTGCCGCGTCATGAATCGCGGGTTCCGGGGTATGTGTTCCGGGTTGGGGGTGCGTGTTGCGCGGTACGGG
>CAYOVG010000003.1:0-64650 GCA_964407285.1 uncultured Syntrophobacteraceae bacterium
GAATAGCCTTCGTCCTGGAGCGCCCCCTTCAACGACCGCAGGATGCTCGCTTCATCATCGACGAGAAGAATTTTCGCTTTCATGTTCATGGCGTATTCCGCATGTTTCGTTTTCCGGCGCCGTTCTTACACAGGCTGCGGGCAAAAGACGCCTGTCCATGACAACCGGACCGATACAGCCCCGATCCGCCCGGTCTCCCGATCTTCCGGCCGCCAGTTACACCCGTATTTTATACCATAGTATTGTTAAGCCGGTAACTCAATAACGATTACGGTCCCTTGCGGATTATTGTCGTGCACGCGGATGAACCCGTTGTGATCGGCGATGATGCCGGCGACGATGGCGAGTCCCAGTCCCATTCCCTTTTCCTTCGTCGAATAGTAGGGTTCGAATATCCGGAGCTTGTCTTCCGCCGGGAGTCCATGGCCCGTGTCCGCACACTCCATCTTTGCGATCCTCAGCACGGGATCGTATCCGAGCGAGACCCGGATATCCTTCTCCTCCCCGTTCAGGGCCTGCACGGCGTTCTCCAACAGGTTCGTCAGCACCTGCTTGAACTGGACCTGGTCCAGCTTCAAGATGGGAAAAGACGGGTCCTTCTCGGTCTTGAACGACACATCGGGGTAGGTATGCCGGAAAAGAGCGATACACTCCTCGACGATGGCCCCCAGGTCCGAGGGAACGGGATTGGCGCGGGGAAGCCTCGCGAAATTGGAAAATTCGTTGACGAGGTGCTTCATTATATCGACCTGCTGGGTGATTGTGCGCGTACACTCCTCGAGGAGCGCCCCGTCGGGCGTGTCCAGCAGGTCCGCGTACTTTCTCCGAAGTCTCTGCGCCGACAACTGTATGGGGGTGAGCGGGTTCTTGATCTCGTGCGCAATGCGGCGAGCCACGTCACGCCATGCGGCCATCCGCTGGATCTTCACCAGGTCCGTCAGGTCGTCGAAAACGACGACGGTCCCGAGGCATTTGTCCTGCTCATCCCGAAAAACGGTGACTTTGATGAGAAGCACGACGGGCCGGTCGTTGAAGATCACGTGCACCTGCTGTTCCAGGTAGGAGTTGCCGCTCGCGTGGTACATGTCCAGAAACGACTGGACGATATCCATGTGAGCGGGGGTCAGGCCCCGGGCGTAATGCCGGCCGATGACGTCCTCGGCCTTGAACCCGAGCATGGTTTCCGCGGACTTGTTCATTGTCGTGATGTTGCCCTCCGCGTCGGCGCTTACAACGCCTGCGGCGATGTTTCTGAGAACGATCTCCATGTACCGCCGCCGGGCTTCCAGTTCCAGGTGGCTGTTCTGAAGGGCGGTATAGGCCCCCGCCAGTTGTTCGCGGCTCTCCGAAAGGTCCCGCACCATCTTGTTGAAGGAGGACACCAGCATCCCGATTTCGTCCTTGTGTTCCCAAACCAACTGAACGTCGAGGTTCCCCTCGGCGATGGTCTGCGTGGCCTCCACCAGGTGCTGAATGGGGATGGTGATGTTCTTGGCCAGCGAGAAACCGAACCAGATGGCGGCAAAAATGACCAGGAGCGTCACTATGGAAAAGGTGATGACGTGGCTCGTCCTGACGGGCTTGTGGAGAAGCTTGATCTGGAGGAAATCCTCGTAACCGTTGGTAAAAGAGGCGATCTTTTCGGTCAGGCGCTGCGGCAGAAGGCGAAGCGCCACAAGGGTCCCTGTTTCCGCCCCGGAGGGGGAGTTCGATTCGGTGATGGGACAGGAGGTGATCAGGGCGTCCTGGGGATCGAGGGAGAGCACGTGGACCTCCGCTGCGCTTTCCAGTTCATTTCGGAGCAGATCCTGCATCTCGCCTGCCTGGAGCGCCTGAAGGTGGGGAGGATGAGCGCAACTCCACACCAGTTTTCCGGAAGGGTCCAGGAAATACAGCGCATTGAGGTGATATCTGCGCATCAGCGTCGCGGTGACCTGTTCCGACCGGATGTTGGGCAACCCGTCGGCTCCGAACATGTCGATGAGATCGGACTTGATCATGTCGCAGTCGATGGTGAGGTCGTCCCGGACTTCCTTCATATAATCCCGCCCGAAGTCCACGGCCTGAAACAGGGACTGCTCCATCTTCCGGCTGAACCAGTAGTCGATGCTGTGGGAAATGAACTTCGTGGCCATGCCGAACAGGGGCAGCGTCGGGATGACGGTAAGGCCGACGAAAGCGATCACGAGCCGCGTGCGGAGGTGATGTCCGAGGATATTGCGCTTGCGCTCGAACACCAGTTTGACGATTCTTCGAAGGACGAGGTAGACGAGGACCAGGAGCAGGACGACGTTGAGATTTATCAGCGCGATGAGCAAAATATTGCTGAGCGCCGGCAGTGGGAACTGGAAACGGAAAAACCAGCCTTCCATCAGACCGAAAGCGGCGACGAAAATGGCGATTACGATAAACCACAACGTTTCTCGATACGTGTATCGGCTCATGGGCTCAACTCGCTGTGCCGGGATTGCGAAGAGGTTCTATGAAAGTGGCTTCTTTTCGATGCGCTGTTCACAATATACTGCTCACTTCCATACAACTTACTTGACTTCTATCGATGAACCCAGGCTGGTGAAATGGATCGCATGCCAGTCGGTTTCAAAGTCCCACAGGGATACGAAAAAGAGGATGTAACGGAAGAACATCGGCAGGTTCTTCTTGGAAAGTTCGGCCTTGACCCGCAGCTTGTAGGTCTTTCCCCGTTCGAGTTCCGGCAGTGGAATGAGATGGATATCGCCCACTTCGCTCATCCACGTCTTGGCCTCTCCGAAGTCCCGCGTGCTGAGGATGTTCTCGGGAGATTCGGATCGCTGCACTATGAAAATGTTCTTCAGGAGATCGTACCTGATGGTGTGTTCGGCGACGTTTTCAAAAATCTTCTTCCGGAGCATAACCCGCTCCGGCGCATCGATCGCCGCCCGAATCCAGAAGGTGGTGGGCACGCCGCTCCATATCGCCTCCTCCATATCGGGTGTGAAGCAGTTGACGAGGCGAAACCTCGTCTGCACCCGGCCGTTCGCCTCGAAAACGCAAAGGTCCGCCACTTCGGCCTTATTGACGCCGAAGGCCGTGCCGGGTGACAGACCGACGGCGGCCGTCGCCAGGGCGATACAAAACGTGAAAAAGAAACCCCTCGCCATAGACCTGCGCTTCTTCCGCTAGAGAACCCCGAGTTGTCGGGATTCTAGCGAAGCGCAAGCTCCATGACAAGCGGTTTCTCTTTATCGGCGGACCGTCGTCAAACGGCTTTCGGACTGAGGGCGAAATTGCCCACAAAGGACGGAAGGGGATTGTGGTGCTGGAACACGGGTGGAATGTACGGCATCGGGACGACGAGGCTGCAGAAGTCCTTCCGGTTCATGAGGGTCTCGAGGAACTGATTGTGCAGCTTGTGTCCGGCCTTGTGGACCTCGAAACGGCCCAGCAACGGCTTGCCCGCCAAGGCTACATCGCCCATGAAATCAAGAACTTTGTGTCGCACGCATTCGTCGGGGTAGCGGAATCCTTCATCATTGAGCAGCCCCCTGTCATCGAATACGATGGCATTTTCGAGGGAGCCGCCACGGGCAAGCCCCATGCGCTGGAGTTGCTGCACGTCCTTGAGAAAGCCGAAAGTCCTCGCCTTGGCGATATCGCGCGCAAAGGCGGACTTCTCGAAGCACCACGAGAACTCCTGCCTGCCTATCAGCGGATGGGGAAATTCGATGGTGTAGCAGACTTCGAACTGGTCGGAAGGGATCGCCTTGATGAAAGCGTCGCCTTCGCGTACGGTAAAGGGCCTTTCCACCTTGAAATAGTGGCGGTACGCCCCCTGCTTTTTCAGCCCCGACTTCTGGATGAGCTTGAAATACCCGGCGGCGCTCCCGTCGAGAATAGGGACTTCGGGACCCGTAAGCTCCACCAGCACATTATCGACCCCCATTCCAACGAATGCCGCCATCAGGTGTTCGATGGTGGAAACGGTCGCCCCGTTCGAACCGATAGTGGTCGCCAGGGATGTGTCGGTTACTTCATCGTAGCGGGCGACAACGGTGGGACGCTCCGGCAGATCCAGCCTCCGGAACCTTACACCGAAGTTCTCGGGTGCGGGCTTCAACCTCAAGGCTATGTCCAGCCCCGAATGAAGCCCGGTCCCCTCACACCGCACCTCTTTCTTCAGCGTATGCTGCTTATGAAAAAATATATGCCCCAAGCTCTTTTCTCCTCCGCCGCATTACCAAAGCACTAAGCGTGCCACACGAGCCCTTCCCCCGTTTCCGGAACTCCGCCCGCATGGGAAGTATTTATTCCGACTCCCTTTTATGGACCATGCTCCCGGGAGTGAAGCCGCGAAAGCGGGAGAGCGCCGGGACTTCGTTGTGTTGTAAAGAACACAGAAAATGCTGTCGGTTGTGCTTTTTTTGCAACACATCCCGTTCTCCTTGCTTTATAGATTCGTTCAGCTTAAGATGGAGGACGCATTTTCGATGTACTTCGATGTACGTTGGAGACGCTGTTTCGCGTCTCCCGTATTCTTTTCCGATGGAGCCACAGGTTATGAAACTCGAACAATTTCCATCCGATATACAGCCCTATCTCATTCCCCGCCCCGGCGGCGAGTACGTCTACCACTGCATCGGCTGCGGGAGGGAATACGGGGTGGACGAGCTTCTCTATACGTGTCCGGACTGCACGAGCGTCATGGTGATAAGGGACGGGCAATGGGAGCGTCTGAAGGCGATTCCCGGCCCGTTGTGGAGAAAGATATTCGACTACCGGAGCATGCTGACCGTTCCGGCCCTTCGAGGCATCTTTCGATACCACGAGTTGCTCGGGTCGATCATCCCGCTCGATGCCGTCATTTACCTGGGCGAGGGCCATACCCCGGCCATCGCCGCCAACGAACGGTTGAGCGGGTGGGCGGGAATCGAATTCCTCTTCAAAAACGACGGCCAGAACCCCAGCGCCTCCTTCAAGGATCGCGGAATGGCCGTTGCGTTCAGCTACCTTAATTACCTCATAAAGACCGGGCGGGTCGGCGAAGTGCTGGCCATATGCGCCTCGACCGGCGATACTTCGGCTGCCGCGGCCCTGTTTGCGTCCTACATGGTCGATGGAGTGAAGTCCTCGGTACTGCTGCCCAAGGGGAAAGTCACCCCCCAGCAGTTGGGGCAGCCGCTGGGCAGCGGGGCGAGGGTCATAGAGATTCCTGGTGTGTTCGACGATTGCATGAAGGTCGTGGAATACCTGGCGGACCATTTTGCGGTGGCCCTCATGAATTCCAAGAACTCCTGGCGCATCCTCGGCCAGGAATCCTACAGTTTCGAGATCGCCCAGGCATTCGACTACGATGTGGGGGACCTCGTGGTAGTGGTCCCGATCGGCAACGCGGGCAACATCACCGCCGTAATGGAGGGGTTCCTCAAGCTGCACGATCTCGGGATCATCGAGACCCCGCCGGCCGTTCTGGGGGTGCAGTCGGAACACGCAAACCCCGTGTTTCTCTACTATTTCGAACCCGATCCGCGGAAGCGGACTTTTCGGCCCGTCACCGTGCGGCCCAGCGTGGCGCAGGCCGCCATGATCGGGAACCCGGTTTCCATGCCGCGCGTCGTGCGGCTCGTGGAGCGCTACAGGGCGGTCGCGGGGGACGATGCGGTGCGGATGGTCGAGGTGAGCGAGCAGGAAATCATGGACGCGATGCTGACGGCCAACCGCAACGGGCACATCGCCTGCACGCAGGGCGGGGAGTGCCTGGCGGGAATCCGGAAGGCGGTCGGGAACGGGTATGTCGCCGCGGGGCGCCGGGCGGTGCTGGATTCGACGGCGCATGCTCTCAAGTTCGCGGGGTTCCAGGAGAAGTATTTTATGGACGAATTTGAACCGGAGTACGAGATTGTTCCCAGGGCGGAGTTGCGTAATGCGCCGGAGCCGGTCGATATCCCGGTCGGTACGGCCGTGCCCGAACCGGGCAAAACTCTTGCTCCGGCGGAGTTCCAGGCTTTTGTCGAATGCGCCGCCCGCGACGTGGCGCGCAAGCTGGGGCTGAAGCAGCGCTGAGCGGTGAGTGGAGACGATCTTTCGGTTGGTGGGTCCGAGGGTTGGGGCGCGCGGTTCTCCCGTAGAGGTGTCGATGCATGGACGGGGAAATGCGGGGAGAAGTAGTCCGAGGCCCGTATGTTGACGTATTTGCATGGAATTGATCCGTCAGAGCACGGAAGATGAGGATTTGGAAGAGATGAGCTTGCTGGCGTACAGGGAATCATATCCCCGGTTGGGCGAGGATGTTTTCATCGCTCCGGGGGCATGGCTGATCGGCGACGTAATGATCGGAGACCGGAGCAGCGTCTGGTTCAACACTGTTGTTCGCGGAGACGTTCACTACGTGAGGATCGGGTCGGAGACCAACATCCAGGACAATTGCACGCTCCACGTGACCGGCGGAAAGTTTGCGCTCGAACTGGGGAGCCGCATCACGGTGGGGCACCGCGCGGTGGTGCACGGTTGTGTGGTGGAGGATGAGTGCCTCATAGGGATCGGGGCCGTGGTGCTCGACGGCGCCAGGATAGGGAAGGGCTCCATGGTGGCGGCGGGAGCGGTTGTGACTCCGGGCTTCGTGGCGCCGCCCGATTCCCTCGTGATGGGGGCGCCGGGCAAGGTGGTGAGGGAGATCAGCGAGGAGGAGCGGCGGCTCATGGTGGAAAGCGCGGCGCACTACGTGGAACTATCCGCGGAGTATCTGAATGCCGGGAGGATAGATGTGTCCAGGCGCGTGCGCGGCTTTCTGGGGTGAGAGGAGCCTACGGAAACCTACGGAAAGGGGCCATGGAAGCCCCCGGAAGCGGTTATGGTCCGCCGGCCCCCGCCGGCAGGCCGTTTCAGCCGTTGCAGGTCCATTTGTCGCTGGCGTTGACCCGCAAGGTATCTTCTTCCCTGACGGGCGTGCCGGACTGCAGGATTCCGCAGCCGGCCAGTTCGTCGATGGCCTTGTGGAGGGCTTCCTCGTCGCCGCTCCAGCGCGAACGGATATAGTCCAGGTTGGGGGACAGTCCCTCGTCGAGGAGGGAGCAGACGATGATGTAGAGGGATACTGCTTCTACGCTGGCCTTTTGGTTGAAGATCGCACGGTCCATATGCATGAGATTGACTCCGGTCGCAAAACGGGTAACGGGTTATAAGTTCTTTGGTTGATTTCATCCTTTCCGTGTAACCTAACAGAGACTTTTCCCGGAGTCAATTCGGCCGGCGCTCGAGAGCGGGTTGTGGCGGCGATGATGCCGCCGGTCCCGGCAGGGCCGGTCCGGCGGGAAATGCGGGCCGGTTGCTCGAACGAGGCCGGGGGCTGCGGAGACGTCGGGCGCCCATGCGGCCGGCGAGTTCCGTCGGATTGTTTGTTTTTCCTTGTAAACAAGCGTATGTTTTGGTAGTAGATAGTGTTGCCCGTTAGCCTGGGTGGCGGAACAGGTAGACGCAAGGGACTTAAAATCCCTCGCTCCTCGGAGCGTACGAGTTCGACTCTCGTCCCAGGCACCAAGGAAAATCAACGGGTTGTGAGAATGCTTCAAAATACGCTTTGCCCTGATTTTCGGTGATAGGTCTATTTGCCCCGCGTTTGCCCCATGGAAGCCGTCTGTACCACACGCGGAAATCTCATGACGGTGAACGGAATGCGAGCAAGGGGAGGCTTCCCCGGACCCCGCCGCCATCGGCGGGCAGGCTCAAGATAGGTTGTACCATCATCAGGTCCGCTCGAACGTAATACTGCGGTTCGTCATATTCGCGCATCCTCGGGAAGCGCTTCCTGGTGAGGGACTCCAGGGGAAACCGGCCTTGTCGGGCAGGCTCGCGACTTCCCGCTCTATCCCCTGGAAAAATCGAAATTACCGGATGGTGTCATTTCTTCATGCGCTCAACCAGTCATCCCGGCTGATTTCCGTTTGCTTTAGAATCCCTTTTAAGCACCCGGGCGGAAGTTTTTTGGCCATTTTGGATTGCGGAATCCCAAGTCTTCATCAGGAAGAGCCTCCAAGTTTCGTTAAGAAACTTTTACTCACCTGCTTATCAGCGCTGAATCTATCTGCCCGGCATGAGGATTTGGTATAGTCAGTCTGAACTTGCCTTTTTTCACATATAAATGCCGACCACCTGGATAAGGACCATCAAAACCGAGCCGGTCTAGTTTTCGGATCAGTTCAGCCCTGCTACATGGCGGGATTTCAGGCATTCATCGCCCCCGCTTCGGGAGGGTCGGCAACGGCAAGCTTGCTCACGTTAACCACGGGTAAGGCTTGTGATGGTGATGGTGAATGAAGCTTGCATCGTCCGGGTGTGCCGGGAGGGGTTCTCCGTCCCCCCATTGCACGGAGGGGTTGGACGGCGGGGAAAACGGGATGGAAACGGAGGGTCTCCCGGTCCCGCGCCGCCGGCGGGCGGCAAGGCCCGGGTCAGCGCCTGTTTTCCTCTTTCAACAAGCCGTAGACGACGTGGTCCAGATGTTTGCCATTCACTTTCTCAGCCCGGCGAATAATGCCCTCTTGCTGAAAGCCCAAGCGTTCTGGAATAGCCCGACTTCTGCGGTTTTCCACCGCACAGCGGATCTCGATGCGATTGAGCGAATAGTATTGAAAGCCCAGCCTCATTAAATCCTGGACGCTTTCGCTCATAATTCCTCTGCCGTTGTATTCCTGCGCCAGCCAGTAGCCGACGTAGCCAATGCCGTTAACCTGATCGATCCGGTTATAGCCCAACACGCCGGCGGGCTTATCTCGATAGAAAACTGTGACGTGTAACGCCTCGCCCTGTTGAAACCGAAGTAATTGCTTTTCGATGAATCTTCCAGTGTCGGAGGGCTGAGTGACGGTATCGAGCCAGGGCAGCCATTGTTTAAGGAATTCTCTGTTCTTGTTCGTCAGCTTGAACAATTCTTCGGCATACTGCGGTACAGTCAAGCTGAGTTTGACTTCATCATTGATATGTCGGAAGAACATTCCTCTGGATACCTCCATGAGTGCTGATACTGTCGTTGAACGCCATTGAACGGCTTCTACGACATGCTGATTGTCCGATACTCCTATCGGCTCCAGGTGAGGCTTCGTCCAATGCGGCGCACGGCCGCGCGGCCATGGGCTTCCAGAGAGTAAGATCGTCGCCTTCTCCGCGCGTCGCCCGGATGTTTTCGTTATGCTTTGGCTGTTTGCACCTCGGATACCGCCACCACATAGTTCTTGCCGTAAACTTTCGCGCACTTTGGGCACGTGGTGTAGAAGAAATAGGTCTTCTCGACATGCATTCCCTTTTCATTGGCGTAGGCCGCCATTTCCTTTGCCCATTTCGGTGCGTTCCCGTAGGGTCCCTCGAATACCCTGGTGAGGAAGTCCCCGCTCAACTCCACCATCTCGTGACCCGGAACCGCATGGGTGACCGCGAAGTAATGCTCCGCCCTCCAGGCGGAAGGGTCGTGGGACAGGACCACAAAATTATCGTCGTTGTGGGCATTAGCATTCTGGATGGCGGTGAAGGTTCTGGGAAAAACTGAACCCATATTCAACGGGATGTGGAACAGGCTTCTCGTGGTGGCTTTCAGAAACAGCTTATTTCTGAAATGAAGCTCCTGAGCGTCCCAGCCCGCGGGCTTGAACCGGGGGCAGCAATGGGTCGGATTGTCGCTCATATCGTATCGTGGCAATGCGTTTATTTCCATCGGGACACCTCCTGCATGTTCAAAACGCCAAAATCCAGTACTTCTCAAGGATAACAAAGAGCGGCATGGTTCATAGGCCATGACTCCGAGGTAACGCCCGAGAGGACTCATCGTCATTCCAGCGCATGTCGGAATCCAGTCCTTTCAAGGTTTCACGGCCCCCGTTCGCCGCCTACGCGGGGACGACCCTGGAGTGTTACCCTGTTTCGAACCATGCCCAAAAAGCCGGCCGGACGCGCCGAAGCAGCATTGGCCCTCCTGTTTACAGCGACTGCTGTGCGGTCCGGTCGAACGGTTCTCTGTGCGGCTTCTCGCATCAATCAGCTATAGTCGGTGAGCGTATGGATCTTCCCCTCGCGGAAAGTAAACTCCGAGCGTCCAGCGAGCCTGAGTTTCTCGCCGGCTTTCACCCCATTTGGCAGGTCTACAGCCGCTATACCCTCATAGTCCACCTCTATGGACACTCCATCGGCAGTAAAACTGAACTTCGTTACCGTTTGCCTTCGCGATGAGAATAGCCGCTTCGACTCCTCGGCCAACGATCTGAATTCTCTCATGCCCGAGGCGCTCGCATTGACCTTGCCGCCCGAGACGTTCCTGAATTCGATCTCTGTGTGCGCCGCTTTCATCATGCCCTCTATATCGAAGCTACTGTAAGCGTCGAGATAGCGCTCAATCAAGGCCCGTTTCTCTTCAGCATCCATGAATGAAATCTCCATATCGGGCGAGGCGTCGTAACGAACGTTGGAGCGGCGAGCAACCACGCGGCCGATGAGCCGGAGGAAATGCGAGAAAGCTCGCACCGCTTGGTTGTTCGTCCGGTTCCAAGCGATTGTCGGCGTTCATACTCTTCCTTTGGATGATTGGGGACGTGGTGACTTCTTTCCACTCTATCCATCGTTCACGGTTAAAACCCGCAACCGGCCAACCATGGGATGATCTCCCTGAAATTGATGCTGCAACGTGAAGGTACAGTAGGACATAAACCAAGGCCGGTCAAGGACATAGTCATCAAAAGTGATGGTGGATTCCATCGGATTCCCCGGATAAAATGAAGCTGCGGCGAGGGTATGAAAGGCAAAATTCCGCAATGCCGACAGGATCTGAAACCCAACGTTGACAGGAGTTGAAACCCGTATGACAGCACGATACGCTCTGGCATGGGTCCCTATGGTCATTATTGCCGTTGCAAATGGAGCGGCTCGCGATCTCGTCTACGGAAAGCGCCTCTCCGAGTTGCGGGCCCACCAGGTTTCGACGGTTACGGGTATTGTGCTCTTCGGCCTCTACATTTTCGCACTCACTCGATACTGGAAGATAGAATCTTCCGGGCAGGCGCTCTCAATAGGATTTATCTGGCTGCTGCTCACTCTCGCCTTTGAATTCCTCTTCGGGCGCTTCGTGGCGGGGCGCTCATGGGAAAGGCTCCTTCACGACTACAACCTCTTCGCCGGGCGTATCTGGATTCTTATCCCGGTCTGGATTGCGGTTGCCCCGTATCTGTTCTATCTCATAAGAAAACCATAAGACGTGACATATACTCTGAATGGCTAAGGTTTGGATTTTACAAAGATAATGCTTCTGCTACGCGCGGATGAATTCTGAGCTTTTTGTCAACCCTGTGTGGTTACGGCTTGCAACCGTGACCCGGTAGACAAGCAGAGAGCAGTCGCGACTGGATGCCGTAACCGCTCGGCACGGTTTTGTCTCGTATGCGCCGGGCTTATCCGGATTCTGATCCCGGTCTGGACCGCATCTGCCTCGTATCGGTCCTATCTCATGAGAATGGCACGGGAAAAGCAGCGCCTGCGGTGCGGGTGTTAATGTCATATCGAAAGACTTCGGTGAAATAAAATATGGGACAGTTTATTGTACGGACTATCATGGTGAGGAGAGCCTCGCCGAAGGCCGGAGGCATCCTGCAACACCTGATATTCTCGCGGCGGACTTGAGGAAGCGGCCGGTCGGCATGGTTCTCCTCTGATTTCTATTCCGAAAAGCATCGACGTGACGACGTGGAGTATAAGTGCTGGAATGCTTTCTGTCCGGCATCTCGGATTTCCGTCCGGCAGACGTTCATCCGGTGTTTATCATAGGGGATGGTCTTCTCGCGAAGCCTGAATAATCCGTATTGGAGGCAATCGCGCACCATTTTGTATTCTCGTTTTTGATTTGGATTGCAGCGGAATTAAATGGTTGGCGTTATATAGATGTTATAACAAGGAAAGATCTTTCTGTTGAGCAGCAGGGAACGAGGGGCTGAAATTCCCGTCGGCAACCGAAAACCGGCTTCCAAAATGGATGCGCCTTTCAATACAGCGTCAGCGGCGGGGTTTCGTCCCCGCCCTGCCATTGGTTCATCGGCCCGCACGGGCAGGGTGTCGAGTCGACGCACATGCGCTCCCCGCGTGAGAAGGGGAGGCTTCTGCGTGGGTACGGGATGTCCCTGCTTCATACGATACCCGGCTTAGCTTAGCGTGAAGCCCACGGGGTCAGGCGCACCCGTCCTCCGACGCCCGGCGCCCGTCCACCGGATGCCGGTCCTGCCATGATCCGGTTCTACGTATCGTCGGATGAAAATTCCCCGAGCTTGGAAAGCGTCTCCGGCCCCAGCCGTTCGGCCTGTGAATCCACCACCGTACGCTTGAGGGTCCAGAACACGTTTCTGAACAATTCCTCGAAGCCGGAAGGCGAAACTCTTCCCAATTCAATGTACTTAACCACAATCTCTTTAGCCAGCTTCAAAATCTTTTCATCGTCCGGATTCATAAGCGGTCCCTGATATTGGTCGAGTCGTTTTAGGTGGAAAAAAGCCTCTGCTGGTTGGAAGGAAGACCGGCTTTGCGGCCGAAGCAGAGGCTTTTTTAGCCGTTCGAAATACCCGTGAAGCATTTCAAACGAGCTAAGTCTATATTAGCACGGCAATTACGGATATGACAAGCGATCTCTCACGGTGCAAGTTTTAATTTGACATCAGGCAAATCGGGGTGATAAAACGTCCCAAAGTGGGAAAAAGTGGAGGCAAGGGGGAATTTGTGGGAGTTTTGAATAAACCCTACTTCAGAGGTCAGTCCTTCAACCGCGTCGATGGGAAGGGACGACTGCGAGTTCCCAACAAGTTTCGAGAAATCCTCCAAACCCACTACACGGATGCTTTGATTACCACCATCATGGGAGAATGCCTGGTGGCTTATCCCCCTGAAGTGTGGGAGAAAATTGAAGCCAAGGCTTTGGAGTTCTCCCAGGTGCAGCCGCAGCAGCGGGCCTTTATGCGATATTTTATCTCCAGCGCCGTTGAATGTGAGTTTGACAACCAGGGTAGGATACTGCTCCCTCCGTTCCTGAGGGAGAGAGCGAAAATAGACCAGGAAGTAGTACTGGCGGGAATGCTGACAAGTTTTGAGATATGGGATAAAGCGAGTTGGGAAAAACACACGGAATGGAGCAAGGACAATTACCAGCAGATTGCCGAGGAAATGGCCGGTTTCGGACTCTAGCGCCCTTTCCGTTCCCTGCTTCCGGATCATCCGACCGCTTCTGCTCGCCGTCCCTGCTTCGCATGCGCCGATTGACCTTGTCCGTTCTCGCGCTCGTGATAGTTACGGCCTCATGGGAAGGCTCGAATTCTCTCTGTCTGATGACGTGCGCCATTGATTTTACAGAATATTCCTGATCCCGTTGGCGGATTCTGGTGGGTGTTGTACGGGCGGCTTGTATGGATGGTTCCGGTTGCCGGCACGTACCGGTGATGCTCGACAGTGTCATGCGATTGCTCCGGTGTCGTTCCGGGGAACGCTACATAGACGGAACGGCGGGGGCCGGCGGCTATAGCGAAGCCATCCTCCGGGCCGGCGCCCCGGACGGGCTTCTGCTGGCTCTGGATTGGGATGCCGAAGCCTTGGAGCGCACCCGGGAAAGGCTCGCTCCTTTCGGCGCGAGGGTCGCGCTGGAAAAAGCCGGCTTCGCCGAATTGCCCGAGGTGGTGGAAAGGCTGAGTTGGGGGGAATCCGACGGGATCGTGCTCGACCTGGGGGTGTCCGGTTACCAACTGGAAGACCCGCGGAGAGGCTTCAGCTTCCTCCATGACGGACCGCTCGACATGCGGATGGACAGAGATCTCCCCCGAACGGCCGGGGACCTCGTTAATTCGCTGCCCGAAAAGGAACTGGCGAAACTCATATTCGAATTCGGGGAGGAGCGGTTCTCCCGGCGCATCGCCCGCGCCATAGTGGAGCGCCGCAAGGAGTCGCCCATATCGAGCACCGGCATGCTGGCGCAACTGATACGACAGGCGGTTCCGAAAACGAGGGATGCCGCCCGGATTCATCCGGCCACCCGCACGTTTCAGGCGTTGCGGATCGCCGTAAACAGGGAACTGGAGGCGCTGGAAACTTTTCTTGCGGGCGCATTGGAGCTCTTGAAACCCGGTGGGAGGCTGTGCATCGTCTCGTTTCACTCCCTGGAGGACCGGATGGTCAAGAGAAAATTCAGGGAGTGGGCCAGGTCCTGCCGTTGCCCGGAGGAAGCGCCGATATGCACGTGTGAGAGAAAACCTCTGGCGCGGCTTTTGACGAGGAAGGCGGTCCGTCCCGGACCCGAGGAAGAGGAAGCGAATCCGAGAGCCCGAAGCGGAAGGCTCCGATGTGTGGAGAAGTGCTGATGGGAATCCCCATGATGGAGAGAGCGAGGACATGCGACTTCGATGGAATCCTGGAGAAATCGCCCTCTCGCCGGTCGGTGAGGGGATGGGCGGTTTCGACGGCGTTTCTCGTGGCGCTGGTCATCTTTCTCTCCGTGTTCTACGTATGGCTTCGCATTCAACAGATCCAGGGTGGCTACCGCCTGGCGAAACTCCAGGAGGAGTACTCTCAGTTGCTGGTGGTGCAGCGGAAATTGCACCTGGAGTGGAACAGGCTCCAGGACCCGTACTTCCTGGAGAGGCTGGCTAAGGAGCGGTTCGGACTCAGTCCGCCGCGCAAAGACCAGAGATTGCTGGTGCGCTGAACTTTGGATGAGTAGAAAGGCTGATTATGGAAATGCGCCAGGCCAGAAGCTTTTTGAGTGCCCGCTATTGGTCCATGTGCGTTTTCTTCAAAATTGTGCTCACCGTAGGGTTCTGCATTGTACTCGCCAAGTCTTTCATGCTGCAGGTCCTCGATCACGACGCCTGGGTCGAGAGAGCCAGAAATCAGAGTGAAGCGACGGTTTGCGTGCCCACCTACAGGGGGTCGGTGTACGACAACCAGGGACGCCTGATGGCCTATTCGGTCCCTCAGTCCTCGCTTTTCGCCGACTGTGAGGAGATGGGGAGCGAGCAGGAACTCGGGAATGCCGCCGCCCGCCTGTCCCCTGTTCTCGGGGAGAGCGAAGCGTCCGTACGGAAAAAACTGGTCAAAGGACGCCGCTTCTGCTGGATCAAACGCTATCTGACGGACCAGCAGGCATCCGCCGTCTCCAGGCTGGACATCAAGGGGTTGCACTTCCTGACCGAATACAAGCGGTTCTACCCCCACCGCCAACTGGCCGGACAGGTGCTCGGGTTCGTGGGAACGGACGGGACCGGCCTGGAAGGCATCGAGAAAGCCTGTGACGACATCCTGAAGGAAGATCCCCGGACGATGGAACAGCTCCGCGATGGGGTGAAAAACCGCCTCTGGCTCAAGGACTCCTCGCCGGAGGAACCCGCCGAGAAATCGTCGATCCGGCTCACCCTGGACGGATACATCCAGTACGTGGCCGAATGTGAACTGGAAAAGACCGTGAACCAGTACCGGGCCAAGGGCGGGGAAGTGGTGGTCATGGACCCTTCGACCTTTGAGGTCCTGGCGATGGCCAACTGGCCGGCGTTCGACCCCAACACCAACGAGAGGGAAAGCTCCAGGGTCTGGCGCAACCGTACCGTCTGCGACCTCTTCGAACCGGGCTCCACCTTCAAGGTCTTCATGGTGGCCGCGGCCCTGGAAGAGCGCACGGCCAGGGAGGGGGACAGGATATTTTGTGAAAACGGCAAGTTCAAGATGGCCGGGCATATGATCAACGATGTGCACCACTACGGCTGGCTTACCGTATCGGAAGTGATAAAATATTCGAGCAACATCGGCGCCGGTAAGATCGCCATGCAACTCGGAAGAGAACGCTACTACCGCTATATCCGGGCGTTCGGATTCGGGGAGACCGGCGGCGTCGGGCTGCCGGGAGAGGCTAAGGGTCTTTTGCGGCCGTGTTCGAAATGGCGTCCCATCGACCTGGTCACGATCTCCTTCGGGCAGAGCGTCGGGGTCAGTTCGCTTCAACTGACGGCGGCGGTGTCGAGCATCGGCAACAAGGGCCGCTACATCCAGCCCGCCATCGTCAAGGAAGTTGTGGCGTCCGGCGTCCGGCGCATGGTGGACCCCGACAGAGAAAGCCGGCAGGTCGTAAGCCCGAAGACCGCCGAGAAGGTCGCCGCGATGATGGCGCTGGTGACGCAGGAGGGCGGCACCGGCGTGGGCGCGGCCATTCCCGGTTATACCGTCGCGGGGAAGACGGGGACCGCGCAAAAGGTCGATCCGGCCACGCGTCGTTACTCATCGAGCAGATACACGTCCGTCTTTACCGGTTTTGTACCCGTCAACAACCCGCGGCTGGCGATCACGGTGGTCATTCACGAGCCGCAGGGAGCGATTTACGGCGGAGTAGTCGCCGCTCCCGTTTTTCGAAATATTGCCGTTCAGGCCCTTCCCTATCTCAGGGTCCCTGCAACCGGCACGGATCATGCCCCTGTATCGGGCTTGCGGCTGGCCAATACTTCGGCCTCTCCCGCCGCCGTAGCCCCGGTCCTGAACACGCTTCGGGAAGAGCCGATGACGACGGGACCGGACGGCGTGGAGGATCCGGACCTCATGCCGGACCTCACGGGCCTGAGCCTGAAGACGGCCATGAAGCAGCTCGCTCGCTTCAAGGTGCAGATGAAGTGCAAGGGGAGCGGGGTGGTAGTGAAGCAGAAGCCGCTCCCGGGCGCGCCGATGAAGTCGGGCGGCGTGGTTGAACTGGCGCTCAATGAAAGTCCGGGTTGAGAGTACGGGTTGCGGGTTGCGGGTTGCGGGTTGCGGAAAATCGCACGGGCCGCCATGCCGTGTCAAGCAGAATCGAATGGCGGCTGGAGGGAGTGCGGGGTCGGAATTTCGGCGTTAATGGGATTGTGACGCGACAAAAACATGAACAATGTGTCGGATGTTTGACAAGTAACCGAAAAAATAGTATTGGCCGGACGTTTCAACGTCCGGCCTGACGGCTTTTGACAGCATGTAGCGCGAAGAAGACCATGGAAAGAGTACTGTCGGAACTTCTCAGTGAATTGAAGGTGTTGGAAACCCGGGGCGATACCGCCGGGGCGGTCCGCGGCGTCTCGTACGACAGCCGCCGCGTTCGGGAGGGCGACCTGTTCGTCGCCGTCAAAGGAACGCGCATGGATGGCCATCTCTACATTGTGGATGCCGTGAAGAAGGGCGCATCGGCCGTCCTGGTGGAAGAAATGCCCGGAAGCAACGGAATGCCGGCAACGCTCGTTCGCGTGGAGGATACCCGGAAGGCCCTGGCGAAGCTGGCCGCGCGCTTCTATGGCCACCCCTCCGGGGACCTGAAGATGATCGGAGTTACGGGGACCAACGGAAAGACTACCACCACCCTGGTGCTCGAGAGCATCCTGAGGCAGGCGGGCGCGTCGGTGGGCGTCATCGGGACTCTTGCATACCGCTGGGGCGACGTGTGCATGCCCGCCCCGCTGACGACGCCGGAATCCCTGGACCTCCAGAGGCTTCTGTACGAGATGCGCCGGGATGGCGTCGAATATGTGGTGATGGAGGTGTCCTCCAACGCTCTCGCCATGGGAAGAGTGGACGGTTGTGCGTTCAGGGCCGGCGTCTTTACGAACCTCTCCCAGGACCACCTGGATTTTCACAAGACGATGGAGGATTACTTCGCCGCCAAGACGCGCCTTTTCTCCCGCCACCTCGGGTCGGATTCGGAGCGGGGGCCGGCCGTCGCGGCCATTAACCGGGACGACCCCTACGCGGGCCGCATGGAGGATGCCGTCGCCGAAGGAAACGAGATCTGGAGTTTCTCCCTGGAAAACGCCGACGCCCGTGTCCGGGTGGAGCGGATGGATCTGAGCGCTTCGGGGATTCGCGCCATGCTTGCCACGCCTCACGGGGACCTGGAGATAGACTCCCCGCTCCTGGGCCGACTGAATCTATACAATATCCTGGCCGCCGCGACCACCGCACTGGGATTGGGGATTCCGATGGACGCCGTTTCTCGCGGCGTGCGTGCGGTGGGTTCCGTGGACGGACGCCTCCAGCGTGTTTCCGTCCCCGCGGGTTTCGATGTCGTGGTGGACTACGCGCATACTCCGGACGCCATGGAAAAGAGCCTCACCTGTCTCCGGGAGCTGTCGAAGGGCAGGCTGATCGTGGTGTTCGGCTGTGGAGGCGACCGCGACAGAGGGAAACGCCCCCTCATGGGTGGTGTGGCCGGGCAACTGGGCGACCTGGTGATCGTCACGAGCGACAATCCCAGGAGTGAAGATCCCGGCGCGATCATCCGGGACATCGAGGAAGGGGTCCGCGATGCGGGACTCCCCCGGCTCCCCGGCCGAAAACTGAACTGCGGCGGCAAGGGGTATGCCGTCGAACCGGACCGGCGGCGGGCGATAGAACTGGCGTTGTGGTCGGCCTGTCCGGGAGACCTTTTGTGCATCGGCGGCAAGGGCCACGAGACATACCAGATCATCGGGAACCGGACGTTTCCTTTCGATGACCGGGTGGTGGTGCGCGATTATTTCGAATCCCCTAAAGCCGAGGTGGAGAACAGACTGGCGGGGAGCGCATAGAGTATGGACTGGACAGTTGCCGAAATGGTTGAGGCCGTAGCGGGCCGCCTGCTATCCGGGGATGAAAGGGCGACCGTTGCAAGGATTGCGACGGACACCCGGACGATAGGGGCGGGTGATGCTTTTGTAGCCCTTCTGGGGGAGCGCGACGGGCATGACTTCATACCCGATGCCTTGGCGAAGGGTGCGAAGGCGCTCGTAGTGCGGGAGGACCATCCGCTTCCCCCCATACCGCCGGAGATAGGGGTTGTTGCGGTTGCGGACACGCTCTACGCCCTGGGAGAACTGGCGCGGCGCAGACGGTCGAAGTTCTCCATACCGGTTGTCGGCATAACGGGCAGCAACGGCAAGACCAGCACCAAGGAGATGGTGGCGGCGATCCTGGGGCAGAATGCGAAGGTCCTCAAGAACCACGGCAATTTCAACAACCTGATCGGGGCGCCGCTGACCCTCCTGTCCCTCGAACCCGCTCACCGGGTCGCCGTGGTCGAGATGGGGATAAACGTTCCCGGTGAGATGGCGCGCCTGGCCGAGATATGCCGGCCCGGCATCGCGCTGATCACGAACATCCATACAGCGCACCTGGAAGGGCTGCGGAGCGTCGAGCGCGTCCTGGAGGAGAAGGGTAAGCTGTGGGAGTCCCTGCGTCCGGAGGATACGGCGGTGGTGAACGTGGACGACGAGCATCTCGCAAGATTCGCAGGAAGGATCGCGGCCCGGAAGATCACCTGCTCTTTGAGCGATACCGCGGCAGACGTGCATGTGGCGGGAAATGTGCATACCGAGGATCTGGAAAGCGTATTCGATCTTGTTATGGCCGGTGAGGCGCACTCCGTCCGGCTGCCGGTCCTGGGCATCCACCAGGTGCGAAATGCGGTGGCCGCCGCCGCGGTCGCCTGCGCGCTGGGAGTATCTCCCGAAGCCGTCGTTCGTGGACTGGCCCTGCACCGTCCGGTCAACCAGCGCATGCAGGTGCATCGCCTGGCGGACGGAATGGTCCTGGTTGATGATACCTACAATGCCAATCCGGCTTCCATGCTGGCCGCCGTCAAGGCGGTCGCGTCCGCGCGGGGTGCGAGCCCGTTCGTGGCGGTGCTGGGAGAGATGCGGGAACTCGGGGCCGGGAGCGCCGCGCTGCATCGGCAACTGGGAGAGCGGATAGGCGAGACCGGCGTGGATATGCTGATCACGCTGGGAGATCTGGCCGCGGAGATTGCGGAAGGAGCGAAGAGGTCCGGAATACCCGCGGACGCCTGCTGTCACGCCCGGAGCCACGAGGATGCGGTTTCGCTGCTGACCGGCCCCGGACTGCGCAGTCGCGGGCTGGGGGGCGCCTGGGTCCTGGTGAAAGGGTCCAGGGGGATGGCCATGGAGCGTATTGTGAAGGGTTTAATGAATGGAACCGTCTGATATAGCCTGCACATCACCCGGGAAAGTCCTCGTAGTGGGGCTGGGGATATCCGGATTGTCCGCATGCGAACTGCTGTTGCGCCTTGGCGCGCAAGTCGTCGTCACGGATATGAAGCCGAGGGAGAATTTCGGCCCGGAAGTGAAATCCCTGGAGGAGCGGGGGTGCGTGCTTCGCCTCGGCGAGCATCGTGTGGAGGATTTCCTGACCGCGGACCTGATCATTGTGAGTCCCGGCGTGCCGCTGGATCTGGGACCTTTGCGGGAGGCCGCCCGCAGGGGCGTAGAGGTCATCGGCGAGTTCGACTGGGCCTGTTCCCGGGTAAGCGTTCCCGTCATCGCGGTCACCGGCACCAACGGCAAGACGACGACCACATCGCTCATCGGGGAGATATTGAAAAACGCCGGAAGGCGGGTTTTCGTGGGGGGCAATATCGGGACCCCGCTGAGCGCCCGGTTGATGCAGGATGCGCGAGACGAC
The DNA here is from genome assembly GCA_964407285.1 of uncultured Syntrophobacteraceae bacterium. Taxonomy (GTDB): domain Bacteria; phylum Desulfobacterota; class Syntrophobacteria; order Syntrophobacterales; family Syntrophobacteraceae; genus CAYOVG01. The sequence continues at coordinate 20,437 of CAYOVG010000003.1, forward strand.
ATCCTGGTGCTGGAAGTGAGCAGCTTCCAGTTGGACACCGCCCATCGCTTCCGCCCGGAAGTGGGGGTCCTTTTGAACATTACCGAGGACCACCTGGACCGTTACGAAAATTTCGCGGCATATGCCGATTCGAAGTTCTCGTTGTTTTCCCGCCAGGATTCGTCGCACGTCGCCGTAGTGAACGGCGATGACCCGCTTTGTGCGGAGAGGGTCGGCCGGCTGCCGTCCCGGACCCTGGTATTCGGCGGAAGGCATGGAAACGCGGATGCGTCCGTGCGGGATGGGCGGATTGCGGTAACGATACCCGGTGAAACCGCTTTCGAGCTGGATCTCGGACGCACTCCGCTACGGGGGGTGCACAACGAGGAAAACATCATGGCGGCGGCCCTTGCCGTGTCCGCTGTGGGGGTTCCTCCGTCCGTCATCCAGGAAACGATAGACGGCTACAAGGGCCTTTCGCATCGCATGGAGTGGGTCCGCAGTTGGAACGGGATCGACTTCTACGACGATTCGAAGGCCACCAACGTCGGAGCGGTGCTGAAGGCGCTGGAAAATTTCGAGCGTTCCGTGCTTCTGCTCCTCGGGGGGCGCGACAAGCTCGGGTCCTACGACCCGCTGATAAAACCGTTGAAGGACAAAGGAAAGGGCGTGTTCGTATTCGGAGAGGCTGCGCCGCGGATCAACCGCGAACTGGAGGGGAAGGTCCCCGTCCGGTCCTTTGCCGGCCTGGAGGATGCGTTCCGGGAAGCCGTCGCGGCCGCCCGGTCCGGTGATGTCGTGTTGCTCTCTCCCGCCTGCTCGTCGTTCGATCAGTACGAAAGCTACGCCAGGCGCGGCGACCACTTCAAGAGTCTCGTCGCGCAGCTCTCGGAGGAGGCCCGCTGATGGGAAGCTTCGTGGGAATGCCGTCCACCGCGCCCGATGCGCCCGCCAATGAAGAGCGCGGCGCGCCCGCGAGGACCGTCTCTCTGCAGGCTCAGCTCATCATCGTCGTTACGCTGCTCATCGTGATCGGCGTGGTCATGATCTACAGCGCCAGTTCCGTCATGGCCATCAAGAAGCACGGCGACGCCTTCTATTATGTGAAGCGGCAGTTGCTTTGCGTCGGCCTCGGGACGGGGGCGATGCTCTTCGGCAGCTTCTACCCTTACAGCAGGTACAAGGAGCTGGCCCCGGCGCTTCTCATTTTAGTCTATATCAGCCTTATACTTGTGCTCATTCCCGCCATCGGAAAGGAAATCAACGGCGCCCGCCGCTGGTTCCGGCTGGGGCCTTTTTCTCTTCAACCCGCGGAATACGCCAAACTCGTATGGATCATGTATCTGAGCGGTTTTCTGGTCCGGAAGCAGGAACGGCTCAAGAAATTCAGTGCTGGACTTTTGCCGCCGATTGTTCTATGTGGAGTATTCGGTGTATTGTTATTACTCGAACCTGATTTTGGAACTTCCTTTGTTATAGGTTTATTAACGGCGTGTATGCTGGCGGTGGGCGGAGTCCCGTGGCATCATTTGTTTTCCCTGGCGCCGCTCGGGCTGTTGGTGTGCTACCGCTTTGTATACCATGTGGAATACCGGTGGGAGCGGGTTACGGCGTTCCTCAACCCCTGGAACGATCCTCGGGATTCGGGGTATCAGCTCATTCAGTCCTGGATCGCCATAGGTGCGGGGGGGCTTTTCGGAAAAGGGCTGGGAGCGGGGCAGCAGAAACTTTTTTATCTCCCCGAACCTTACACGGATTTCATTATGGCCGTAGTGGGGGAGGAGACCGGCTTTGCGGGCATCTGCATCGTGTCGGCGCTCTTCTGCATGGTGGCGTGGATCGGGATAAGCATCGCTCAACAGGCGAAGGACCATTATGGCGGGTTGCTCGCGTTCGGACTGACCATGATGATCGCTTTGCAGGCCATAATCAACCTGGCCGTCGTATTGGGGCTGTTTCCCACCAAGGGCCTTCCGTTGCCCTTCATTTCTTACGGAGGAAGCGCGTTTATCGCCAACTGCCTTGCTGTGGGAATCCTTATAAACATTGCTCGCAAGTGCGTGAAGTGAGCCGAAGAGTATGTACAAGCGTTATCAGCACATCCATTTCGTAGGGATCGGGGGAATCGGCATGAGCGGCATCGCCGAACTCCTTTTGAACCTCGGGTACCGCGTAAGTGGTTCCGACATGAGGGAGACGGAAACCACGCAGCGGCTGGCCCGGCTGGGTGCCCGGATATTTATCGGGCATCATGGCGACCACGTGCAGGGAGCGGATGTGGTGGTCCTTTCTTCGGCCATATCCGAGGACAATCCCGAGGCGGTGGCTGCTCGCGCCGGAGCAGGCAAGGCGCCGGTGATCCGGCGGGCGGAGATGCTTGCGGAGTTGATGCGCCTCAAGTATTCCGTCCTGGTGGCGGGGGCCCATGGAAAGACGACGACCACCTCCATGGTCGCAACGGTGCTGGCCCGCGGAGGGCTCGATCCCACGGTGGCCATCGGAGGCAAGCTCAACGCCTGGGGCACCAACGCCAAGATGGGCCGTGGGGACTTCATGGTTGCGGAAGCCGACGAGAGCGACGGCACGTTTCTCCTGCTCTCCCCCACCATCGCGGTGGTCACCAATATAGATCTGGAGCACCTCGACTTCTACAGGGACATGGAGCATATCCAGCAGACCTTCCTGCAGTTCATCAACAAGATACCATTCTACGGGCAGGCCATCCTTTGTCTCGAAGACGAAAATATCCAGTCGATCCTCCCCAAGGTCGGAAAGAGGTTCACCACGTACGGGTTTTCGTCCCAGGCGGACTTTCAGGCGCGCGATGTCAGGGCGGACGGCTTTCATTCCATCTACCGCGCATGGTGCCGCGGAGAGGAACTCGGAGAGATCGAGGTTACGCTTCCGGGACGGCACAACGTACTCAATTCGCTCGCGGCCGTGGCCGTGGCGCGGGAGCTGGAGGTGGACTGGCCGTCGATTCGGGCGGGACTCAGGGATATGACCGGCGTGCAGCGCCGCTTCCAGGTCAAGGGCGAGGCGGGCGGCGTGCTGGTGCTGGACGACTACGGACATCACCCTACGGAGATCCGGGCGGTGCTGGAGACCTTTGCGGCGTGTTTTCCCAACCGCCGCCGCATCGTTGCGTTTCAGCCGCATCGGTATTCGCGGACCAAAGGGCTCATGGACCAGTTCGCACGCTGTTTCTATCAGTCGGACGCGCTTTTCATGACGGAGATCTATGCGGCCGGCGAGAAGCCGCTTTCGGGCATATCGGGCAAGGCCCTGGCGGACCGGATTACGGCTCACGGACACCGCGACCTGCGCTACTGTCCGACCCTCGATGAAATGCTCGAAGAGATGCTTGCCTTCGTCGCGCCGGGCGATGTGGTGTTGACGCTCGGAGCGGGCAGTATCTGGCAGACGGGAGAAGCGCTTCTCCGAAGGCTGGAGGAGCGATGATGAATAGCGAAGCGAAAGCCGGACGCCGCGTTTTTTCCATGCCTGACTGGGCGGATGTCGTTGCCGGTTCGGCGGATATTGACTGCAAGTGGTCGGAGTCTTTGTCGCGCCATACTTCTTTCCGGGTGGGAGGGCCGGTTTCCTGCATGGCCCGGCCCCGGACGGAAGCGGCCTTTGCCTCCCTGGTGCGGCTGGCCATGAGGGAGCGGATTCCGTACGTGTTGCTGGGCGGCGGGAGCAACGTGCTGGCGCCCGATGACGCCTGGGATGTGCTGGTGGTGCAGCCTCACCTGGCTTGTGGAGAGATTCGCAGGTTCGGAGGCCGGGGAACGTGCCTGTATGTGGGGGCGGGCGTGAAGCTCGCAACGTGGCTTTCCTTCTGTCTGCGGCGCGGGTTGGGCGGCGCGGAGTGCCTGGCGGGAATTCCGGGCACGGTCGGAGGGGCGCTCTTCATGAATGCAGGCACGCCGGATGGTTGCATCGCGGATATCCTTGTGTGGGTGGATGTACTGGACGCTCGCGGGAGAAGATGCCGGATGGACATGTCCCAGTTGGCGCCCGGCTACAGGACGATGGGACTTTCGGATGACTGGGTCATCCTGGGGGGATGTTTTCAGATGCGTCCGGCGTCCGTGGAGTTTCTGAGAGCGCAGATGCGTGAGACCATGCTCCGGCGCAAACACGTTCAGCCCCTGGGGGCGCCGTCGGCGGGGAGCGTGTTCAAAAACCCGCCCGGTGAGTATGCGGGGGCGCTGATAGACAGGCTCGACCTCAAGGGGTTTCGTATTGGGGATGCCGGGGTTTCGGAGAAACACGCCAACTGGATCGTGAATTTGGGACATGCGAGGGCGAGGGACATCCTTGCCGTGATGGGACATATAGAGAAACAGGTTTGGGAAGGCTTCGGCATTCGCCTGGAGCGCGAAATCAGGGTGCTGGGCAGTGAAAGCGAAAGAGAACCGCTATCGACACACGCGCAAGAGCTTCAAGCCCGGGTTTAAGCTCCGCGGTTTGAAGCTGAAGCTGAGCATCCCGTGGCGGGGACTCAAGGCGACGGCCGCCTTTGTGGCCGCAATAGCCCTGGTGCTGGGGCTCAGCGCCGCGCTGGCCCACTCTTACTACGCCTTGGAAGACGCCCCGTGGCCGAGGGTGGAATCGATCGAGATAAAGGGGCTCAAGCGTGTGGACCGGCGCGAGGTGCTGAACGCCCTGGGGATTGCCAGGAACGCCAACGTCTTGACCCTTCGAATATCGCAACTGGCAGGGCGGGTGGAAGCCCTTTCTTGGGTGCGTTCGGCGGTGGTGAGGCTCGATTTCCCGTCGCGGATGATCGTTGAGGTTGTCGAGCGGGAACCGCTGGCCATTGTGTACACGGATGCTTTCTACCTCATGGACGGCGAGGGGAAGCTCTTCCTGAAGGTCAATCCGGAGAGCCATGCGGGTTTGCTGCTGGTTACCGGGGTTGCGCGGCAGGAAATCCGGGAGGGGGGCGTTCTTTCGGAAGAACCTCTGGAGGCCGTGAAGGCGTTGCTCCTGGCCCTGGAGAAGTGCCAGAGCTGGTTGCCGTTGAGTCTTATTTCGCAGTGTCACTGGCAGAGGGAGGTCGGAGTCGTTCTCTATCCGAGCAGCAAGGTGATTCCCATTCAACTCGGAAAGAACGATTTCGAACTGAAGCTGAGCCGGTTGCATAAGGTGATAGATGCTCTGATGAATCGCCAGTGGTGGGACCTGGTGACGCGCATCGATCTCGATTACAAGAGCAGAGCGTACATAAAGGGGAACTTCCCGATTCCCAAGGGGATATGAATTTCGAGGTCTCATTCGACATCATTCAAGGAGGCGAGGGGGGCCAAGAGGGGGCGCGATGGGAAGGCGAGAGGAACTGATTGTTGGGCTGGACCTGGGAACCACGAAGATTTGTGCGGTCGTGGGAGAAGTGACCCCGGAGGGGATCGATATCGTGGGGGTCGGTACCTACCCGTCCGTGGGCATGAGGGGCGGGGTGGTGGTCAATATAGACCAGACGGTCAATTCGATCCGAAAGGCCGTGGAAGAGGCCGAACTCATGGCCGGATGCGAGATATCCTCGGTGTACGCCGGGATCGCCGGGACTCATATCCAGAGTTCCAACAGCCATGGGGTAATCGCCGTCAAAAGCCGCGAGGTGGGACAGCCCGACGTGGAGCGGGTGCTCGAGGCGGCGAAGGCGATTGCGCTGCCGGTGGACAGGCAGATCATTCATGCTCTCCCTCAGCAATACATTGTGGATGATCAGGAACGGATTCAGGACCCTCTGGGGATGTCCGGAGTGCGGCTCGAAGCGAAGGTGCACATCGTCACGGGGGCCAGTTCCGCGGTTCAAAACATTCTGCGGTGTTGCGAGAAGGGCGGGTTGCACGTCCAGGAGGTGGTCCTGGAGTCGCTGGCTTCCGCGGAGTCGGTCCTCGACAGGGATGAAAAGCAGTTGGGGATAGCCCTGGTGGACATGGGGGGAGGCACGACGGACATAGCGGTTTTCATCGACAATGCAATCCGGGCCTCCTCCGTGGTGGGGCTGGGGGGAGCCCACATCACGTCGGATATTTCGGTAGGGCTGCGCACCTCGATGGAGGAAGCGGAGAAGATCAAAAAGAAGTACGGCTGCGCTCTCGTGGAGAAGACCAACCCGCAGGAAGTGATCGAAGTGGGTTCGGTCGGAGGGCAGAAGCCGCGTCAACTTGCACATTCGATTCTGGCGGAGATTATTGAAGCCCGTATGGAGGAGATGCTCAAAATCATCGAATGGGAGCTGGTCAGATCCGGATACATCGACTCGCTCCATGCGGGGGTCGTGCTCACCGGCGGGGTTTCTCTCCTCCCGGGGGTCAGGGAACTGGCGGAGAGCATATTCGATCTCCCGGTCAGAATCGGTTTTCCATATCATTTCGGCGGGCTCGGGGATGTAGTGAAAAATCCCATCTATGCAACGGCGACGGGCCTGGTGTTGTACGGCAGGAAACACTCCCAGCAGGGCGCTACAATGGCTGTAGAGAGCCACGGCGGAGGAGGAATGAGGAACTTCGTGGAGACTATCAGACGCTGGTTCGGTGAGCTTTGGTAGTTAAGGCGCTCGACCAGTTTCAGTTTTGGAATGCTCTTGGCAGTATGGGATCATCTCTTGAGAGAGAAGAGGGGCGGAAAAATGTTGAAAGCGGAACCGGGTGGGGCAAAAATCAAGGTATTGGGAATTGGTGGCGGGGGCGGCAATGCCATCAACAACATGATCAGCAGTGGGTTGGATGGTGTTGAGTTCATCGCGGCCAATACGGATTTCCAGGCGCTGGATCAGAACCTGGCTCCCATCAAGATCCAGTTGGGCGTCAATCTGACCCGTGGGTTGGGGGCCGGGGGCAACCCGGAGATGGGTTCGAAGGCCACCCAGGAGAACATCGACAGCGTTCGTGAAGTGGTGGAAGGAAGCGACCTGGTCTTCATCGCGACGGGCCTGGGCGGCGGAACGGGCACGGGCGGCGCGCCGATTGCGGCGCAGGTGTGCAAGGAGGTCGGGGCGCTCACGGTAGCGGTGGTGACCAAGCCTTTCGCGTTCGAGGGGCGGGCGCGGCAGCGCCGGGCGGAGGAGGGGCTCAAGGCGCTCCAGAACGTGGTGGACACCCTTATCGCGATCCCCAACAACCGGTTGGTGACCATGGCCGACAAGCGGGCGACGCTGCTCGAGATGCTCAAGCGGGCGGACGACGTGCTGCTCGATGCCGTGCGGGGTATTTCGGATATCATCGTCAAGCCGGGCCTCATCAACCTCGACTTCACCGATGTGCGCTCCGCGATGAACGAACGGGGTCTGGCCCTTATGGGAACGGGAGTCGGCAAGGGCGAAGGCCGTGCGGCGCAGGCGGCGCAGCAGGCCATCTCCAGTCCGCTCCTGGAAGATATTTCCATTCACGGAGCGCGGGCGGCCCTGATCAACATCTGTGCCGGGCACGACCTGACAATGCACGAGTTCGAGGAGGCCTCCTCGATCATTCAGAAGGAAGTGGACGAGGATGCGGAGATCTTCATCGGCACCACCATCGACCCGCACCTGGAGGACGAACTCCGGGTCACCGTCATTGCCACGGGCATCGGCAAGATGGAAAAGCAGCCCCAGCGGTCGGAGAGCGCGGCGGTGGTTCGTCCCGGCAGGCGTTCGAGGACCGAGGCGATTGTGCCCGACGTGGTGAACGACGACTACATCCGCATCCCGACGATTTACCGCAATCGCTCCGTCAGAGGGGAGAAGGACGTAGCGGCGGGGGCCCAGGAGGAGCCTCAGCAGCCGGTGAAGAAAAGGACCTTCCTGAGCCGTATTGCCGGAATTTCCGGGGAGGACCAGGATCTGAACATCCCGACCTTCATCCGGCGCCAGGCCGATTGAGATTGCCGGCTCGGGAGGATGTCGCCGGTTGCGGTTCGCGCAATCGGCAGGGAGACTTCACGTATGCCCCCATGACGGGGGAATTTTAGCCGGTTCGTAATTCCGGCGCGTGTCCGCGTGTGCGGGCGGGAATCCATAGACCTCGAGGTCTATGGATTCCCGCCCGCACGGGCATGCCGGTCCACGCCTGTCCATTCCCGTATTGACCAACATCGTTGTGACTTCCTCGCACTACCTGCCGGATAATCAGTGAACGGATAGAATCTGAACTTTTCTCGTGCAATTGCGGCTTCCATCCAAAGTTTGTGCTTTCTTTGCGCGGTTACGGCCGCCGGTTGCGACCGGGCTGTCGAAACGCATGCCGCGAATGGTGGAAATCCGGACTCTCTGCAGGAGGAGGGCGCTTATGAAGAAGCGAAGGCCCAAGCGGTTGCACGCGTGATCATGCGGCAGACTGTCGAAAAGATGCGCAAACGGGGTAACGCGTATGAAAACGGAAACGGCCGGGCGGAAGCGCACGAGCCGGACTCGGGTTGATCGGATTCTCAAAGCAAAGGGCAACGCGACGATCAAGACGCTCCAACGTGCTGCCGTTCTTGTCGGGCGTGAACTCCGCGTTGAGTTGGCGCAGGCGGGGGCTTTGTTTTCCTGTCCTGAGATGTTGTCGGAGTTCCAAAATTATAACGGGAGGACCGAGGATTCCCGGATCAATTTCCAGTAGGAGTAGGGGGCCGGGCAATGCTTCAGGCAATGAGGCTTCGAAAAACGTACCGAAGCATAGTCTTTCGATGCAAGATTGCGTAAACGTTCGCCTCTTCCAGATCCGGGAATTCTCTCCGTCGTCACTGTTGAACCGGGTTCGTCCCGGTCCAACGTCAGTTCCGATAGTTCGCCGAATGCGGAACTTTGAACATGACCTTCAGCCGCATCGGGTCTTCGCCCTTCAGGACGTAAGGCTCTTTCACCCGCACCCTGGCGCGAGGGGCCATGTCTCCCAGGCTGATACGTTTTCGCCAGTAAATCCTGGTTTCCTGTGGATTCGTGGTATACATATCGAGCTTGACCGCGCTCAGAACGGAACCGGAATCGTTGATCACATATCCGGTCAGGAAGCCGTCAGGGGTAAGGTCGAATCCCTCGTACCTGAGATTGAGAGTTTCGTCGATCACCCCCTCTCCGACAGCCAGAACGGCAAAGCAGGACAAGGGGTAGATCAGCAGGCCGGCGATCAGAAGCAATGTGGCCATTCTTTTCGACATTTGTCATCCTCCTTTGGTGGTATGTACCAATTCTCATGACCGGCAGTTCTGGTTCACGGTGCAGACCGCCCGGCTGAACCGGAGCCGTAACCCGTTCGCGAACATGACCTCCGACAACCGTTTGAAAAACCTCCGTCGTCGGATTCGATGCCGGCGCAAATTCAAGGAATCAGTTTGGGATTCGTGGATCAGGTGCTAAATATACCAGGAGGGGAATTAACGCAACAGGAATCGATTGATTTCATCCACGTTGACTGCCGGGGCGAGCAATCGCCTTCTTCGCCTATCCATCGGTATGGTCGGTTCCCGATTTCCGCCGCGCCATTGCGACCGGAAACAATTTGCCCCCATGCCGGGGCCTTTCGGGTGCGTTTTGGACCCGGTAAGACTCGCCTCGCCGTCATCGTAAAAACGGCAAACGCGGTTGATCTCAGCCGCTTTTGCCTGTCCTTGCCGCATTCCCGTCCCTCCGGCATTTTTACCCGGGCAGTGGCATAGCTCTTGTAAGAGGTCTGTCCGGATGCTATTTTGCCCGGTATCACTTACAAGACCATATCTGCGGAATACTGAAGCCGGAGTTATCGTACGCTTCCGCTTCCCATCGTCGAGCAGGAATAAAGCGAGGAAAATCCCGATGAAAAAAGATTTGCGCGTGTTGATTATTGGTGGGGTTGCCTGTGGACCCAAAGCGGCGTCCCGATTGAAACGTCTGCTTCCTGAGAGCGAAGTGACAATGATCGATAAGGGAGGGCTGGTTTCATACGGGGCCTGCGGGTTGCCTTACTATGTCGAAGGAGTGTTTCCCGAAGTCGGCATGCTCACGGAAACTCCCGTGGGTGTCCCCCGCACCCCTTTATTCTTCGAAAAGGTGAAAGGTTTCAAGACTCTTACCCGAACGGAAGCCATCCGGATCGATCGGGAGAAGAAGACTGTGCGGGTGAGGAACCTCGATACTCATGAGGAGAACGACCTCTCCTACGACAAGCTGGTCCTTGCAACGGGAAGCCGTCCGCTCCGGCCCCCCATTCCCGGTCTCGAACTGAAAAATGTCTGGTACATGCGCCACCCGGACGATGCCGAGAGCATGGTTGCGGGGATTGAGTCGGAGGGGCTCCATGACGCGGTCCTGATCGGAGCGGGATACATCGGCGTCGAGATGGCGGAAGCTTTGCGCAAGCGAGGTCTGAACGTCACCATGGTGGAGATCTTCGACCAGATCATGCCCCAGTTCCTGGACCCCGAGATAGCCATGCTCGCCGGCAAGCACCTGAAGCAAAAAGGCGTTGCACTCGCTCTGGGCGAGAAGGTCCTCGCCGTAGAGGGCAATGGGAAGGTCGCATCGGTTCGAACGGATAAGAGAGTGATCCCGGCCGACCTCGTTCTCGTAGGCGCGGGCGTCCTCCCCAACGATGAGCTCGCCCGCGGCGCGGGACTTGCGTGCGCTCCCAAAGGCGGCATCATCGTCAACAACTATTGCCAGACGAGCGACCCGGACATCTATGCCGGAGGAGACTGCGTGGTAAACCGCTATATCGATCCTATCACCAGGGTCCCGCTTTTCGTGCCTCTGGGCTCGACCTCCAATAAGCACGGCAGGACCATTGCCGACGATATAGCGGCTCGTCCGCACACATTCACGGGAATCACCTCAACGGGAGTATGCAAGGCTTTCGACTTCACGATCGGACGAACCGGCCTGACCGAAAAGCAGGCCAGGGAACTGGACCCGGATGTCGAGTCGGTTATCTGGGCGGGGCTCGATATGCCCCATTACATCCCACGGAGCAATCCGCTCATCATCAAGATGGTCGCCTCCCGGCGCTCGCGAAAACTTCTCGGGGTTCAGGTGGTGGGTCCCGGAGATGGCTGCAAGCGGCTGGATGTGGCGGCAGGCGCAATCTATTTCGGAGCGAGCATATACGATATCCCGAACATCGATCTGGGCTATGCGCCTCCATATTCCGTTCCCATCGACCCCATTGCCGGTGCGGCGCATATTCTGGCGAACAAAATGGAAGGCATCGCGAAGTCCATTTCCCCTCTGGAGGCCAAGAGGCGCATTGACGGCGGGGATGACGTCGTGCTCCTCGATGTTCGAACACCCGATGAGTTCGAGATGATGCGGCTTCCTTATCCCGGCGTGGTTCACATTCCCCTCGGCGCTCTGCGGACGAAAGCCGGCGAGTTGCCGAAAGACAAAGACATTCTGGCATTTTGCAAGATCAGCTTGCGTGGATATGAAGCCCAGTTGATTCTCAACAGCGAGGGGTTCCAGAGGGTGTGGTTCATCGAGGGAGGGCTGGCGGCATGGCCCTTCGAGGTTGAAGTTCGCAGCTAACGGGTGATGGAGGTTTTCCGGCGCCGGAGTTCCCGGCGCCGGAGCGCCCGGCGCGCATCTTTTGCGTGTTGCTTCATGGTGTAACGATCTCTTTACTTCCTGCCGTCGATCACGCCTTGCGCAATGGACCTGAAGACCCTGCCGGTCTCCGAATCGGGCGCTTCGACCATGAGCGGCAATCCCTTGTCGCCGCCCTTTCTGAGTTCAATGTCGATGGGAATGGAGCCAAGGAGCGGGATGCCCGCCTCATGGCTCAGCATATCGCCGCCCCCGCTTCCGAAGATCTCTATTCGTTCCTTCGAGTCACCGTAACTGAAGTAGGACATATTCTCCACAATACCGCATATCCTGATGTTCATGGATTTGAACATCGTGATGGCCTTGCGCACGTCGGCAAGAGCCACTTCCCGCGGGGTCGTCACCATGACCACCGAGACGCTCGGAACGGACTGCGCTATGGTGATCGAAGGGTCTCCCGTGCCGGGTGGAAGGTCCACAACGAGATAGTCCAGTTTCCCCCACATCACATCGTCCAGAAGTTGCCTGACGGTCTTTGCGACTAGAGGCCCGCGCCGGATGAGCGGCCTGGTCTCTTCCACGAAAAACCCGAAAGACATGATCTTCAGACCGAATTTCTCGAGGGGCGCAATCATTTTTGCTTCGAAGCGGGGCCGCTCCGAGAGGTGCAGCATGGTCGGAATACTGGGGCCGTAGAGGTCGGCATCCAGAAGTCCCACCTGAAAACCTTCCGCGGACAGAGCAAGCGCGAGGTTGACCGCAACCGTGGTCTTTCCGACCCCGCCCTTGCCGCTTGCAACGGCAATGAAAGAGGCCACCTTCTCGATACCGGCAAGAGGGTGTCTGGGGAAGAGACGATTCAATTCCTCTTTGCTCATGACGGTCAGGTCCACATGGGCCTGAGACACGCCGGGAACAGCCCGGGCCGCCCGCATAACCTCCTCGATGAATCTCTTCTTCATAGGACAGCCGAGAGTCGTCAGAGCCAGAGTAATGTGCGCTTCGCCGTTGCTGACGGAAATATCCTTCACCATCTGCAGATCTACTATGTTCCTTTTCAGTTCCGGATCCAGCACCGCTTTGAGGGCTTCTCTAATATCCGCTTCCATGCTCATCATTATCCCCTTCCCATGCCGGTTGATCGTTCCCGAGAACCAAACCCGAGCAAACGAGAACCATGGAAAAACCAAGATGACGGTGAATGATGATACCCGATCTTGAGATGATAGGAGCCCTGAAGATACAATTTAATTATCTTTGACTATTTTCATATGTTCATTATGCTCGATATCCATTTGACTTACCGGAGTGTTGCAACAATCGGGCCGCTGGAAAGCATGCGATGTCTTCAGGCATGGGAGTAGAGGCCGCGAAGACGACGGAAGGCGCCGACTTCTGGGCCTGATCCTCCGAAAGGGGTTCTCAACCGGAGCGCCGGAGGGGAGTATGGCCGAGCGGGTGCATTTCGCACCCAGACGGAGCTTATGAGGGAACAAAATTCATCGGCGTCTGCGAGTTTCGCAACTCGAGGACGCACGGCGATCCGGTTCGGTCGAAGGGATTGGATGGGAGGCTGTTGCGAACCTAATGCATGGGAACACCACGACGCGCGCAGGCGTTCAAGGATGATTTGCAGGCAGTTGCCATTCGTTCACCCCATGAGAAGAAATTGTGGTTGTCGTCCCCCATGAGGAGGTAAAGCACGAGTGGGGCAGGAGACAAGGGGGACGACAAGGAGAGGTGGACGGGACTGGAGGTCGGAGAATGGCTTCCGCGCGGCACGTCCGTCCAACCTCCGCCACCAGTGAAAGCGGGAGATTGAATTCGTTCCTGTCAATGCTGTTCGCGACAGCGCTTGCAGCATAAAGGGCATCCCTGTTCGTTCTCTCTCTTCGGGATTGCCCATACGATCGATCCGTCATATCGATCACTATCAAGGAACGTGCCAGAGCTTCGGTATCCATGAGTTCCCGCGCGCATGCCGGCTCCGGCAGAATACGGAATTTCGAGCAAGTGACTCGACCCGGCGATAGCGATAGTCCGGCGGCCGTCGTACACAATTCTTTCTTTCGAGACGGGGTAACGGCAGAATAACGGTGTCGGCTGCTGCGGAAACCGGGTGCAAAATGCACCCGTAGCGGCGGCTCCGGGGCGACGGAATGCACCGGGAATGCAGGGGGCGCTGTGAATCCCGCCTCCTGTGGAATACGGTGCGGGGACTTTTGCACAAAACCGGAAAAAGAACGGGCGGAAGTTGCCGTAACCGGCTGATTATTGCGCCGGCGGGGACACCGTTCGGAGCGATTCTCGCGTCCGCGGCCCTTGACGAGATCTCCTCAAATAGGCGAACATTACAGATTGTCATCGATCGTCAATCTCATTCGGGAAAGCGGAACGGGAACCCGCGAAGCGCTCAACGACGTCAAGCTGAACTGAACGACCTCGACAAGGAGAATCATGAAGGTAAGAAACGATCTACGCAATCTGGCCATAATAGCCCACGTCGACCACGGAAAGACGACGCTCGTGGACGCCATGCTCTGGCAAAGCGGCGTCTTCCGCGAGAACGAACAGGTTGCCGAACGGGTGATGGACAGCATGGCCCTCGAAAGGGAAAAGGGCATCACCATCATGGCCAAGAATACCGCCGTTTCCTATAACGGCGTGAAGATAAACATCGTTGATACGCCGGGCCACGCGGACTTCGGCGGCGAGGTGGAACGGACCCTCAACATGGTCGATGGAGTCATGCTCCTTGTCGACGCCACGGAGGGGCCGCTTCCCCAGACGAGGTTCGTGCTCGGGAAGGCCCTGGAGCAAAAACTCCCTCCGATCGTCGTGATCAACAAGATCGACCGCCCCGACAGGCGCATCAACGAGGTGCTGGAGGAGATCTACGACCTCTTCATCGACCTGGACGCCACCGAGGAGCAACTCGAATTCCCCGTGCTCTACACCAACGCCAAGGCGGGAGTCGCGCTCCTCGACCCGGAAGACGGGGAGGGCAGGGACCTGTCGCCTCTCTTCGATGCCATCATCGACTCCATTCCCCCTCCATCGTACGACCCCGACGCGCCGCTCCAGTTCCTGGTCACGAACCTGCAGCACAGCGATTATGTCGGCAGGATCGCCGTCGGAAAGGTCATCAACGGGAGCCTGCGCTACGGCCGGGAGGTAGCGCTTCTCAAGGCGGGCGAACCCATGCGCAAGGCGTCTCTGAGCGTGCTCTACACGTACGAGGGGCTCAGCCGGGTTGAGCAGAAGGAGGTCGGGGCCGGGGACATCGCGGCGGTGGCCGGAGTCGAGGACATCTATATCGGCGATACCCTCGGCGACTTGGCGGACCCGCGACCCTTGCCGGGCATTACCGTTGAGGACCCCACCATATCGATGGTCTTCTCGGTCAACTCCTCGCCGTTTTCCGGCAAGGAGGGGAAGTACCTCACCTCGCGACACATCAAGGACCGGCTGGACAAGGAACTGCTCTACAATGTGAGCATACGGGTCGAACAGGCGGACAACAGGGATTCCTTCCGCGTGAGCGCGCGCGGGGAACTGCAACTGGCGGTCATGGTGGAGACCATGAGGCGGGAAGGTTTCGAGCTGTCTCTTTCCAAACCCCGGATCATCACCCGTAGTGTGGACGGACAGGTGCTCGAACCCATGGAACTGGCCGTGGTGGACATCCCCGACAAATTCGTGGGGATAGTCACCGAGATGATGAGCAGTCGCCGGGGGCAGATGGTCAAAATGATAAACAACGGCTTCGGCCGCGTCCGGCTGGAATTTAAGATCCCGTCCCGCGGCCTCATCGGTTTTCGAAGCCAGTTCCTGACCGATACGCGCGGCACCGGGATACTGAACACGATCGTCACCGGCTACATGCCCCATGCGGGAGACATCACCAGCCGCTCCAACGGCGTCCTCGTCTCGGACCGCGACGGGAAGGCCGTGGCGTACGCCATATTCCATCTGCAGCCACGGGGGACCATATTCGTCGAACCCGGCGACCCTGTCTATGCCGGGATGATCGTCGGGGAGAACTCGCGCGCGGAAGACATATGGGTCAATATCACCAAGGAGAAGAAACTCACCAACATCAGGGCTTCGGGGTCCGATGAAGCATTGCGCCTGATTCCTCCCCGCCGTTTCACGCTCGAGCAGGCCATGGAGTACATCAGCGACGACGAACTGGTGGAAGTGACCCCGCAATCGATACGGCTTCGGAAGGTGAAGCTGCAGAAGTAGAAGAGAGCGGGAGCAAAAGAACGTCGCAATGAGTAGATAAAGAGGAACGGGATTGTTTTTTTGACATTTCCATTCGAATAGTCCATTGTCATACTCGGAATACGGAGACGTTTCGTAAGGATCGGTTAGCTGGATTTCGCCTCGGAGGTGACTATGAAGATCATACAGACCTGTGTCGGAATGTTGGAAGTGTTCTGCTACCTGGTTTACGATGAAGAAAGCGGGGAGGGGATACTGATCGACCCCGCGGGGGACGAGGACCGCGTGGTGGAACTGCTGCGGGAAAACGACATCAAGTTGCGCTACATAGTGAACACCCACGGGCATGCCGACCATAGCTGCGGGAATCCGGGGCTCAAAGCCCGCACGGGGGCCCCGATAGTGATGCACGCGCTCGACGACGATTTCTTTCAGCAGCCCCGAAACCAGGAGTTCGCGCGGATGATGAATCTTCCCGTCTCTCCGCCCGCGGACATCCGCATAAACGACGGCGATACGCTGCTCTTCGGAAACCTTACGATGGAATTCCTCCATACGCCGGGACATACGCCGGGGGCGTGCTGCATCCGCATCGGAGACAACCTGTTCACCGGGGACACCCTGTTCGTGGGAGCGGTCGGAAGGACGGACCTGCCCGGCGGGTCTTTCAACGTGCTGCTCGAATCCCTGCGGACGAAAATCCTTACGCTGCCGCCGGATACGGTCATCTGGCCGGGCCACGACTACGGAGACCAGCCCCACAGCACAGTTCGAAAAGAGATGGAAAGCAATCCGTATATTACGGATTTTTTGCTTTGAGTTTTGAGTAACTTGAGCAATAAATTAGCTGTTTGTGGATTAAGCCTGTAGCCAAAGGACGAAAAAAGTCCTATAAAGGTACCGCTTTTTGCTCCGGATCGACGTGAATGGGAGAAATCCGGGCGTTGATGATGCGGCGAGGCCGATCGACTTTTCGTGTTCAAGAGAAAACGGAGCTTATTCAAGATAATGGAGGAGGTTCGACATTGAAGGAAGCCACACTGAAACGCATGAATGAGATCGATCCCCCCAGGGGAAAGCTGGGAGTGCTCATCCCGGGTATTGGAGGGGCGGTCAGCACCACGTTTATAGCCGGAGTGGAACTCATCCGCAAGGGATATGCTCAACCCATCGGGTCCCTCACCCAACTGGGGGCCATTCGCCTGGGGAAACGCTTCGAACGCCGCACGCCTTTGATCAAGGATTTCATCCCCCTGGCGTCCCTGGACGACCTGGTGTTCGGGGGATGGGACCTTTACGAAGCCAATGCCTATGATGCGGCCTTCCACGCCAAGGTGTTGAAGCGCGACCACCTGGAGCCCATCAAGGATTTTCTCTCCGGCATTCTCCCCATGAGGGCGGTTTTCGACCGCAACTTCGTCCGCAACCTCGACGGGACGTTCGTCAAGCCCGGCCGGAGCCTCCGCGCCCATGTGGAGGCGTTGAAGGAAGATATCGCGCGCTTCAAGGAAGAGCACGGGCTCGACCGTTGCGTCGTCATCTGGTGCGGAAGCACCGAGGTCTACCTGCAGCCCGGTGAAATCCACGGTTCCCTGGCAGCCTTCCAGGACGCCGTCGATCGCAACGCCCCCGGGATCGCCCCGAGCATGCTGTACGCCCTGGCGGCTCTCGAGAGCGGCATCCCCTTCATCAACGGCGCGCCTAACCTGACGATCGACATCCCGGCCTTGGTGGAACTGGCCAACAGGGACAATATCCCGATCGCCGGCAAGGATTTCAAGACCGGCCAGACGCTCATGAAGACCATCCTGGCCCCTGGGCTCAAGAGCCGTATGCTGGGCCTGGAGGGATGGTACTCGACCAATATCCTGGGCAACCGGGACGGGCTCGTGCTGGACGACAAGGATTCCTTTAAAACCAAGGAGGAGAGCAAGCTGTCGGTTCTGGAGTACATCCTTCAGCCCCATCTCTATCCCTCGCTCTACAAGAACTACTACCACAAGGTCACCATCAACTACTATCCGCCGCGCGGGGACAACAAGGAAGGGTGGGACTGCATAGACATCTTCGGATGGCTGGGCTACCCGATGCAGATCAAGGTGGATTTCCTGTGCCGGGACAGCATCCTGGCGGCGCCTCTCGTGCTCGACCTGGTGCTCCTCACGGACTTCGCCCGGCGCGTGGGCATGGGCGGCATCCAGGAGTGGTTGTCTTTCTACTTCAAGAGCCCGATGCACAAGGAAAACCTCTATCCGGAGCACGATCTGTTCATTCAGCTCATGAAGCTCAAGAACACCCTGCGCTATCTCATGGGCGAGGAGCAGATCACCCACTTCGGGCTGGATTACTACATGAACAACCAGGGAAACGACACGGAGGGCTAGAGCGAGCGGCGGCGGTACGATGCCGCGCGCGCGAATGGAGTACGCCCCCGGGCAGGATGCGCATGAAGAAACACAAGCATACTTTTGTGGACGAATACGACGGGATGGTCGCTTTCGGGCTTTCCCGCGAAGTGGATGAGAAATCCCTGATGTATTATCTGCAGAAATTCAGCGACGACGATCTTCTCGCGGCCATGGTGCCGCGGATGAGCGACGAGGAGATCAACGAGGTATTCGAACTGCTGGGCAGAATTATGCGTAAGCACCTGGTCGATGAGGAGTATCACTCTCTCTTCCTCAAAGACGAAGAACCGCACCAGCATTGATCCCGGCAGTCCACGACTTGCGGCAGGGGCGCGGAACCTCGTTCCGCGCCCCTGCCCGCCTCCCTCCCTATCTCCGAAAAGGGGCCTGTTTTATCTCGGATGCGGGATCTTATCGAAAAGGAGCCTGAGCGCTTCAGGGACCAACCCGAATTGGGCGGCCGGAGCGAAACCCCGGCGCTTCGCATGCCTTGGGCCGAACGGATCGAGAGCTTCCGGCCGGGACCTTCCAACAGGGGAGTCGCAACCTGGACGGAGCATCTGGACATCAACGGGATCATGACGGCGACCGGCTTCGCCCCCGAAGGATGTCTGACGGTCTGATATGCGGACCTCTCCGGAAATTCGAGACAACGACCGGCGCGGCAAGGGGATAGATTCCTGTGTCGAGGCGGAACGGTCGGCCGCCGGTCCGCCGGCGCTCGCTCAGCACCCGGGCATGTCGCATTCCTCCGGTCTTATGCCTGCCGCGCCCGCATACATTTCTCCTCGAACCAGAAAGTGGACATGCTCGGCGATGTTCGTCAGGTGGTCCCCTATGCGCTCCACGGACCGGGCGACGAAGATGAGGGAAGTATACGCCTCGATGCGACCGGGTTCCTGCTTCATGGAATCCCTCAACCGCCTCAGAAACTCCGCGTAGACTTCATCGATGTCTCTGTCGCGATGCCAGACCGCGACGGCCCGCTCGACGTCGAGTTCATTGTACGCCTTCAGCACATCCCGAAGCATTTCCTGGGCGTATTTTGCCATGAGAACGATCATCTCGATGGAATCATCCGGCGAAACCCTGTTCAGGTCGTCTATATTTTTGGCGATATTGGATGCGTAGTCGGCGACCCGCTCCAGGTCGGTGGCGATCTTGAGGGAGGCGATAATACTCCGGAGGTCCACCGCCATGGGTTGCCGTAAGGCGAGCATCCTGATGGTGAGCGCATCGGCCTCATGCTCGAGAGCATTCACTTTCGCGTCGTTGCGTATGATCCTTTGAGCGAGGCTGCCGTCTCGCGAAGTGAGAGCTTCTACTGCGGAACCCAGTTGAGAGTTCACTTCCCTTCCCATGTTCAGAATAGTCCGCTGCAGCTTCCCCAATTCTTCATCGAAAGATCTTACGGTGTGACCATGCGACATCCTGCGCTCCTCATTGCAGTTCCGGCGGACGTAATCGTCCGATCCCCCTTTATCAGTTAATCATCGAGCGAACAATTTGGGAGGCCTGCACCGCAACTTAGCCGACCCCAACCATGAGTTTTCTTCTTGGACCGCCTCTGTCCCTTGTACTGGTACTCCTGGGTCCGGGTGACCGGTTCGCGCAACCAGATCCGTGTCTTACGCGACACCTGTACGAAGTGGATCATGCCCAGGTGAGATCCCACAGCAGCGGTGAAGTCCTCACTTTCCCCATGGATCGAATCGGCCAGTGCGTATTTGAAAGGAAAAACCAAGTGGAGACGCTCAAGCATCCGGCCGGTTCTAAATGGTTTCAACCACTTGCCCCATGGTAAGCGCCATTGACCCGCCCTAAGTTGCGTTGTAGGGATAAGCATCCAGGTATCCATCCGACTCCCCGATTTTCAATTTCCCTTGTCAGAGCGGTCAAATACTCCGCGTTGCCGATTGCTGCCCAGTCGATACCTGATGCCTGCCCGCCGAGCCGGTTCGGCATGAGCCACCATGATGGTACTGCCATTGCCGTCAAGAAAGGGGTGTCCGTGGGCCGGATATCCCATAACCTCACCCGGATGTTCTGTCGTGTACGCTTTGTCCGATCCGATTTTCAATCGGCGTACGAGGCTGCGCTCAAACTCAGCAAGAGCGCTGAACATGTGAAAGATGAGCAACCCCTGCGCGGTCGTCGTGTCTATTGCTTCCGTCAGACTCCGAAATCCTATCCCGCGCGCCCGCAAATCTTCCACCGTCTCAATCAACTGTTTGACCGAACGGGCAAGCCGGTCGGGCTTCCAGACCCGGATGTGATCGAGCACCGAGAGGACCTTTTCCTTGCGTCGGCGGGCTGGGCTGGGGGACGTGATGAAACCGATTTATCACTGGGTTGTAACAGTACTGAAATAAATCAAGAATTACAATTGGTTATTGAGTAATTAACATAATGCAAACGAATATCAATGTATGCCGGTATGAGCTGTTCATTTCACGGAAAAGGAGAATAAGCAATGAGGAAAGGTTTTGCCGGTTCGTCAATTGCCGCAGTGCTGCTGCTCGTGATCTTTTTCTGTCCGGTGACGGTTCCAGCCGCGGACATCACGGGAGCGGGGGCCACGTTTCCTTATCCCCTCTATTCCAAGTGGGCGGAAGCCTACAAAGAGCAAACGGGTGTCGGATTGAATTACCAGTCCATCGGTTCCGGGGGCGGAATCAAGCAGATAGAGGCAGGGACCGTTGACTTCGGGGCTTCCGATATGCCCCTGAAATCCGAGGAACTCGAGCAGAAAGGCCTTATCCAGTTCCCGGCGGTGATCGGGGGTGTTGTGCCGGTGGTCAACATTCCGGATGTCGATCCCGGCGAATTGCGGCTCACGGGTGATTTGCTGGCGAAAATCTATCTCGGCGACATAAAGAAATGGAATGATCCAGCCATTGGCGAATTGAACCCGGACGTAAAACTTCCCGACCTTCCGATTACGGTGGTTCACAGGTCCGACGGATCGGGCACGACCTTCATCTTCACGAACTACCTCGCAAAAGTCAGCGAAACCTGGAAAGACAAAGTCGGCACTAATGTCTCGGTCAACTGGCCCACCGGTGTGGGAGGGAAAGGAAACGAAGGGGTGGCCTCCTACGTCCAGCGGATCAAAGGCAGCATCGGGTATGTGGAATACGCCTACGCACAACAAAACAAAATGGCCTATGCCCTGCTGAAGAACCGGGAGGGCCGGTTCGTCAAGCCGGACGCCGAATCTTTCCAAACCGCGGCTGCGGGCGCCGACTGGGAAAAGGCGAAAGGGTACTACGAGATACTGACCAATGAACCGGGCAAGTCCAGTTGGCCGATTACGGGGGCGACTTTCATACTGATGCACAAGAAACCGCAAGATCCGGCGCGGGCCAGGCAGGTGCTGGACTTCTTCGATTGGGCGTATAAAAACGGAGACGATCTGGCGCTTGGTCTCGACTATATCCCGATGCCCGACAAAGTGGTCAACATGGTGGAGCAATCGTGGACCCAGGTCGAAGATGCAGGTGGGAATCCGGTTTGGAAGTGAGTTGCGGGCTTCGCGTTGCGGGTTACGAGTTGCCGTTCTGAGAACTCGTAGACTGTTAACGTAAATCGCATTGCCGGTGCAGGGATCGAAGGACATACCGGAAGTGGAAAAACGGCAGGGCGGTGCTTCGCACTGCCGAATCGGGATATTCGACCCATGCAAGTCTATTGTTTCCGACAAGGTTCCTTGTTCCTGCGATGGTATGAATCCATAGTCGCCGTACACCCGTGGCGCATCGTTGCTCGAAGATGCGCCACGGAAACGGCAATCGTAATGGAAAAGAGGCGTGATTTGAACGACGGGGAAGAGACGATTAAATTCGATAGAGTAGACAGCAGAGAGGCGGTGTCGAGACGGGTTTCGGCGGCTCGCATCAGGCGGCAGGAAACAGTCGATCTGCTGTTCGGAAATACGACCAGGTTCTTCGCGTTCTTTGTTTTCCTGCTTCTGGCGGGCATAGTCGTTTCCTTAATTGTGGGGGCCCTTCCCGCCATTCGCAGGTTCGGTCTCGAGTTTCTGGTGAGCGCCACGTGGAACCCGGTTACGGAGGAATTCGGCGCTCTTGTTCCGATTGTAGGGACTTTGCTGACTTCAGTTATCGCGCTTCTCATCGGGGTGCCGGTAAGCTTCGGGATCGCCCTATTTCTGACTGAACTGTCCCCCGTATGGCTGAGGCGGCCTTTGGGAACGGCTATCGAGCTTCTGGCGGGCATTCCCAGCATCATTTACGGGATGTGGGGCCTGTTCGTCTTTGCGCCGATGTTCGCCGAATATGTGGAGCCTTGGATCATCGATAATTTGGGAGGACTGCCCCTGGTGGGCGCGCTGTTCCGGGGGCCGCCGATCGGGGTCGGCATCCTGACGGCGGGCATTATACTGGCAATCATGATCATTCCATTCATCGCTTCGGTAATGCGAGACGTTTTCGAGACCGTGCCGGCCCTTCTCAAGGAATCGGCATACGGGCTGGGCGCTACTACCTGGGAGGTGGTATCGCGTATTGTTCTTCCCTACACGAAGGTGGGCGTTGTCGGGGGCATCATGCTCGGGCTGGGAAGGGCGTTGGGGGAAACGATGGCGGTCACGTTCGTGATCGGCAACGCTCACGAGTTGCACGCCTCGCTCCTTATGCCGGGTAACAGCATCGCTTCTACTCTGGCCAACGAGTTCACCGAGGCGGTCGGCAAGATCTATTCGTCCGCTCTCATCGAGTTGGGGCTCATACTTTTCTTCATCGCTTTTGTCGTTCTTTCACTGGCCAGGCTGATGCTGATGCGGATGTCGCGCCGTGAAGGGAAACAGACCTGAGGATCACCCTGTGATGATCTCACTCTACACGCGCCGCCGGCTTACAAATGCGATAAGCCTCACGGCCTCCGTCGTCACGATGCTGTTCGGCCTCTTTTGGCTGGCATGGATACTCTGGACGCTGTTCCGGCAAGGGATTCCGGGCTTGAGCCCGACGATCTTCACGCAGATGACGCCGCCTCCGGGAAGCAGCGGGGGACTTCTGAACGCCATCGCCGGCAGTTTTGCGATGACGATGCTCGCATCGCTGCTGGGAACACCTGTAGGGATTCTCGCCGGAATCTATCTCGGGGAGTACGGACACCGGGGTTGGCTCGCGCCCGTGACCCGGTTCATCAACGATATTCTCCTCAGCGCGCCGTCAATCATCATAGGGTTGTTTATCTACGAGATATACGTCGTGCAGGTAGGGCACTTCTCAGGCCTGGCCGGTTCCTTTGCCCTCGGGCTCATCGTAATCCCCATTGTGGTGCGGACAACGGAAAACATGCTGAGGCTCGTGCCCAACAGCATGCGTGAAGCCGCCGCCGCGCTCGGCGCGCCGAAGTGGAAGGTGATCACCCTTGTGACCCTGAAGGCCTCGCTCGCCGGAATCATGACCGGTATCCTGCTCGCCGTCGCCCGGATCAGCGGGGAGACCGCGCCGCTGCTCTTCACCGCACTGAACAACCAGTTCTGGAGCGCGGACATCACTCAGCCCATGGCGAACCTTCCCGTGGTGATTTTTCAATTCGCCATGAGTCCCTACGAAGACTGGCACAGACTGGCGTGGGCCGGCGCTCTATTGATAACGCTGGCCGTTCTCGGCCTCAATATCCTCGCGCGTCTCCTCTTTCGAAAATCGAAAGCGTCGCGCTGAACTTCCACTCAAATGCATGGAACATGATGAACGAACCGACATTCAAACCGAAAATCGTCATTCGGAACCTCGACTTTTTCTATGGTGAATTTCATGCGCTGAAAGACATCGGCTTCGAGGTCCCCGAGCACCGTGTGACCGCATTTATCGGCGCATCCGGGTGCGGCAAGTCGACTCTATTGCGTACGTTCAACAGGATCTACGAGTTGTATCCCAGGCACAGAGCCACGGGTGAAATCCTCATGGACAACGTCAATATCCTCGATGGAAATCAAAACGTCAACGAGTTGAGGGCCCGGGTCGGCATGGTGTTCCAGCAGCCCATGCCCTTTCCGATGTCCATCTTCGACAATATCGCCTTCGGGGTGAAACTCTACGAAAACCTCAAGCGGGGTGAGATGGCGGAGCGGGTGGAATGGGCGCTTCGGAAGGCCGCTCTTTGGGACGAGGTGAAAGATGTGCTGAACCGGAGCGGCAACAGTCTCTCCGGAGGTCAGCAGCAACGCCTGTGCATCGCGCGGGTCATTGCCGTCAAACCCGAGGTCGTGCTCCTCGATGAACCCGCTTCCGCGCTGGACCCGATTTCCACGGCGCGGATCGAAGAACTCATCGATGAACTCAAGAACGACTACACTATCGTGATCGTGACTCATAACATGCAGCAGGCGGCCCGGGTTTCCGACTTCACGGCCTACATGTACCTCGGGGAACTGATAGAGTTCGGGCCGACGGACTTGATATTCCACAGACCTCGGAAGAAAGCCACCGAAGATTATATTACGGGGAGATTCGGCTAGCGCGCGACCGTGGAAGGGCGCGCGCCCTCTTCGACAGGATTGACAGGCTCTGAATGTGCATTCGATCGATTCCCAATCCTGTTGATCCCGTACATCCTGTCAATCCTGTCTTAAGACCGGTACCCTTCAGATAATTCCATATGTTATAATAGATATGGACAGGAATCACGAATGGTGTTTTCGAGGCAAACGAATAATGCCCGGGGAGATGTGAGACATGAAAGCCGTAACAGTTTTATCCGCGGTGTTGGTTTTTGTTGTTCTTTGTGCGTCACCGGCCGTTGCCGGGCGAGGATGGGACCCGTCGCATCGAGGGGGCTATGTCGATTCCGGCGATGAGTTTGAAAGCGGTGTGGGTGAAGTCGCTCCGGGCGACCCGGATGCCTATCCGGTAGACGATTATCCGGGTGTCGCGCAGGATTACCCGGATGTAGTGCGAAACTATCCCGTTGTCGCCGGAGATTCCCTGAATACGACGGGTCCCATGCAGTTCACCACGGGCAATAGCCCGGCCACAACGGGACCCATGCAATTCACGACGGGACCCTTGCGGTCGACCACCACTGACCGGCCCGCCGGCGGATTTCACCATGGAAGACGGTCCTTCGGCGAACACTTCAAACGTTAGGTTCTGCTGCGCACGGCGTGCACAATCCCGGTAAACCGTGCCGATAATCGGATGCTGCCGGATCTCTCCAATTTTTCGACCGCGGCCGGCGCACATTGCCGGCCGCTCAGCGGTATCTTCATTTTCTCGTGATTCATGCTTATAATATCCGGATAATACCCAAGGACGTGAAAGCCGATGCCCCCAATTTGCGAGGAGCCGTAGAGCGTAGCCTTTTCAATGCAGGAGGAGCGCGGATGCCCTGGAAGGAATGTCGTTGACTTGCATTGTGCGGAATGCGACATGGGATTGCTGTTCGTGGTCGAAGCGTCCGATTCGAAGACCGGTCGGACCCTGAGGGCATTTGCCCAAAATGCACCCGATGGCAGGGAGAGACCGGCGGTGCGGAGGGGTTCAATACCGAATATGGAGGACGAACGAAAATGTCGGAACGAGTCGGAGTGCCCTGTCTGAAGAGTGGAGAGGCAAATTCAGGCCATCCCGAGGGGACGCCCAATCCGGCTGATAGCTCCATCGATAGCCTGGCTTTCTGTAAATTCGTAATCAATAGCGTGCCGATCGGGATCATTTCCATGGATTCCGACTTCAGGATTACCGAATTCAACCATTGGGCCGGGAAAGTGACGGGCTATACCCCGGAACAAGCGATAGGCCATAGGTGTTGTGACATTTTGCAGAGTGAAATGTGCGAAGGTTCCTGTCCTTTGAAAACAGTTCTGAACCAGGCAAAAGCGACTGTATCCGGCAGGACGACCATACGCAACAGGGAGGGAATGCGCGTCCCCGTTCAGTTCGACGCTGCTGCTCTCTTTGGCGCCGAAGGCAGGCTCATCGGAGGAGTCGAAGCCTTCATGGATATAACGAAACTGATTGCCCTGGAGCGGGAGAGAGCGGACTTCATCGCGATGCTCGCTCATGACATGAGGTCTTCATTAACGGGGATCCACGGACTCGGGCTCAGGCTGTTGAGAAAGCTCGACAACCTGGATAAGGGACAGGAGAGGCAGTACATAGAGATCATCACCAGGGAGGCCGCAAAGCTGGAGTCATTGATCGATGACTTTCTCGATTATTCCCGGATTGAAGCGGGCAGGCTCAAGCTCAATCTCAGAGCGACTTCCCTCGATAAAGAACTCGAAGAGATTTTTGACACATACAAGCTCAAGGCGGCCCAGAGAGGCATCGTGCTCGATCTGCAGATAGAAGATATTCTGCCGGTTGTAGAGGCTGATACCAACAGGCTGCGCAGGGTCTTTACGAATCTCTTGGATAATGCCGTCAAGTTTTCGAGAGAGGAAGGGGTTGTCACGATCACCGCCCAGGAGAAGGATCGGGAGGTCGTGGTGATGATAACCGATGAGGGCATCGGAATAGATCCCGAGGATCTCCCCCATATTTTCGACGTCTTCCATAGGGGAAAGACGACGGGCGGGGTAGAGGGACACGGACTGGGACTGGCTACTGTCAAGGCCATTGTGGAAGGGCATGGCGGGCGTATCGTGGTCACCAGTCAGCCCAATAAGGGCTCGACGTTTACCATATTTCTTCCCAAACGGGAAGAGGGGCCGCCCCGCTTCGATTCCTGAGATGCTCGCAGCACATGTGCTTGCGGAAGACGTAGGGGCGCCGCGATGCTTTCTTCCTTGTATACGCTATTCCAAATCCGGAAGCTCCTCCCGAGGAATGAGGAGCCTTATCGTGCGAGGCTGATTCGGCACTCTTGAAATAAAGCCCTTTTGCTCGAGCTGCAGCACCATGCTGTGAACAGATGGAGGCGTGGTCTTGAAATATCTCTGCATGTCCGCTTCCGCCGGTGGAATACCGTTCAATTTGGTGTAGTAGTGGATGAACGCCAGGTATTGGCCCTGTTTGCGCGTGTATGGAGATCTTTGCTTTCGGTTCGCGTCGTGAATATCCGTCTTCATAATCAGCCCTTATAATCAGCTCAGCGAAAACGTTCCGCATCCGAGGTGGGTGTACCTCCCGATGTGGAGGATGGATGCGAGTTCCAGCCACGGGATGATCTGCGGAGCAATGGGGGCGAAGACCCCTTTGCCCGCCCATCGGCCCGGAGTGCCGGTCTGATTGGCCTCCATGTCCTTGAAGAGCAACGGGGTCCGGACGGCCAGGTCCATGGCCTCCCGGAGGGACGCTCTGCCCTCCTCGTCGAGAATGTTCCACAGGGCGTCGGCCGCCTTTTTGCCTCGCGCAAGGAAGACCAGGCGCCTCTCCACGGCTTCCAGGATGGCTTCCAGCGAGAAATCGGGGATTTCCCGGCCATCATATCCTCGCTGCCTATGCAGAGGCGGGCCGGAATCCGCGTCCGCCTGTTCTCCCGAAATACCGGGTTGGGCCTCGAATTCAAAGGACGTGAGCCACGACAGCCGCTGCGGAGGGGCCGCCGAACCGGCCTCGAACGCCAACCCCCGCGCCCACTGCGATGTATCGGCCCGGTAACCCAGGTCCAACCGGCCGTCGCTCACCACCGGCTCCCAGCATGGCCCTCGCGCCGCATAGACGGCATGAACGTCGAATCGGCCCCATATCCCGCCCGAGCGGCTCCACCGGGAATCCGTCGTGAAGCTCGCTTCCTCCATGGCGGGCAGCAGGGTTTCGAGGAAGAATCCATGGTCCGCCGCGTCTCCCATCACCTTGAGTTCCCAGAAGACCAGTTCTCCGAACCCGTAGGTCCGCTTTCCGGGATAGGGAAAGAGCACGACGTCGGCGGGCCACGATACGTCGGGAAATTCCCGCTTCATGCGCGGCGATCCCTTTTTTCCCTTCTTCGAATGATCGGGATTGGGGTCATCGAAATACGCGTCCCAGGGGGCGAGGGCCTTCTTCCAGCGTCCGGACTCCCTGGACGGGAGGCGGTCCGCGATGATCGAGCCGAGGACCCTCGACAGTTCGACCGAGAAGTTCTCCGGCAAGAACACGTAGGCGCCGTTTATCCTCCACACGATGAGGTAGCGGATGAGCCTAATCTTCCTGAATGAGGCGTGCATAATCGAGAAGCTCGTGAAATAGTTTGATCCGGTTCTTGGGCCATTCCCGCACCTTCCAGGCCGTCAGCATGTCCCTGGTCCGCTGCTCGAGCCTTCCCAGAAAGCGGCCCCAGTAGAACTGGGTCTGCTTCTTATCCTTCAGGTTGAGCAGGTCGAACAGCTCCTGCTGCTCGTCGGGATGGAGCAGAGCCCGGAAGATCTCCGCCGTCTCCAGGAGACCGAGGAAGTCGGACACCTCGAAGCTGAGCATTCCCTTCTGATCGCGGGTACGGGGGTCCAGCAACTGGTACGGACTCGAAAAAAAACGTACGTGCATGCTCCCCATCGGGATGTACAGGTCCCGATGGACGGCCAGGGTGAGCACATCGCCCATGCACGTTCTCGTGCCGGCCCCCATGGTCGGGAAGATCTGCAAAATCCCCCGCAACTCCAGCCCGTAGTAGACGATGAGGTCCTGCAGCCACACTCTCACTTCCCGGCGGTGCATCATGACGAGAAAATGGTTGGCGTCGTGAATATAGACACCCTGGAGCCGCCCGCCCCGGTCCCCGCCGCCCCACTGGAGCACCTCCTCGGGCAACTGGGTGACGAACCCCCAGATGAGCGCCGCGTTGCGGGAGATATGGGAGAGATTGGCCGTCCGCTGAAGAATCTGCCCGCACTCCCTGCAGTACAGCTCCCCCTCCCCGGTGCGGGGATAGATCCAGCACCGCGCGCACGGCCCCAGGGTAGCGGAATGGGGCGCTCCGATGTCGCCGGCGGCGGCCGGAAAATCGGGGTTTTCCGACAGGCGCCTCATTGTGGCCAGGAGTTCCGTACCCGTCCGGCAGCGGCGTAGCCAATCAAATCTGCTGAGCATCCAACGCCTTCCGCAGTTCCTGGTAGTGTTGTATCACTTTTGGATCGATCCATTCCGCCGGATTCAGGGGCATCCGCCCCCGGGCGTCGTCGGACTTCCCGTCCCCGTTGCCGCCCGCATACCGGCTCTCCCAGTCCGTGAGAAAACTTTCCGGAAGCAGGCTCAGCCGCAGGCTCCCGAACCCGAGGTAGCGACCCTTGCCCATCTTGTGCGCCAGCTCCGGTTCCAGCACCGTACACCACAAGAGCCTCTGCAGTTCGTCCTTCTCGAGGTTCCAGAACCGGATCGAGAATCGGCACCGGGAGCCGGGTAGGATCGCCTTGACGTAATCGGCTTTGGGGGTATCCGGGTTGAAGCCGTCCAGTTTCTCCACGCAAGGGGCAAGCGGGGCGTGCGGGAAGAGCCTCCACTTCCCGGCGATGCGCAGCATCTCGGCGGGTTGTTTCGAAGCCTCCTTCCACCGGCCGTCGATGTAGCGCCACGCCCCGTAGGGGTACGGCACTTTGAACCATGCGGCGTCAACCTCCTCGAACGGGGCGAAATCGAAGGAAATCCTTCCCATGATCGCCTGGTTCGGACCGTTTCCCACCCAGCCGAACAGGCTGTCCGCGGGGGTGAGCCGGCCGATGTCCGTGCTGGGTTTGCCGGAGTCGGTTGCGATGGTGTAGATGTGCCGGATCATTCCCTTGATGCTCTTGGCGGGCAGAGCGTAGAGCCTGGAGGGACCCCGCAGGGCCGCTTCCGGCGGAGCCATGGCGAAGTGGTCCCATCCGTTGATGCCCCCTGCCGACGCATCATCGAGAATGTGCGCCTGCGACGGCTCTCCGCTTGCCTTGACGCTGACCAGCGTCAGGACTCGGCCCTCGACCCGCAGCAACCCGCAGTAGCCCCCGAAAGCCTTGTGGGATATGAAACCCTGTCCGGTCCTCGGCGGATTTCGCGCGCCTCTCTTGCCTTCCGGAGCGATGGGGGTCCGGAGAAACGCATCCCGGGCGGCCTCCCCCTCGACGCTGAAACCGTTCCATATGCCGTCGCGCGTGTGGACCGGGCTTGCGAAAATCCTCCTGCCGACCGCATCCGCGTCCGCGGGCGCGCAGGTCAACCACCGAATTGAGTCGATCCGGCTCTTGACCCAGCCGAAGCCGCATGTCTTTTCTCCGCCGAGAGGGATGTCCCCCTTGCGGAAGTCGTCGAGCAGGTGCGCCAGGATGGAAAACGCTTCCATGTCCTTTTCGCCCAGGTCCTGCATGTCGAGCCGCAGGTTGAACGAGAGGTCCTTGCCGAAGGCGAAGAGGTAGTCCGCTTTGGCTTCCTCGATGGGAGCGCCCGTCGCGGGGTCCATTCTCACCCCGTCCATGGCGCAGGCCGATTGAGGCGGGATCGTGGAACCTGATAGATATGCGTCGGAGAAGAAAACCATCCCCTGCCGTCCCTGCTCGCCGAAGAGACGGTCCAAAACGAACGCCGTTTTCGACGATTCCCCCCACAGGGTCTTGAGCAGTTGGGACGCGCGCTTCCTGAACGCGCCTTTAATGGTGCTTCCCGGTATGTACACCTCCCACTTTCCCCGCCCCTCCCTGGAGGGCGCCCAGGAAAGCATCCTCATGAATACGGTGTCGAAAGGCTTGCCGTACTTCCTGGAAATCTCGCGGTTGGCTACCCCGCCGGCGCGGAAGTCGGTGTTGTACGGCTGGGACAGCTCCTCGCGGGTATGGTCGCGATATCCCGAAAGGAGCGCTATGATGTTCTTGTCGTTCACGATGCTTTTGTTCAGGTTCCTGCTGTTGAGCATGTGGCGGTACTGCACCCGCCGGTGGGATTCGATGAATTCCCGCCAGGTCGAGGAACGTACGCCCTCGGGTGTCAAGTCCGGGTTGAGCCATTGCCGCTCCTGCATCTTTCCCTTGAGGAGCATGTTCTTGATGCGCAGGTGCTCTTCCCGGATGGCGATCTCCTCATCGATCCAGCTATCGCTTCGGATCAGCTTGATCTGCCTGTCCACCTGCTGGTAGAGGTTCGGAAGGACCCTCGCGCACTCGCGCGACAGAAGGTCCGTGAAGGCGGATTCGTCCTGGACGGAGCCCGCCAGCCGGTCCGCCACGTCCTTTTCGAACCCCATCGGACCGGCGACCTTCGCCCAGGTTTCCCTGTCGAACTGCTTGCCCTTCTTTCGCTCGTGCACCACGACGTCGAGCACGCGTTTGGCCATGTTGGCTTTCCCGCCGAGAGCCTCCTTGACGGCCGCCTCGACGGCCTCCTTGTTCGGAAACGGGCGGTCCGTGAGCGGCTTTACCTGGTCCAGCACCTTCTGGGACAGAGGGAACTTGCCCTTCCCGAGTTTCCCCACGGCGGCGGACGGGAGCATCCAGGACACCTGTTCCATGCTGGACTGCTCCATCAGCCAGGCGGCCAGTACTCTCGGAAGGAATTCGGCCAGCTTCTTCTTCCAGTTGTCCGGGCTGAGGATCGGTCCCCCTATGGTGGATTCCAGCCGCTTGCGGATCGGCTGCGGGATGCTCCTCATGGCTTCCAGGAGTTGACGGCCTTCGATGGCGGCGAAGGCCGGTTCGTTCGGGTCGATTTTTCCCCACGGCCACCCCACGAGGACGGGGTTTTCCAGGTTGAAGGAGAGGTCGATGGCGAGGTGGTTCGCGCGAGGCGAGACGGAAGGCGCCGTATCCCGAGGCTTGAAGGGGAGTTCGATTTCCAGGCGGCAACGTCCCAATCCCTTGCTCTTCCCGGCCCCGAACCAGAAACGGCCCTCCTTCAGTTCCTGCAATGCAAAGTAGAGCCTGGCCTCGTTTTCGTCCTTCTTGAGGAGAGGATCGCTCACCGTCATGGAAAAATCGAAGACCGAATTCCGGAAAAGGGTTTCCATCTTGTAGTTCGCGTTGGCTTCCGCCGCCCAGCGGTCCTCGTTGAGCTTGATGCCCATGCGGATGTCGAAGAGGTGGTCCCGCGAGTAGCTCTTCTCCTCGAGGCTGCACTGGACCTTCGCGACCAGCCCTTCCGGCATGGGGGAACCGTAGAGCCGCAGCCACAACTGGTTGAGCAATCCGATGTTCTTTCCGGTTCGCGACTTGCCGATGAACGCGTCCATGAGGGATTCGGCGGTCCCCCCTATTTCTCCGGCGAGGGACACGAGGCGCTGCGTTCCGTCTCCGTCTCTCGTGAAAAGGGTCTTCCGCGCATTTCCCCGGTAGATCGGGGATTCGGCCAGGAGCTTACCTTTGAGAATCATTCACGCCTCCTTGTCTCTTGCTCCGCGGGAAATCGTGTTCACTGGTCATCCATTCATCCTTTCTCGCCTCGACCGGGATATCGAGTAGTGGATAGTGGATCGCCGGCTTCATAAATACGGCCGCCATGCCCGCCATAGGGTTAAATATGTATGTTTATCACTATCGTATCGTGGCTGCAAGTTGCTTCGCTCAATTATAATCCGATAATCAGGCTTCCAACTCCTGGTTTCCGGCCTCCGGCCTCCGTCTCATGGCGAGACTCAGTAACCCGGCCGCGAACGGAAGCCAGACCAGCATCCGGATGGCGAATTCGATGCCGAACCGCTCCGCCGCCATGCCGACCAATCCCACTCCGAGTCCGCCGATCCCTATGCCGAATCCGAGCATCAGTCCGGCGGCCATGGCGGCGTTTTCCGCGATTACTTCCTGGGCGGCCACGATGGTTACCGAAAACGACGCCAGGAGCGCGGCTCCGGCGAGGGCGAGCAGGATGTAGCTCGGGAGCCCGTCCGTTTGGAGGAACAGGTAGAAAAGGGGAGTGGCCGCCATCAGCGACCCCGCTATGACCGTCTTCCTCCCGAGCAGGTCCGACAGGTGCCCTCCGACCAGCCCTCCGATCGCTCCCGAGAAGAGCATCAGGAACACCAGCCTGCTCCCGGTGAGAAGCGAAATGTCCCTGTGCTGGAGGTATAGCGGCAGGAATGCGACCATGCTGAAGAACGCGAGGGACCGGAAGGCGACGACCGCCACGACCTTCGAGAGTTCGAACCGGACAGGGCGAAGCGCGGGCCAGAGGGGCGGGGGGGACGCTTTTTTCCGTGAAGGGGTCTCGGGGACCGTGAACCGGAGAACGACGGAAACTACCACGCCGGGCAGAACGAATAAAGGGGTCCACTCGAGCCCCCATGTCTCGATGAACGGGACAGCCAGGAGCGGCGTAAGCGCCCATCCGACATTTCCGGAAGTGATGAATACGGCCTGGAAGAAGCCTTTGCGGTTGCCCCCGAGGGATGAAATCATCGCGGAAGCCTGGGGATGGAAGGCGGCGGTTCCGAATCCGGCCAGGGTCACGAGCGCCACGAGCAGCGGATAGCTCTTCAGAACTCCGATGAGGCTGAGCAGGACGGCCATCCAGAGTGTTCCGGCATACACCAGCCAGCGCTGGTCTTTCTGGTCCACCAGGTACCCGGAAACCGGCTGAAAGAGCGAGGACGTGACCGTAAAGGCGGAAACGAGGAACGCGCCCTTGCTGATTCCCAGTCCCGCCGCGACCATGAACGGCAGGAGCGTTTGAATGTAGTTCATGTACCAGTCGTTCAAGCAGTGGGCGACGCATATGGAGGCTATGCTCACTTTCCGGGAAACCTGGGATGCTTCTGCAACTTCTACGCTCATGGTGATTTCTTTCTTCGGCTTGGTTCATAAGCCATGTATTTAAGGTAATGCTTGAAAGGACCCATCGTCATTTCCGCGCCGGCGGGAATACGGGATTTTCGAGGTTTCCCGGACCCCCGCTCCCCGCCTGCGCGGGGACAAGCTTCGCGGGGGCGACGGCTTAAGTGCCGCCCTATTTTGAACCCTGCCCTTTCTTCCCTCATTCATTGTGGGGTTTTGTCCGGTGACGGGACGGACGGCAAAGGGCTTTTGAACGGCTCTTCCTCCGACTCCCGGCTTCCATACCGCGTTCGGATCATTCAATCTGTATATCGCTCATATCTTATTGAACGTTCAATAAGAAGTCAAATGCGGGGAAAAAGGTGGAGTGCGGCGCGTTCGCGGGGACTGCGGTCAAATGCCGGCGGACCGCCGTCGGATGCTGTTCTTCGGGGTACTGTTAATCCAGCAGGATACGGCGCCGGGCAGTATGGGGCCGGAGGCGCCCACGTGGAGGTCCCAAATCTGATTTCCCTTGAATCCCCGGACTTTACAGGATAGATCCCGGTAGATACCTTTGTCGGGATGGGCCGTCGTTACGGCGTTGACTTACCTGAACTTGCCTGGATCTCGTTATGACTCGCTATTTCGTTCTCGTAATATGTTGGGCTGCAATTGCGATGGGAATGGCGTCCTGCGCGACGGCGCACAGGGCGACGACCGCCGGGAATCCCGCTGGAGCGGTCAACCCGGAGGCGGCGCGGGCGGAAGCGGCGGGACCCGCAACCGCGTCTCCCGGTACGACCGTGTCCTCCGGCAACTCCGTGTCCCCCGTGTCCCCCGCGACACCGGCGACACCGGCGACACCCGGCGCGCCCGGAACACCGGGGACCTCCGAAGCGTCGGGGGCGTCCGGGTCCCACAAGGCTTCCAGGTCGCCCGGTTCCGGCATGCCCGGTTCGTCGTCCGGCATGTTCCTGCGGGTTTTGCGCAATACTCTCGACATCCTGAGAGATATCGCATGGATGATCAAATCGGCCATGCACTTGTGGACCGGTTCCTACTTCGCCGATTCGCTCGACGCCGCCGCGTGCGGCGCCTGCAAGAGCAAGACTCCCCCTCCAGCCCTGGTTTCCGCTTCACGTTCAAGCCTGAACCCCGTCCCCCGGATCTGTCTCCCGGATGCGTCCGCGACCGCGGCCGGACGAAAACCGCTAAAGTTTGACGGCGGGAGTCCGATATGAAAGACATGCGGGAGATGTGGCGCCGGATGGTCGAATGGCCTGTACCTTCAGGTTTTGTGGCGAAGGGACTCCGGGAGCGCGCCGGGACGACGCGTGGACATCCGCTCCGGACTTACCCTTTGGGAATGCAAGGGAGCACCAGTCATGGGCAGACCGACTCTTACCGATGTCAATCCGTTCTATCTCGGCAATGTTATGGATCTGGCCAGGGAGCACGAAGTCGTCACGAGCGACGACATATACAGCGCCCAGGGGATGAAGCTCGTCGCCAGGGGGAGAAGAGTTGACGAAAGCCTGTACGAGCGGCTGATCAACTTCAGTTTGCGCACTCCGCTGGAATCCTGCCTGGCTGTGGGCGACGGCGTGAGGGTCGAGACGCTCATGGAGGAAGCCGAAGCATTGCTGGAAGAGGTCGGACCGCTGTCGGCGCTCATGCGGACCACGAATTCCACCCGCAAAGCCATGTCCGTGCTCAAAGAGACCCGCCTGGACCAGGTCGGCGCTCTGCTCATCACCATGGAAAAGGGTATGGGAACTCTGCCCCACAGCGTCCTCGTCTCTCTTTTCTGCCTGGCCGTCGGGATCGGGTTGAACCTCGGCGAGGATAACCTCCGCGTGCTCGTCATGGCCGGAATGCTGCACGACGCAGGGGAGCTTTACATCGACCGGGAGTATCTGAAACCGAACCGCCGGTTGCAGCCCCGGGAATGGAAGCACGTCGCCGTGCATCCCCACATCGGCGAACTCGTCATCCGTGAAGTGGCGGGGTATCCGGAGCGCGTGGCCGCGGCGGTCGGCGAGCACCATGAAAGGCCGAACGGATTCGGCTATCCGCGCCGGATAACCGGTGACAGGATGAGCGTGCCGGGGAAGATACTGATGGCCGGTGAGGCCCTGGGCAGTCTCTTCACGAGGGACCGCTGGTCTGTGCGGCGCGTGAGCCTGGCCGTCAGCTTCATTCCCGGAGAATACCCGCCGGAGATAGTCTCTCTTATCGCGAGCATTCCTGTATCCGACGAATCCGCAGATTCGGGGAAATCCGGAGATTCCGTGGATTCGGGGGAATTGGATGCTCCCGGTTCCGGACGCAAGCCTCGGGGGGCGTCACCGGGCGGGGCGGCGCATGCCGATGCGCCGCTGGACGGCGACCAAGTTGCCTGGATGAAACGCATCGACAATACGATAATCGGAGCGCTCGACGGGGTGGAGCAAGCGCTGGCGCGGGAAAAGGTCCCCTCCGCCCGGAGCGCTTTCCTTCAGCAGGTGCGGAAGCGGCTGCTCGTTCTTCAGGCCGCCATGCGGGACACCGTGTTCTCCCCTCATGAGGGGCTGTATGCGGATACCGACTGTGAAACGGAAACCATCTCCCTGGAGATCCGGACGGTCATCCATGAAATAGAGTGGAGGCTGCGCGAAGTCTCGCGCCACATGGCGCTGAACTCCATGGCCGGAAAGGGGGATACCGGCGGTTCCGACGATTCCGGCCACTACTTCGACTGGATGGCCGACTGCCTGGATCGAACTCCCGCAAACGCCCCCCGGCGCGCCGGATGCCGCCATGCGGCGTAGGGCGCCGCATGGGACAGCATGATGTGAACTGGAGCGCTTTCATGAAATAACCGCCATCCTCGTCATTTTGCCTGCGGCGCCCGCGGATTATGAAAACCCCTGCCGGGCCCCGGTCGATAACGCTTCTCCCGTCCATATCGTTCTACTCAATGCTTACCTTTACTATACCGGCAGACGGGGCCTGTCCCCGGATATCGATCGCGCTCTGCAATCTCCAATGGGCGGATATGCCATTCCTATCCGGACGAAAGCGCCCTGGACCGTTTGCCGGGATAGGCGCAATCTTCCTGCAATATGCCGTATTTTGAGTTAGTCCGACTCGTGTTTATGAGTATCGCAACAGGAGAGAGCCATGCCCACCTATACAGTTCAATTCCCGGACGAGACCGACAAGGTATTGCAGGAAATGTCCAGGAAGCAGGATGTAGACAAGAAGGAGATCCTTCGCCGCGCCATCGCTCTTTACAAGTACCTGGAGGAGGAACTCGACAAAGGGGACGGAAATAAACTGGTCATTGCGGATAAGGACGATAAGCCCGTTGGATGGCCGACTGCCTGGATCGAACTCCCGCAAACGCCCCCCGGCGCGCCGGATGCCGCCATGCGGCGTAGGGCGCCGCATGGGACAGCATGATGTGAACTGGAGCGCTTTCATGAAATAACCGCCATCCTCGTCATTTTGCCTGCGGCGCCCGCGGATTATGAAAACCCCTGCCGGGCCCCGGTCGATAACGCTTCTCCCGTCCATATCGTTCTACTCAATGCTTACCTTTACTATACCGGCAGACGGGGCCTGTCCCCGGATATCGATCGCGCTCTGCAATCTCCAATGGGCGGATATGCCATTCCTATCCGGACGAAAGCGCCCTGGACCGTTTGCCGGGATAGGCGCAATCTTCCTGCAATATGCCGTATTTTGAGTTAGTCCGACTCGTGTTTATGAGTATCGCAACAGGAGAGAGCCATGCCCACCTATACAGTTCAATTCCCGGACGAGACCGACAAGGTATTGCAGGAAATGTCCAGGAAGCAGGATGTAGACAAGAAGGAGATCCTTCGCCGCGCCATCGCTCTTTACAAGTACCTGGAGGAGGAACTCGACAAAGGGGACGGAAATAAACTGGTCATTGCGGATAAGGACGATAAGCCCGTTAAGGAAGTCGTGATCAGGAAGAAACGGTAGGACACGGTCCGGAAAGATGTCCGGGTCCCGTTTGCGCCTTATCGAGGGTAGGGCAACCTCGGATGCATTCCGGAGGGGGATCGAGCGGGTTCGATGGGATGAAGGGATAGGAGAAAAGCGCTGTCCCGACGAATCGCTCCCCGATAGGGGACCGTCGCCGTTCAAGAGGCTTTGCCTGCGCCGGGCCGATTCATGCACATGCGCCATTGCTTTTAATGCCGTTGGAGCGGGGGAACTCACGGTCCGTGAGCTTTCACCCGAGAAGCCCGAGCACTTCCGCATACCCCGCAACGTGGACAGGGTGCTGGGGCGGGAGGTGTCCATAGCGCGGCGCATGGAGCAACTCCTGCCTGCGAAACTGGGCATTTTGGAGCGCAAAACCCGGCTCGTCAACCTGCACGGGGAAGGGGGAATCGGCAAGACCCGCCTGGCCCAGGCCGTATGCGACCGGCTGGAGGAGTACCGGCGCTTCGGGGGCGGAATATACGAGGTCGATTGCGAGGAGGTCTCCGACAGTCTCCAACTGGCCCTCGCTGTCTTCAAGGCCATGAGCGTGGAAGAAGGGCAAAGGGTTGCAGACCCCGTGCGGGCGCTTCCCGCTTTCATGGAGGATCTTTCCCGACAAAAGCGGGACCTGCTCCTCTTTCTGGATAACGTCGATGAACTCTTTGCGCCGCGCGCCGGTTTCCAGGGCGTTCACCCGGCCGTCCTTCTGAAAACGATCTTTTCGCAATGCGACTCCGTCCGTATCCTCACCACCTGCCGCACCAGGGTGGGATTGTCGGACTTCGGGTCCAATATGGAGGTAGATCCTCAGCGGGTATCCGGATGCGTTCCTACGAAACTTCATGGTGGCCCACAACAATCTGATTGATGTGCTTACAAAAATGGGATGTGAAGAGGAAGTCGAAAGAGAGCGGGAGAAGCTTCGGAAAGTATTGAAGATGCTCTCCGGAGATTAGGAAGGGCTATGCTACGGCTCACTCACATTGGGGAAGAGCCGACGATGTCGGCCCCAACCCAACCCCTCTCCCCCAAAGGGCAATGCTGTTGGCTTAGACTCGCATTCCCCGCCCGCGTAGGGGCGGGCGTCATTCCCGCGTAAGCGGGGGAATCCAGGGATTTCAAGGTCTTCCGGACCCCCGCTTTCGCGGGGGTGACGTTGAGTCAACAACATTGTCCCCAAAGGGGGAGAGGGGGCAAATCAATTCAGACCTTGCCCGGTTCAGATTTTCACCAGTTCATACTCCCTGGTTCCCAGTCCCACTTCGTGGGCGTAGTCGAGTTGGTGTTCCCACGGGATGTGGGAGTACACGGCCCGGACCTTGTCCGTGCATGCGGCGGGGTTTTCGATGCAGCACGTGGCGAGGACCGGTTGGGAGTTGAGCAG
Organism: uncultured Syntrophobacteraceae bacterium; assembly: GCA_964407285.1. Classification (GTDB taxonomy): domain Bacteria; phylum Desulfobacterota; class Syntrophobacteria; order Syntrophobacterales; family Syntrophobacteraceae; genus CAYOVG01. Next base: position 59,520 of record CAYOVG010000003.1, read on the forward strand.
GTCCACGGAAGCCTGGTCGATGGCCACCGGGTCGGTGGACGCCACGATCCCGATATCCGCCACGATGGGGGCGTCGGCGAAGGGGTAGCAGTCGCACGCGGGGGAGATCTGGGTGAGGAAGTTCACGTAGAGTGAGCGCTTCTCCTTGCCCTTGACGACTCCCACCGTGTATTCGACCATGCGCTCCATGAATCCGTCCAGGTCCGTCTGCCAGTTGACCGTGATGGCCCCCTGCGGGCAGGTATGGATACACCCGGCGCAGCCGACGCACGCTTCGCCGTCGATCGACGCCGTCTTGCGCGCTTCCGGCACGGGGCGGGGCGCGCCCTCCGGTCGGTCAACGAGGGTGATGGCGGAGTGGGCGCATCCTTCCCGGCAAAGACCGCATCCCACGCATTTTTCCACCTGCACCGACGGCGCAATTTCGGAATGCTGCACCATCTTGCCCATGCGGGACGCCGCGCCCATCCCCAGGTTCTTAATGGTACCGCCGAAGCCGGCCATTTCGTGCAGTTTGAAGTGGGCCACGGAAACCAGTGAATCCGCCTCCACGACGGCCGATCCGATGAAGACTTCCTTGCACCGCTTGAGATTCACCGGGACGGCGATTTCGTCCCTTCCTTTGAGGCCGTCCGCCATGACCAGGGGGGCTCCCACCACCGCATCCACGAAGCCGTTGGCGTAGGCCGTCGCCAGGTGGTCCACCGCGTTGGACCGCGTGCCCACGTAGAGGGTGCTCGCGTCGGTCAGGAACGGCTTTCCGCCCGCCGCCTTCACCGCATCCACGATGGGGCGTATCAGCAGAGGCCGGATGAAGGCAGTGTTTCCGCGCTCGCCGAAGTGGATCTTGATGGCGGACAGGCCGCCCTTTTTCGTGCATTTTTCGATTCCCGCGGCCTCCACCAGCGCCTGGATCTTGCCCAGCAGGTTCCGCTCCATGTTTGTCCGAAGATCGGTGAAGTAGACTTTGCTCTTGTTCTCCATAACTCCCGTCCTTTTTCCAATCCTTTTCATTCTTGACCACGAAAGGCGCGAAACCACACGAAAATGAAACCAGCCCTTTTCGTGTGGTTTCGCGCCTTTCGTGGTCGATCAGGGGCGTCAGGCCAGCAGCACGGCCAGGATGCCCGTGAGGAATATGCCGTCGAAAGTCCCCGCTCCCCCTATGGACGCCACCGGAGCGCGGAGCCGGCCCAGCTTGTTCAGGTTCAGAATGTCGGCCCCTATGAGGGTCCCCAGCGTGCCCGAAACGTACGCCGTGGCCGGGGCCCATCCGGTGGGGGACAGGATGAGCGCCGTAATGGCCGCCGCGATGGGGGGCACCAGCATGGGGGTCGCCACTCCGATTCCGGGCACCGGCCTGGCCATCCTGTGGACGACCCACGTGACGACCGCCAGCGCCAGGAGCATGCGTATCGGGTATTCGGTGCGCGCCAGCAGGAACAGCGAGAAAAGCGTCGGTATGACGGCCCCTCCGACGTTGACCGCCAGCACCATCTCCCTCGGGTCCTCCCACCGGGGCGGCCGGAACCGCAGCCCGAAGTAGGAGACATAGTCGATATCCCGCGGTTCGGCTTCTATGCGAATCCTTTTGACTGGGATATTGATCATGCTCCCCACCATGCAGAGGAAGAAGAGCGAGAAAAGGTGCTCCGGCGGAATCCCGAGGCGCGAGAAAGCCGCCGAAATAATGCCGAACTGCACCATGGCGAACACGAAAAACAGGAGGAAGATAAAACCGAAGAAGAAAACAATCAGGAATGGAGGAAAAAACATACGCATTATCCTTTCTCTGCGGCGGTCTGCGGCGGTCCGTCGCCCGATCGGCCCGAGCGCCCTGTCGCTCCGGTGGGGCGCCGCCGGGGTATCATTCTCTTCACGTGGATATCAGCTTGCCGGTCCCATCGCTCTTTTCCCGTCAATCCCGCTAATCCTGTCACTCCCGTCGTCCACGTCGCCCGGTCTTCCCGTCAGCCTTTCCTCGTCTCCCTCCCGTCTTTCTCTTTCACATCGCTTACATCACTTCCCGCACGCCCGGCTCCACGTTGGATTCGAACTTCTTGAAATTCTCCTTGAAAAGGCCCTTCAGCTCCTCGGCCTTTCGCCTGTAGGCATCCTTGTCGCGCCATGTATTGATGGCGGCGAGCATGTCTTCCGGCACGCCCGGGCACGATTTCGGAATGTAGAGGCCGAAGAATGGCTCCTTGACGAACTCCGCCTCATCGAGTCCCCCGCTGAGGGCCGCGTGGACCATCTGGCGCGTGTAACCGATGTGCATCCGTTTGCCCGTTCCGTAACCGCCGCCCGTCCAGCCGGTGTTGATGAGCCAGCAGGCGCTTTTGTGCTTCGTGATCCTGTCGCGCAGCAGTTCGGCGTACACCGGAGGCGGAAGCACCATGAATGGCGCGCCGAAGCAGGTGCTGAATGTGGCCTGGGGTTCCACGATGCCCGCTTCGGTACCGGCCACCTTGGCGGTGTAGCCGGAGAGGAACTGGTACATGGCCTGTTCCGGGGTAAGCCGCGAAATGGGGGGCAGGACGCCGAAGGCGTCGCAGGTGAGCATGATGACGTTGGTCGGATGGGGCGCCAGTCCCGTCTTGGATGCGTTTTCGATGTAGTCGATGGGATAGGCGGCGCGGGTGTTCTCGGTGATGGAGTCGTCATCGAGGTTGGGACGGCGGGTGTTCTCGTCGACGATAACGTTTTCCATAACGGTCCCGAAGCGGCGCGTGCAACGGTAGATCTGAGGTTCCGCGGTGCGGGAGAGGCGGATGACCTTGGCGTAGCAGCCGCCCTCGAAGTTGAAAATCCCGTTGTCGCCCCAGCCGTGCTCGTCGTCTCCCACCAGTTGCCGGTCGGGGTCGGCGGAAAGGGTGGTCTTGCCCGTTCCGGAAAGGCCGAAAAAGATGGCGGCCCTGGCGTCTTCGCCCACGTTGGCGGAACAGTGCATCGGGAAGACGCTCTGAGGCGGCATCAGGTAGTTCATGAGCGTGAATATGGATTTCTTTATCTCACCGCCGTAGCCGGTGCCGCCGATGATGGTGCGCTTCTTGCCGAAGTTGAGCAGGATGAAGGCTTCGGACTGCGTTCCGTCCAGTTCCGGTGTGGCGTAGAAATGGGGAGTTGCGATCACGGTGTAGTCGGGAACGAAATCCTCGAGTACCCGGGGATCGTGAATGCGGATAAACATGTTGCGCACGAACAGGCTCTGCCACGCCCGTTCGGTGATGACCCGAATGGCCAGCCGATGGTCCGGGTCCGCGCCCACGTAGCAGTCCTGAACGAAGAGTTCCTTCCCCTGGAGGTAGGCGAGTTGGCGCTGTTCGAGGCGGTCGAACAGTTCGGAATCGAACGGCCGGTTTACGTCGCCCCAGTGGACCCTGTTCTCGTTCTCGGCGTCCTTGACGATGAATCTGTCCTTGGGGGCCCTGCCGGTGTACTTGCCCGTTTGCACGGTGAGAGGCCCGAGGTGGGTTACGAGTCCCTCCTGCCTGCGGACCGCCTGTTCGTACAGGATGGCCGTGAGGGGATTGTAGAAGACCCGTCCATACTTGAAGATGCCCTGCTTCTCGATGGGGAATTTCGGCTTGTGCGTGAAGAGCTGTAACTGCGAATCCATGCATCTCTCCTTCCATGCTCCGCAGGCCTGCCCGGATGGGGCCGTATGGCTTCCCGGTCCGTCTCCGCGCCGGGTCTGGAGGGCATGTTCGAAAGTTTAGATATATATCCGTAATTATGAGCGATATTCACATTGAAAAGCGCGGCGCGGGCCTGCGATTTCATCGCCGCGATACCTTCTCCCCGTGCCTTCGATTACCCCTGGCGGTCCCTCCCTCCGAAAAGGGCCGTAACGGCCCCCACAAGCGTGGAATAGCATAAGTCAGTCAAAGTTCCCCGCGGCTTCTCACGGGCGGGGTCGGCTTCTCCGGGACGGTTCAGAAGCACCCCGGTGCATCCGGCGCGTGTTGCGGCTTCGACGTCCGAGCCGCGGTTGCCGATCATGAAGCATCCGGCCGCGGATGTGCGGAAGGTTTCCGCTGCCGCCAGTATCAGGCCGGGGGCCGGTTTTCGGCAGGCGCACCCGTCGCGGGGATGGTGCGGGCAGTAAAATGCTCCGAGAACCTCCCCGCCGGCCTCCCGGATGTGGTCAACCATCCGGTGGTGAACGTCCCAAAAATCATCCCAGGTCAGGATGCCGCGGCTCAGCGCCGACTGGTTGCTCACGAGCACGATATCGACGCTTTGCCCGTTCAACCACCTCACGGCCTCCAGCGCGTCGGGATAGAAATGAAATTCCCGCCAACGTTTGATGTAATCAGGGCTGTCCACGTTTACAACCCCATCGCGATCCAGAAAAAGAATCGCCTGGCCGTTACTCCTCGCCGAACTCAACCAGCTTATCATATCGTACGATCCGGAAATGTCGCTCTTATCGCTTCACGCTTGACATTCGTGAAACATAACGGAAAAATAACCCAATCAACGAAATCTTAATCCATATTCGGGCTCTCTTAGGATCAAGGTAGCAGAAAGTGATGGATCAGGCAACCAATCTCGAAACGATACAGGCAATTCTCGATTACCGGTTTCAGAATCCGCAGCTTCTGGTTCGGGCCCTGGTGCACCGTTCGTTCGTGCACGAAAATCCCAACATGGACGAGCAGGACAACGAAACGCTGGAATTTCTGGGCGACGCGGTGCTGGGACTCGCCGTCAGCCATTTGCTCTTCGAGCGGTTTCCCGGCTGCAACGAGGGGGACCTCTCGCGTCTTCGCTCCTCCATCGTCAACGAGCGCGAACTGGCCAGGATTGCCCTGGACTTGCACCTCGGGGAACACCTCCTCCTCGGCAAGGGAGAGGAACTCACGGGAGGACGGCAGAAGCCGTCGCTCCTGGCCGACAGCCTCGAGGCGCTCCTGGCGGCCCTGTACCTGGACGGTGGGCTGACGGCCGTCATCGAGGTGGTCAAGCGGCTTTTCCGGTCCTATATCGGGCCCGAGTACAGCGAATACCCCCTCAAGGTCCTGGACAAAGACTATAAGACGCAACTCCAGGAACACACGCAGGCCCGCTACAGGCTCACTCCTACCTACTCGCTCGAAGCCGAGGAGGCGCCGGACCACGACAATAC
>CAYOVG010000004.1:0-60084 GCA_964407285.1 uncultured Syntrophobacteraceae bacterium
CTGGTAGAGCGGAATGGAAATGGTGATCCTGTGCCCCGTATCCCCCTCCCGCTTGTTGAGCTCGATGCTCGTGTCGATCTCGTCGGGCGAAAGCTCCACCGGGGGCTTTTCGGGAAAACGGAAGTAGAGCTTGTCGAAGCCCCCGCCCGAATTGCCCGTCCGGTACTCGATGTTCATGTCCTCCGGGGGAATCTCTCCCGTTTCGGCCTGATGCCACGTGCTCATGAGAAGATCCGCCGTCCAGCGGTAGTCCCCGAACGCATTCACCATTGGATTTTCGGCTACGCTCAGGTTGGCGTTGGGGCAGGCGTCCACGCACGCCCGTCCGTTGTTTGCGGCCCGGCATGCTTCGACGCCGATGCACAGGTAGTCCATCGGGAGGCCCATCCGGGTTCCGGCCTTGAAGTGAACGCCCCGGGGGCACGTGACCACGCATGTTGCGCAGTCCTTGCACTTACGGCCGCGGACGACTTTATACCTGCCTATGGCATGGCGATACCGTGAAGGTGCTTTGCAAATTTCTGCTTTCACGATATGAGTGCTCCTTTTCTATGCTCTCCACCGCGGTTCCCACACCCACCCTAAGCGGGAGAGGAGGGCGCGGCGGGCTGGTTCCCTACTTCTTCCTTTGGCCGAACATGGCGCCGAAGGTATCCCTCTCGAGATCCTCGAAGAACATGGCCCGGCCCGCTTCCCCGCGGACACGCCGCACGTCGCGGATTCCCATGGCGCCCATGACCTCGATGAGCTGGCTCCACCATGCGCACATCAGGTTGACGATGCGGCGCGCACCGTATTCGGGTTCGATGCGGCCGATCTCGACCGGGCACGACTTGCCCCTGGCGCACCGCATGCACATGCGGCACTCGAGACTGATGAGCAAAGGTACGTCGATGGCGGCGCAATCGGCTCCGCAGATGATGATCTTCGCCAGGTGTTCGGCCAGCGCGATTCCGCCGCTCACCACCAGGGTGACTTCATCCCTCATGCACTGCTCGACCAGGTAGCCGTGGATCTCCCGGACAACGTCCTTCACGAACCGCGGTTCGGAGCCGTCGAGTTCGTTGCCCCTGTAGTCGGCGCACAGATGGATCATTTCCGCGCCGGCCCGCGCAAGCTCAAGGGTCGTTTCCTTCGCGTTCGCGTCCAGCGGGAGGCGGATGGAGACGATCAGTTCCGGGTAGAGTTCCTTGAGTTCCTTCGCGCACTCCCGTGCGGCGGTATTCGACCCGATCAGTTCGACTATCCGCACTTCCTTGAAGATCGGGGCGTTCGCGTCGAGCCCCTCGGCGGACATGAGCGGAATGATATGGGCCTTGTACGGCGCCAGGGCCGCATCGTATTCCTTCGCCGTAACGTAAACCATCGTGCCCGTGCGGGCGGCGGCTTCCGCTTTGGCGAGCGTGACGTTGGGGCTCGAATCTCCGAAGGGAAACGTGTTGAAGAGCACGGGGATGGGGACCTCGACCAGGGGGGGAACTTCCAGGACGGGTTCGCCGGATTCACCGAACTCGAGATGATTTATCTTGCGGCCCAGGTCGATGCCGGTGCTTATATATTCACGGCCGTGAATGCCGTCCCGGGTGGGGCGCACGATTTCGGACATGTCGGTCCACATGCTGTCGAAGCCCGGTCCGTGGAACGGACCCCGGTACCCGGCCCCGGACACGGGAATCTTCCCCGTTTCGGACTGGAACCACGTGGTCAGCAGTATTTCCGGTTTCCAGTACTCGTCGCCCAGCTTCAGGAATTCGGGATTGATGGTCTTGGCGAGCACGCCCCTGGGGCAGTCTTGTATGCAACTGAAGCAGTTCTTGCACTGGTAGTCGATGGAATCCACCATGGTTCTCGCGTCGTAAGCCCTATCCTTGTAAACGTTGTAAAGACAACGCTTCTTGACGCATTTCACGCACTTGAGGCAGTCCTCCTCCCAGTCGATGATTCCCGACCGGCCGACCGGAATGAACCTCGGTGCAGTGGGATTAGCTTTGATGTGGTATTTCTTGGGCATCTGTCTTACACCTCATTCTTAGGATACCATGCATGCCTGGTATCAAGGCCTTTTCGGCGCTGGCCGCCGGAACGAACGGGGACCGGCATCCGCCCGTCGCGGCCGCCGTGTCTCCGAGGTAGCGCTCTTCCCCCGGCCTCACGCCGATCCACTCTCCATCAGGCGCTCCAGGGGCCGAGTTCTTTCGCCTTGCCGATCGCTTCCTTCAACGCTTCCGCGAACTTTCCGCCGTCGGATGAGTCCATGTCGACCATGACCACCCTCTCGCGGCCCACGCCCGCTTCGGCCAGGAGTTTGTTCGCGAATTGCACCCTGAGCTTCGCCCGTGTGTTTCCCTCGATGAACCGGCACGCCCCCTCGGGACACCCCACGACCATGGCCACATCCGCTCCGTCCTCGATGGCCCTGACGAGATGGAGAACATCCGTGCGGCCCGAACACGGAAGCCGGACCATCCTGACTTCGGCCTGCTCTCCGGACACGACCTTCTCCACGTGGTCTTCCGGCGCAACGGTCGAATTGGTACAGCAATAGACAACAATGCAAGGTTTCATCTGTACTCCTTGGATACTGACTCCGCAACGAACATACCGGTTCCTCGACTTCGGCGACCGGTCAAAAGCGGATCTATCGCGCGGAAGCATTATAGCTGAATGAATAGATCTTCATCGAAAGGTAGGAGCGTCGGCGGTCCTGGTCACTGGGCAACAGGTCGGGACTACGCCTAGTGCGGCTCAAGAGGACAAGCGGAATGGATGCAGGTACGCAGTGGACCTTCCAGCCTGAGCAGACTTGGTGTGAGTTCGCTTCATCGTTGAGGCGTTGACCTGATTACGTCGGATGGGGTCTGCGGTGATCCCGAATGGTCTTTATACAGCAGTGGTCAGGGAAAGGCAAATACAAAATTGTAGCTCCGATCCCGGCGCGCTTTGCGCGCCCATCGGCGGAGACGGCGACGGAACCGGCAATTCCGGCGCCGGGAAACCCGGCCCTGTCGAGTCTTCGAGAGCCGGCATACTCGACCATTCAATCGGACCGGACCAGGATGGCGTCGGCGGCTTCGTGTGGCAGAGAAATCCGTTCGCCGTCCTCCTTGACGATCACCCACGTCACGCCGCCATCGATGCGGGATTCGACCCGGATCTTCTCCCCCGGCCTGAGGGGAAAATCCTTCAGGCCGCAACTGTCTCCGGAAGAGGGGCCCGGAGCCTTCGCCGGGACCGTCTCGACGTGGACATCCCTTCCCGAACGGAGCAGGCTGAGCGGGAACGCCCGGCCCGAGGTCACGATCTCGGGGTCCTGGGGTATCTCGCGCCCGTGGGGGTCCAGCACCGGATGGTTGAGCAGGTCGTCCAGGTAATCCACGGTCTGCACGTCGCTGATATGTTCCAGCCGGTGAGCGCTGGGATGGATCTCCTCGACGGGCGTACCCACATGTTGGAGATAGGTTTCCCAGAGCCGGTGAGCGCGCAGGATGCGCGTGGCTTCCAGGCGGCCCTTCTCCGTCAGGGTGAATCCATCCGCGCCGCGGTTCAGCAGCCCTTCGGACACCAGGTAGCGAAGGGCGCGCTGGAGTCTCCCGCCGTCCGAAGTGTAGCGGCCGATCTGCCCGGCGTTCATGGGGGTCCCGTCCGCCCGAAGCACAGCGCTCAGGATGTCCTCCATCAGTTGCTGGGGGGCCATCCGGCGCACCCGGCGCCACCTGGCGAGAATGCCGTACCGCGGCGCGGCCAGGAGCACTATCACGAACTGCAGGGTGCAAACGAGGATAATGGCGCCTCCGCCCGAAGAATCGAGCAGGATGCACAGGTAGAGCCCTCCGATCACGCTCGTGACGCCGAAGACGGCGGCGAGAATCATCATCCGGTCCAGCCGGTCGGACAACAGGTACGCCGTGGCGGCGGGGGTGATCAGCAGGCCGATGACGAGTATCACGCCCACCATGGTCACCGCGCTCACCACCACCAGGGACACGCAGGCGGTGAGCACATAGTCGATCAGCACCACCGGAAACCCGATGGACGCCGCCATGGCCGGATCGAAGCTCGTGATCTGGAAGTGGCGGAAGAAGAGCAGGATGACCGAGAGCACCACGACGGTCGTTACGGCCGACGCCCAAAGGTCCTCGTTCGCCACCGCGAGCACGTCTCCCATGATGAAATGCATCAGGTCGATATGGATGTAGTTTCTGAAGATCGAAACCAGCACGACGCCGGCGGCGAAGATCCCGGTGTACATGATGCCGATGGCCGTATCCTCCTTGACGCGCGAGACCCGGGAGACGAAGGCGATGAGCATGACCGTGATGAGCGCGGCGATGAGAGACCCGACGAGCATGGCGGGGGCGTAGGCTTCCACGCCGAAAAGGACTTTCATGAAGAGATAGCCGCCCGCGACGCCCGCGATCATGGCGTGAGAGAGGGCGTCGCCCAGGAAAGCCATGCGCCGCAGCACCACCAGGCAACCCACCACCCCGCACACCACGGCCACCAGGCTACTGCCGATCAGGGCCTTCTGCAAAAACGTTTCCTGAAACGGCGCCAACAACGAGTGAAGCAGCATGGAATTCATACGGCGTCCTTCCGCACGGCGACATCGGAGAAGATATGGAGCTTACCCTCATAGACTTCGGTGAGCAGGTCTTCCCGGAGCACGGAACGGGGAGGTCCGTACGCGAAAAGCCGCTGCTTCACGAGGAGCAACAGGTCGAAGTACATGCCTGCCGTCGCCAGGTCGTGGTGGACGACCATCAGGGTCCTTCCCGTGTTGCGCGCCCGTTCGAGCAACTCCAGGATCGCTTTTTCCGTTGCGGCGTCCACTCCGGCAAACGGTTCGTCCAGGAGCAGAATCTCCGACCCCTGCGCCAGTGCGCGGGCGATGAAGACGCGTTGCTGCTGGCCCCCGGACAACTGTCCGATCTGGCGGGAGCGAAAATCGTGCATGCGCACCATGCCGAGGGCTTCATCGACAATGCGCCGGTCCTCGGCGGAAGGGTCTCCATACCACGGTATGCCGCCGTAGCGCCCCATCATGACCACTTCTTCGACCGTAATGGGAAAATCCCAATCGACGCTGCCCTTCTGCGGCACATAGGCAACCAGTCCCTTGACCTGTCCCGCGGGAATACCCATGATGCGCACCGATCCCACATCCCGCCGGACAAACCCGAGGATCGCCTTGATGAGAGTGGATTTGCCGGCCCCGTTGGGACCGATGACTCCGACCAGCAGTCCCTTCTCGATCGCGAAGGAAACATCCAGCAGCGCGGGCTTGGGGCCGTAGCTCACCGTAAGGTTCTTCACCTCGATAGCAGGAACGCCGGGACGCTCAACGCTCGTCATGATGCCGTTCTCCGCCTCCCTTGTCGTTCTCCGGGCTTACCTCGAAGGCGCCCGCAATCTTGTTTCTCCCTTCGGACCAGAAGGTCTTCTCGACCACCGGACGACCGTCCTCGAGCACCCGCACTTGCAGCGCAAGGTTCCTCCCGCTGAATTCCAGCGGCATGTTGGCTTCCACGTAAAATTCGTTCAAATTTGCGTCCATTCCCGGCACGGGCGATAACAGGATGGGGACCCCCGGTTCCACATTGCCCGTCAGCCTCAGGATCTCGCGGTCGGCGAGCCTTACCAGCACGGCGGGAGGCTCCCGGGACCCGTCCGCATTCAGCGCGAACGGGTCCGGCTCGACGGGAAATGTCGCGGTCAATTCCATTGAATAGCCCGCCCCGTAATCGAACGGGGACGCCGGTCCCTGCCGCGGTTCCAGGACGGTCGGCCCGGCCTCCGGCGGCTGTTGCGACTGCGGCGGGGCAGGCGAATTGGCCGAGGGGAATGCCGATTTCGCCATGGATGCCGGCGATTCGAAGCGCCTCATATACAATTGGAGCCCTCCCAACACCACAATCCAAAGCACAAGGGCCGCCGTTATCCGTTTCATTGCGCTCCCGCCTTCTATTTTATTCCGGTCATGATGGTGATGACGTTTTCCCGCATCATGCCGATGTAGTTTTCTCCCGCGCTGCCCTCCGGCCCCATGGAATCCGAATACAGCTCCCCGCCCACCCGGACTCCCGCCTCCCGTGCGATCTCGCGAATGAGCTTGGGATTGACGCTGGTTTCCACAAAGACCGCCGGCGCTCCATGTCGCCTGATGGAATCGGTTACTTCCTTGCGGCGTTCCGGGGTCATTCCCGCTCCCACCTCGCTGCCGGTGGACCATCCCACCGGGGCCAGGGAGAGATACCCGCTGCCGGGGTTGAACTTGTACTCCCTGCAGAAGTAGTTGAAGGCGTCGTGGCTGGTGACCAGTATCCGGCGCTCGGGCGGGACCAGGTTCACCTGCTTGCGAATCCATCCGTCCAGCGTGCGAAGCATCTGCAGATAGAGTTCGGCCCTGGCTTCGTATTCGTACTTACCGGCGGGGTCGGCGAGGGAGACGGCCCGGGTGATGTTGTTGACATAGATGGCCACGTTCCTGGGAGAAAACCATGCGTGAGGGTCCGCCACGGGTTCGCCTTCATACTCCATTTCAATGGGCGGCACGCCTTCGGCGCAGACGACCAGGGGCTTTCCGGCGTCCGCGGCGAGTTTCCCCATCCAGTCCTTGCCTTCGAGGTGGAGGCCGTTCTGGAGGCAGATGTCGGCTGCCTGCACCATCTTCTCGTCGCCGGGAGTGGGCATATAGGTGTGCGGGTCGGCCCCGGGGGCGAGAATGCACTGCACGAGGCAGCGGTCTCCGACCACCTGGCGGGCAAAGTCCGCCACCTGGGTGGTGGAGCAGACGAGTACGAGTTTCTTCCCGTTCCGTCCCGCGGGGTCTTCAGCCGAAGCCCCGGCGGGCAAATACCCGTTCAACCCGAGCAGCGGCAAGGATGAAGCGAGAAGCAAAAAGAAGCGTCGGTTCATGCGTGTCCCCTCGAAATCCGTTCCACTGAAAAGGCGGAGCGCTGCCCGCCCCTTCCATTCGCAGCAGTTGTTGCGTGTGTCTAATCTAAAGGCTGCGCGCCTGTATGACAAGGAGTCTTTTCGCTGCCCGCCGCTTCAGGATGCCCGCGCTTCGCATTTGCGGGACCGACCGGCCCGCCTACTCGTACTCGTGGAACCCCCGGCCGGTCTTGCGGCCCAGGCGCCCGGCTTCGACGTATCGGCGAAGGAGAGGGCAGGGTCGGTACTTGGAGTCGCGAAAGCCGTCGTGGAGGGTCTCCATGATCGCCAGGCACGTGTCCAGGCCGATGAGATCGGCCAGGGCGAGGGGACCCATCGGGTGCTTCATTCCGAGTCGCATTACCTGGTCGATGTCTTCACGGGTTCCGACTCCATGATACAGGCAGAAGATCGCCTCGTTGATCATGGGCATGAGGATGCGATTGGAGATGAAGCCCGGATAGTCGGCTGCGACGACCGGGGTCTTGTCCATAACCTTCGCGAGGTCCCACGTGGCGTTGAACGTCTCGTCGGACGTGGACAGCCCCCGGATGATCTCCACCAGTTCCATCAATGGGACGGGATTCATGAAGTGCATCCCGATGACCCGGTCGGGACGGTTCGTTCGGGATGCAATGCGGCCGATGGGAATGGAAGAGGTGTTGGTGGCGAGAACGGCGTGGGGCGGGCAGATGCGGTCGAGTTCCCGGAATATTCCGAACTTGATTTCCTCGTTTTCCGTTGCGGCCTCGACGACGAAGTCCGCGGCGGCCATTTTGCCGAGGTCCGTGGTGGCCGTGATGCGGCCGAGAACGGCATCCCTTTCTTCCCGGCCGAGTTTTCCCTTATCGACCATCCTGCCCAGGTTGCGGGCAATGGTGTCGAAGCCGCGCTGAACCAGGTCGTCCCGGACGTCGCTCATGATCACCTCGATGCCGCCGCCCGCGGCGACCTGGGCGATTCCGTTCCCCATCTGGCCCGCCCCCACAACACCGAAGGTCTTTATTTTCACGGTCAATCCTCTCCTCGTTTCTCGTTCATTCAAAAAATCCCCGCCGTCCACCATTGCACGAGAGCATGAGAGGGGGGTTATCTCCTCACGACCAGGGACACCGATTCGCCGCCTCCCAGGCAAAGAGACGCCACGCCCGTTCTGCTGCCCCGACGCTCCATTTCGTAAAGGAGAGTCACCAGTACGCGGCATCCGCTGGCTCCGATGGGATGGCCCAGCGCCACGCTTCCGCCATTGACGTTCACCCTGGCCGGGTCCAGGCCCAGTTCCCTGATGACGGCGACCGTGGAACCGCTGAAGGCTTCGTTGATTTCAAACAGGTCCACGTCTTTGATGTCCAGGCCTTCCTTCCTCAACACCTTGGGAATTCCGAGAATGGGCGCTACGAGCAGATACTTGAGGTCCATGCCGGTGGCGTCCTGGGCGCCGACCGTAGCCATTATCCTGCATCCCAGCGCTTCGGCTTTCTCGCGCGACATGACCACGACCGCCGCCGCCCCGTCGCTTCTGATGGATGCATTGCCCACGGTCGTTACCCCGCCCGGCTTGAAAGCGGGCTTCATCGCCTGCAAAGCTTCGAAGGATGTATCCCTCGGGCATTCGTCCCGGCTGAACATCTCTTCGCCCCCCTTCACCGGAACCACCAGGGAGACGATCTCGTCCGCGAACCTGCCCGTGGCGATGGCGGCCATGGCGCGGCGGTAGGATTCCGCCGCGTAGCGGTCCTGCTCTTCACGGCTCACTTCGTATTTTTCCGAACAGAGTTCGTTGGACATGCCCATGTGGAAATCGTTGACGATGTCCCAGAGGCCGTCATGAATCATGTGGTCGTAGATCGTGCCGTCTCCCATGCGGAAGCCGTTTCGAGCCCTGTCCAGGTAGTAGGGGGCCATGCTCATGTTTTCCATGCCGCCCGCGACCACGACTTCCGCATCGCCGTTTCTTATCGCCTGAGCGGCGAGCATCACCGCCTTGAGGCCCGAACCGCACACCTTGTTGATGGTGGTGCAGGTGGCGCTCTGCGGAATACCGGCCTGGATCGCGGCCTGCCGGGCCGGGTTCTGGCCGTAGCCGCAAGGCAAAACGATGCCCATGTTGACCTCATCCACATCTTCCCCGGAGATGCCGGCCCTCCGGACAGCCTCCTCGATGACGATGGCCCCTAGCTTCGTCGCGCCGGTTCGGCCGAGAGATCCGTTGAAATTTCCTATCGGGGTTCTTACCGCACTTACAATTACTACTTCTTTCAACATCGACTCCTATGATCGAAACCCTCCCCGGACAATGGCGCCTTGTGCGGCGGAGGGTGAAGAATGCCGTATTGCCTCTATTATTTGAATATAAGATTTTCTCTATAATATTATAAGAACGGCGAGGCTGTCGGTACACGGTTTTCGTAACAATTGATCCATGGGCAAGGGGCATGCCCGGAAATCAAGACGGGAGATTAAACGGTAGGGCGGGGTTTCGTCCCCGGCGCCCTCGCCCTACCGGGGCTCCATGCGAGTCCTTACTCAATGCGGATGCGCGGGAGCGTGGGGCCCGTAGCTTAACCTGAAGCTTGGAGCCTATGTGGACAGACTCCGCCCGATTCCGGTCAGCACGTTTCAACGCAAGATCCCCCGTCCCAGTCTTCCGGGTGTTCCTGCACGAACCCGTTGACCAGTCCGATCTTGTCGAGGAGGTCGAGCGCCTGCCGGTATTCATCCGCCGTGACCTTACGGTTGAGAGGAGGTATGAACAGAGCGTCGTGAGCGGGAAAATACTGGTCCATGATGCTCACCCACACATCCGGTCCGATCTCCCGGACCAGAAATTGAAGACACGCCTCCGTCCCGGACAGGTTATCGGGAAGCACCAGGTGCCGCACGATCATCCCGCGCCATGCGAGGCCGTCGGCATCCATCCGGAGGGGCCCGACCTGCCGCCACATCTCCAGGAGGGCGAGGCGGTTGTGTTCGACATAATCCTCCCGCCGGGAACAGAAACGGGCTGCAAGGGGATCGTCGTACTTGATGTCGGGGAGGTAGATATCGACGATGCCGTCCAACAGCTTCAGGGTTTCGACCGTCTCGTACCCGCTGGTGTTGTAAACGATGGGAATCGTCAGTCCGAGAGGAACTGCGAGGAGCAACGCCCGCACGAAGGCGGGCGCCTGGTGTGTGGGGGTCACGAGGTTGATATTGTGCGCTCCCGCGTTCTGGAGCCTGAGCATTTCGCGGGCGAGGCACTCCGGCGTCAGAATGCGCCCGACGCCCAACTGGCTTATGGGATAGTTCTGGCAGAAGCGGCACTTGAGGGTACAGCCGGAGAAGAAGATGGTCCCCGATCCTCCTGTTCCCGATAGGGGAGGTTCCTCCCATACATGAACGCTTACCGCGGCCACTTTGGGGTTGAAGTCCACGCCGCAGGGGCCGGTTTGTCCGGCTCTTCGGTTCGTCCCGCACCGCCGGGGGCAGAGGGTGCAGGATTTGAGGTTTTCGTTCAGCTTACGGGCGCGCTCCGCAAGGATGCCGTTCTCGAAGAGAACTACGTAGCCGGGTTTTCGGGAGTCTTTGATATCGTTCATGCTATCTGAAATTCTATTCCATACCGTGAACGGGTGGAACGTGGATTTTCCTTCCGCGGATACTGCCGGCCGCGAACTGCCGCGTTTCAACGGCCCGGTCGCGGCCGGCAGCCCTAACCGCACAAGGAAGTTCGGTTTTCAATAGCCCGGTCGCGGCTGAAAGCCGTAACCGCAAAACATTCCACCATCGAATTAATTGCGTAATCCGTCGTTCACAGTATAACGAAGCGGCATTAGCTTTTGCATTGATCGCCTTCACGCGGGAGTACCCATGAGCGAGGAAAACACCCTACAGCTTACGGGGACCCAAACCTGAATCCATTCCACGGCGCGACTTACATCCGTGGTCTACGCGGACCTGAACTCGCAACCCGCTTAACGCCCACAGCTCACGGGGGTCCAAACCCGCAACCCGCAACCCGAATCCATTCCACGGCGCGACTTACATCCGTGGTCTACGAGGACCTGAACTCGCAACCCGCTTAACGCCCACAGCTCACGGGGGTCCAAACGCGCAACCCGCAACCCGAATCCATTCCACGGCGCGACTTACATCCGTGGTCTACAAGGACCTGAACTCGCAACCCGCTTAACGCCCACAGCTCACGGGGGTCCAAACCCGCAACTCGCAACTCGCAACCCGCAACCCGCAACCCGCAACCCGCAACCTCTTCCCCGCACCTCCCTACCCACCCCGCCTCCCGGCGGCCCTCCGCTCCGTCCATGCCTCTCCATTCCAGACCCCGACCACCGTCCCGGAAGCGCCGGCATCGTAGCCGCCCATGGCCTCCACGGTCTTCCGGAAGGAATCCGACGCGATGATTTCCATGAGGATCGAGATCTTCTCATCCTCCCACGATGTCTCCGGGATCACCAGGTCGTAGCGTTCCTCGCCGACGGGAATGAAGTCCAGATCCAGTGCGCGGGCCGAAGCGTAGATGGCCATTCCGGCATCCGCCCGACCGCTGAGGACGTTCACCGCCACGGCCATGTGAGTGAATTCCTCCTGGTCGTACCCTTGCACGCTGTCCGGTGAGACGCCGGCCTTTCCGAGGCAGTAGTCGAAGAGTATCCGGGTGCCCGCTCCCCCCTGGCGGTTGATGTAGCGCACGTCGGGGCGGAGGAGGTCTTCGACGCCCCGGATGTTTTTCGGATTTCCCTTCCGGACCAGGAACCCCTGCTGCCTCATGGCGAGTTGCACCAGCCGGACGGGGACCGTCTTGAGGTAGCGCTCGATGTAGGAGTAATTATAGTCTCCCGTTTCGGTTTCGAGCAGGTGGGAGCCCGCCAGGTGGGTCTGGCCGCGCCGGATGGCCAGGAGTCCCCCCAGGCTGCCCACATTGCTCGATGAGAGGTGGAGGCGGCTGTTCCGGCGTTTCAATTCGTTTGCCAGGACATCGATGGTGTTGTCGTGGCTTCCGATCATGATGAGGGTATGCTCGAGCTGTTCCTGGGGGCGGAGGAGGCGCACCCGGACCTTTTCACCCGCGTCGAAGCCTTCCTGTTCCTGGGGAATCTGGAGTATGCCGTCGGCCCTCGTAAGGGACGTGATGACTCCGGCCCCTCTCTGGAGCGGCATCGCGATCAGGCTCCCCTGGACCCTGCCGAGGATGACCCGCACGAATTCTTCCAGCCCCAGCCGGGAAGGGGTCTTGCGGCCCAATATGGCTTTGGCTTCCGGAAAAGCGGGGCAGGGGAGTCCCTGGAGGGCGAAGAGGAGAGGGCGAACGAACTGCTCGAAGGCGAGGATGGCGGAAACCGGATAGCCCGGGACCCCGACGACCGGCTTGTTCCGGATTATCCCGAGGACGACCGGTTTTCCGGGCATCATGGCGACTCCGTGGACGAGCACTTCCCCGAGTTCCTCGATGAGGGGGGCGGTGAAATCTTCCGAACCCGCGGAAGATCCGGCATTTACCAGGATGACGTCCGCGGGCGAGTCCACGGCTTCCTGGAACATCGCTTTGAGGCTTTCGTAATCATCGTGGATGACGGGTTTGAGGTCCGGTTCGCCCCCGCATTCCAGGACCAGCCCGGAGAGGACCGCGCCATTGAATTCGACGATCTGCCCCGGGGCTGCCTGAGCGGCGTCCCCCGCCGAGATGAGTTCCGATCCCGTGGGCTGAATCCAGACCTTGGGGCGGGCGTAGACCTCGACCTTCTGAATCCCGGCGGCGAGAAGCGCCCCCAGGTCCGCGGGCCGGAGCATGTGCTGCTGAGGCAGCAGAAGTTCTCCGGCCACGATATCCTCACCCACCTTGCGGACGTGCTGCCAGGGGAAAGCCGCCGAACGGATCTCCACCCGGCTCTCCTCGAAAATCTGCGCGTGCTCGATCATGATGACGGCGTCGGCTTCCAGGGGCAGAGGGTCTCCCGTATCCACCGGAAAAGCCTGCTCTCCCAGGGTGAGGCGGATGGGACGGACGTCGCCCGCGCCGAACGTGTCGCGGGAGTAGACGGCGAAACCGTCCATGGCGGCCCCGTGATAGTGGGGGACCGACCCGCGGGCCGTTATGGGTTGCGCCGTCGCCCTGTGCAACGCCGAGACGACATCCACGGTTTCCACGGGCGTGCGCCGCATGAATGCCGCCTCCGCCCAAACCGCCCTCGCTTCGTCGAGGGTTTTCATCTTAAGGTAGACTCGTCTTTTCAACTTTTCCGCGGTCTTCATACGTGATTCTCCCCACCGTGGTCCGCACCAGGTACAGCCACTCCCGCGGCTGCTTCACCTTCCACGCGGCTTTACGGATCTGGCCGTCAGCCCCCCGGTAGGCTACCTGGAAGCACCCCCGGTATACTTTCCCGCCCTCTTGCTCGATATCGCAAATATCCAGGTGTTCGACATGATCGAGCGGAATGGTGAGATCGATCTTCCTTCTGCCCAACCGGAAGTAGAGCATCCCCTCCGCGAGGAGCAATATGCCGCATCCTCGCCAGTGGGCGTCCCACGAACGGTTGAAGCCCATGAAGCAGGCATCGGGAGCTACAGCGACGATACCCGCGCCGTTGAACTGCCTGCGTACTTCCTTGAGAGCCAAATGCCGGTCCGCTTTGCGGGTAATCAGGCGGACGAGGAGAAACAGGATTATGCTCCCGATCACGCCGATCGCGGCCCATACCGCGATTTGAGGAACTTGCACTCGTGTTCTCCTGCTGCGTTGCTTACTTCTGATGCTTACGAACGTTGGATGCCGAAGCGGCTCCAGAACTCGCGCCGGAAGCGTCTCACCGTGGCGAGATTCACGGTGGCGATATGGACCTGCTCCAGTTCGTCCAGTTCGTTCTGAACCCAATCGTTGATATTATCGAGGCTGCGGAACCAGCGGCGGAAATCGTCCTTGTCGATCATCCTCGGCGGCTGAATAACGAAACTGCCTCCCCCGTGATGGTGAATGCGTCTCTCATTCACCAATGCATTATAATCCGCCGTATTGACTCCTACAACGGGAAAGAAGTTGTCGAACGCGCGTACGAGAGCGCCCTGCTTCCAGTGTCCCCTGAGTATGGGGAACATTGCGATATTGATGATCAGTTCGGCGCCCTGGTCGGTCAGTTGCTTCGCCGCTTCGGGCTGCCCCCAGAAGTCGAGGCATACCGGTATTCCTATCTTGCCGAAATCCGTGGCGAACGCTCTGTAGACCCCGTCTCCGGAAGATATCCCCAATTGGTCCCTTTCCATAACGGCCGTGTTCTTCTTGCGCTGTCTTCCCAGGAGCCGGCCCGAGCGGTCGAACAGGGTGGCGGTGTTGTAGAGCCTGTTTCCTTCAGCTTCCACCAGTCCGGCGACGATGTAAGTCTTGAACTGCCGCGCGGCGTCGGCGAGGGCTTCCTCGCCCCCGTAGGGGAAGTACTCCGGGAAACACACGATATCCAGTTGTTCTCCGCGGCATTTATCCAGCAGAGACAGCGCATGTCCGAGGTTTCGTGGATCGTCGAATGTGGGATACGGCTTCGGTTGAACCATGGCTATCCGAACGGCGTCTTTCATATCTGACCTCTGTTAAAGCTCCGGTTGCGGGTTACGGGTTACGGGTTTCCGGTTGCGAGCTGCCGGTTGCGGGTCCCGGGACCAATACCGGTGAGCGAATCGCAGCGTGCTCTTCGTATTGCGGGTTGCGGGCTATGCATCTACGCGTCTCGGTCGCCCGTTCGGCAGTTCTCCACCTGTTGAAACTCGCATTCTACCATATACGGAAAATGGTCGGAAGGGTAGCGGCCTTCGCAGTGGTCGCGGATGATCCACGCATCGCGGACTCTGAAGTGGGAACTCAGGAGAATCCAGTCGATACGCGTGCTGTTGGGTTTGCCGATGAAGCCGTGATGGGTCATGCTCGCTTCGCCCTCGATGCGTCCGAGCGCCAGCCAGGAGTCGTGGAGACCGCAATCGGAGGAGGTGAGAATGCGGTGGGCGGGGGAGCCCGGCGCGTCGTTGAAGTCGCCCATGAGAATCACCGGGTCCGAACGTTCGCGTATCCAGCGCGAGATGATCCCGGCCTGTTGCCTGCGGGCTTCCACGCCTATATTGTCGAGGTGCGTAACGGCGACCCAGAAGGGAATACCGGTCTGCACGCAACGGCAGAGGGCGTAGCTCATGAGACGCGGAAACGCGCTGTCCCAGTTCTTGCTCCTGTGGACCTCCGGGGCGGTGGAGAGCCAGAATTCGCCGCCGGAGACGAAAGTCAAAACGTCGCGCCTGTAGAAGATCGTCGGGTACTGGCATGTCTCGTCGTCGGGCGCCCGGTTGGACGGGGCGTGAACCCGGTACTCGGGCAACTGGTCCAGAATGAACTGCAACTGTCGAGGGATGCCCTCCTGGGTTCCGAGGATGGACGGCCTGTACTTCCTGATGAGATCGATAACCATGTCCCGGCGATGTTCCCATCCGTTCTCTTTGTCGTAATCGTTTTCAAAACGCAGGTTGAAGGTCATCAATTGCATTTGTCTTATCGGCTCCTTGTGTCGTTCGTTGCGGACTGCGGGACTTGCGGCCGGTTCGTCTCCACCGCGCCGCTTCGCCCCCGTCGGCGCCGGCAAGGACGGACGTACCGGTCTCCGATGCGTCCCGCGCGCAAGAACCCCTATGTTAACCTGAATTGCTTTCAGATTTAAGTGAAACCGCTCTTACTCTTATAAAATAACGATGCCCGGATGTTTCATGCAACAGGGAAATAGACGGATCATGGGAAACGCGGGGTCGGCTCATGCGGTTCGTCGCCCGAATCCGGGGGCAGAAGCAACGCCGTTGAGGGTGTTTGCGCGGTTTATCGTTGCAGCTTGCTGCCTGGATGCGCAAGCACATGAGTAAGAATGGCTTACTTTCGGGGGCCAACGAGTCGAACGATTCCGGCAATTCAATACGACCGTTGCATCAATCCGATACGACCGTCACCCGGCAGCCCGTTTTCGTACTCCATTTTTCGTACGCCGTTGGGGTTCACCGGTTGATGCCGGCCCGTAACGGGTCCATTGTCCTTCGGACCCGCGCAACGAGTTGCCCGGGCCCCCCGGTCCTTTTAGAGTGAGTTCCTCTGAAGCAACGCAGTAGGAACTCAGAACGAGAGTCACCCATACGGTGACCAGTAGAGGTCCCGTAATGATCCTGACAACCTTCATAAGCTTCCCCCCGCCTTGCCTTACCTGCTGCTGACTCGGGGAACTCGAATCATTTCACGAGCCTGTAGTGTTTCTTGCTCAGTTCCAGGCCGAACCAGGCTTCCAGCTTGAGCATCAGCCTGTGCTTCTTCTCCTTACGCGTCAACTTGTGGTCCGGATTCACCTGGAAGAGGCCGTCGGATTTCCGGAGCCAGTCCTGAATCGCCCTCGGGTGCGTTCCTTCGAATTTGCGCAGGATGAAAGGATCGATCTCGGCGAGGTCTAAGTGCCGGTGCTCCTTGGTCCAGAACTTCTGCACCTGCTGAGACTTGAGGTTCATCTGGTCTTCCGTTCTCGCCCAGCCGTAGTGAAATATTTTCGCCCCGGTGTGAGCGGCGACGGGATAGCGTCCCGACTTGTTCCTGTTCAGCACCACCCAGTAGAGTCCCCCCGGCGCGATAGCGCGAATCGTGTTCCGAATGATCCTCGGAGCGGTGCGGTACCAGCCCGGCGACCACACGTACGTGCTTCCGTTGCCGTAGAAATGGATGTAGTCGAAGATAAGGGCTTCCACCGCGCCATTGTCCAGGTGCTTGCGCATGGCGTTCTCGATCGCGGGGAGGTCGTCCTCATGCACCACTTCGTCGCCTTCCAGGTAAAACGCCCAGTGGCCGGTGCAGTTGAACTGGGCGATCATCTTCTGCTGCCCGTACATGAACCCCTTTGTGGTCATGTTGTCGTTCCATCGCGTCTCGACGATGCGTATCTTGGGGCTGTCGATGGCCCTGACCCGGTCGAGCGTGTCGTCCTCGCTCTCCCCCACATTCACGACGAATTCATCACAGATCGGAAGAACCGACCGGATCGACTCCTCGAAGGGATACCCCAGCAACACCCCGTTTCTCAAGAACGTAAAGCCGCTCACTCTCATCATATCCGCATCCACTCCGGGTACTCCGCCTTACTTAATCCGGACCTCCGCCCAGGTACTTGTCGATCCCATTCCGGCACCACGTAGACCGGTCTTCCGCCGTATCTCTCAACAGGCCGTCGTTTCGATCCAGGCCGGCCCTCGACCTGGGTGCGTGGTGCAGGTGGTGCGCGATGGCCTTGAATCTTATATTGCGCCTGACCAAACCCCTGTTCATGAGCCTCTGCACGAACTCGCCGTCCTCTCTGCCCCACCCCACGAAATCCTCGTTGAAACCGTTCACGGCAATCGCATCCGCCTTCCAGAAGGCGAGGTTGCAGCTCTTCGTTCCTTTCAGCGTATTCGCGCGGCGGGAGAAGAGCCCCGAAAGGAAAGCGGAACGGACCGCGTTCTTCCTGTTGGAAAGTCCGGAATCAAAGGGAGAAAAGGAGAGCTTCTTCTCTCTCAGGACTTTCGCCGTACAGGCTTCCGATAGAAGGACCCGCGGCCCCTGGACGAAAACGCCCGGCTGCGCGAATCCCTTGTGGTCTTCCACGAAATTCCTGTGCACGATGATGTCTCCGTCAATCGAAACGATGTACTCCCCCGACGCGCGAGCCATGGCCTTGTTTCGAATCATCGCCGCCCGGAATCCCCTGTCTTCCTGCCACACATGGTGGAGCGGCGCGGGGAAGCGCTCCGCCGCCTGCCGCACCATATCGCCGACATCCCGAGTCGACCCGTCGTCCGCGACTATCACTTCGAACGGCAGTTCGCTTTGTATCCGCACGCTCTCCAGAACAAGCTCGAGCGCGGGCTTCCAGTTGTACGTCGTTATGATGAGGGAGACCTTCATTTCATGTTCTCTTCGTAGAGCATGGCGTATTTATAGAAGACCCCGTTGGCGTTGGAGATCGAAATCAAAAGCCCCTCGTACCCGTAAAGGAAACCGCGCTGAAGAAAATAGTTTCTGAGGAAGGCGAAGAGCGCATGGGAGAGCGCCCTGCCGGGAGAGCTTTTCTTCCGGCCCCTGTTTTCCTTAGCATAGAGCACGGCGTATCGCTGCATCTTGTCGATGAGGTCCGATGGACTGTGGAATGAGAAATGGCGGATCGTCCCCGCCATGTGAACGGTTCGAAGCCTCTCGCCGTTTACCCCGACGAGGCTTTCATGGACGAGATTGTCGTTGAAGCGGGCCGTCTTCCTGTTGTAGAGGCGCATGACCCTGTCCGGGTGCCAGCCGCAGCACTTGATGAGTCTCCCGTTGTAGTGGTTTTCCCTTGCGAAGGAATACAAGGCACGGGCATCCAGCCGGGAGGCTTCGATCCGCGCCGGGAGGTCGTCCGAGACGATCTCATCGCTGTCGATGTTGAGTATCCAGTCGTTGGATGCGTAATCGGCCGCCATGTTCTTGAGCGGGCCGAATCCGGTGAAGCCGCTCTCGAATACCCTGACATTCGGGAAACCGGACGCAATGGAGAGAGTGTCATCCGTTGAACCGGTGTCGAGCACGATCACTTCATCCAGTACCTGGAGTTTCTCCAGGCACCTGCCGATGAAGGCCCCGCTGTTCCTGGTAAGGACCGTCGCGCTGATCCCCTGGGAGACTTCCCGGAATACCGCTCCATCCCCCCGGTTTGCGTCTTCGACGCCCAGGCCCGTACCTGGAGTCCGGGTTCCCTCCCTCTCGCCGGATACGCCCGCATCCGCGGCGCCGTCCTCTTCGTACCGTTTGTACAGCACGCCGCTGAAGAAACAAAAGAGCAGAGAGATGGAATGCCCGAGGAGGTACGAATCGCCGAGCATGACGATCAACATGAGAACCGTCAGCCCCAGACCGTGACAGGTGAGCCTGTTCCTCGTGATCAGCGAGCGCCTGATTTGAAGATAGAACATGGAGAAAAAGACGATCAGGCCGGCCACTCCGAACTGGCAGAGCACGAAGACGTAGTTGTTATGAGGGTTGACGGTCGCGGGCAATTGAGGGGATTTAGCGTCGTTGATCTTCCTGTATTCCATCCGGAAGTCCCCCGTCCCCACGCCCATCAGGGGGTGGCGTTTAACGATCTCCATGGAATTGATCAGAAAATTCATCCGGACACCGACCGAACTGAACGGGTCCTGCCTGAAGACCAGCGCGTTCTGGAATGCCGCATTCACCCTGTCCCTGAAGAGGGTGCTGTAGTTGTAGAAGGCGCCGGTCACGAGCGCGACGACGAGGAGGATGGCGGC
Organism: uncultured Syntrophobacteraceae bacterium; assembly: GCA_964407285.1. Classification (GTDB taxonomy): domain Bacteria; phylum Desulfobacterota; class Syntrophobacteria; order Syntrophobacterales; family Syntrophobacteraceae; genus CAYOVG01. The sequence goes on from CAYOVG010000004.1 coordinate 19,249, forward strand.
CGCTCTGTGTATCCGCCTGCCGGAATACTGAAACGCCAGCAGTACGCACAGGCCCAGCAAACCGGCATAACCCGCTCTTCCGCCGGTGATGAAATTATTGCACACCATGGCCGCAACCAGCACCAGGAAAAGCGCTTTCAACCGGCCGGAAATCTGGTGGAACAAAATGAAGTACAATAGACTGTAGATGCAGAAAGCGAGGACGATGTTGTAGGATATGAAAAGACGAAAGGGTCTCGGATCGTAGTCCGGAACGGACTCCAGGTGGATGATTCCGAACCGGCAAAGATAGGAAACGATCACGGCGATGGTGGTTGCGGCAAAGAGCGAATAGAAATAATATTTCGTGTCCTCTTTCCTGGCGAGGGTCAGCGCAACGGCCATGAAAAGGAGTTTCCACTCCTTGCCCGCCATGGTGAAACCCCACTTGAGATCTTCGGTCCAGAGAAGTCCCAGGATATGCAAGCCGAAGAAGGCCAGAAACGCGAGGGCGATTTCATTGGACCTGATCTGCCGGACCTTTTCGGCAAAATTCCCCTCCAGCACCCACAGTCCGGCGATTGCTCCCGCGACGATGCTGCCGGCGCGTATCGAGAGAGGAATGGTGAATGGCAGCAAAATCATCAGGTACCTGTTGATCTTTCCTGCAATGATCGCCGGTTGTCTTTTCATGTATTACCTTTTTCATCGGATCGGCAGTAGGAACGCTTCGAAGCAATAGTCTCTTCAACGCTGCCGGGTCGTCACACGCTTTGTGCCTTGGATAGCCGAATCGCTTTACATGTTTCCACAAAACGTCGGCGCATTCAATAAAGAAAAGATCCGGCACGTACAGACGGCACGGCGGATCGTTATCAAGGCATGAAAAACTGCAAAGCTTCCTCGCATATCCTGGCGACTCGTTCGGGGGCGAGGTCCCTGAGGCACCTCATCTCCCCGCATCTCTTCATGAAGCACGGCATGCAATCCAGTTCCGACTTGACCACCACCGCGCGCGGGTTGTACGGCCCCGTCCTCACGGGGTCGGTGGGCCCGAAGACGGCTACCGTGCGGGTGCGGGTCGCCGCCGCGAGGTGCATCGGACCGGAATCGTTGCCCACGAAAAGATCGGACGCCTCCAGCAGGGCGGCAAGCTCCATGAGCGAAAGCCTGCCGCAGAGGTTGAGACAGCCCCCCTCTATCCGGCGCTCGACCGCTCGCACAGCTTCGATTTCGCCTGGACTTCCCGTCAACACCACCGCGGCCCCCAGTTTCGCCGAGAGCCCGCCGGCCAGAGCGGCGAAGTGCTCCGGCGGCCAGCATTTGCTCTCCCACTTCGCGGTCGGGCAGACGGTGACGACCGGCCCTCGAATCACCGGCCCAAAACGGCCGGTCAGTAAAGTCCGCACGTATTCCCGATGTCCGTCGTTCAATGGAAGGGGAAAGGCGACATCCTCGGGCCGGCTCGCTCCCAGATGTTCGCAAAGACGCAGGTACCCATCGACCGCGTGAATGCCTTCCCTGGGGATGTCGTACGTCTCCGTGTAAAACAAAGGGGAGTGCTCCCGGCCGCCGGCATATCCGATTCTCCTGGGACACCCGGTCGAAAAGGCGAGAAGAGCGGAACGAAGCAGGCACTGCAGGTCGATCACGGCGTCGAAACCCTGGCCGCGCAACTCGCTCACGAGACCCGGCAACTGCCCGAACCGGTTCTTCCTCCGGTCCATCGTGATGACCCGGTCGATCAGGGGATGGTCTGTCAGCACTTCCGCATAGTGGGAAAAGACCAGCCAGGATATTCCAATGCCGGGAAAGCGGTTCTTCAGCACCGGCAGCACGCAGGTCGCCTGGATGACGTCCCCCAGCGCGGACGGCTTCACTATCAGGATATTCTTCATGTTCTCCACTACATCCGGTTCATCATTCAGCCAATTCCAGAGCGGCTTCAACGACATCGGACACGGTCACGTCCTCCATGCACCGGTGGTCGGTCGGACACCGTCGCAGCAAGCAGGGGGAGCACTCCGTTTCCTTCCGCACGATCCGGCTGTTGGGGCTCAGAGGAGAAGTGGTCGTGTGGTCCGTCGGCCCGAAGATGGCGACGACCGGAGCGCCCAAAGCAGCCGCGATGTGCATGGGGCCGGAATCGTTCGTTACCATAATGCGGCAACTCCCGAGGATGGCCATTACTTCCCGGACCGACGTGCGACCGATGAGATTCAGGGGCTGCTCTTGCATGGCTGCGCAGATATCGCGCCCGATTTCGGTTTCACCGGGACCTCCGATGAGCGCCACCCGAGCACTCAATTTTCCGGCCAGGATGTCCCCCACGGCTGCAAACCGTTCGGGAAGCCACCTCTTGGCGGACCCGTACGCCGCACCGGGATTGATCACCACTACGGGTCCACCCCCGGTCGTCTTCCGCGCCCATGCAAGCTCCTCCGCGGTGCATTCCAGGCGCAGGCTCCAATCGTCTCCCGAACCGTCGTGGACGGAACCGTCGCGAACGGAACCGTCGCGAACGGAACCGTCGCGGACGGAATCGCCACCGCCCGAGATGCCGAGCGCCCGGAGCATATGGGCATAGTAGGCCGTATGGTGCAGCCGTCGTTCGGCGTTCCCCGCGGGCACGCCATGCGGGAGTAGAAAACGGCGTCCGTCGGTGCGATATCCCGCCCGCATCGGGATTCGGGCGAGCAGAGCGATGACGGCGGCTTCGAAGGCATTCTGGAATAGAACGGCGAGATCGAACCCGTCCCCGCGAAGCTCGCCGCAAAAGCGGAGAAGCCCCGGGAACCCCTGATGCATGCCCTTCTTGTCATAGACCACGATTCGGTCGCAGTAGGGATGATGCCTGAAGATCTCGGCTACGGTAAAATTTGCGGCTACGGCGATTTCCGCATCGGGAAACGATGAGCGCACCACCCCCATTGCGGGAGTTGTCATTACCGCATCGCCGATCCAATTGGGGGACCGGATGAGAATCTTTCGTATACCGTCGGGATCGAAACCGCTCAAAGCTTTCTTTCCTGGGACTTCATAATTCCGGATCGAGCATCCGCTTGCGGCCGCCACCCGGGGCCCGGCAGCGAGACAGGAGGGGCGTATTTCAGATGTCGAACCGGGCGCTTTTTCCAGCCGCCACCTGAGATCTTGCTTGACACGAGATACCGGCCCGTGCGATTTTCCGCAACCCGCAACCCGCAACCCGCAACCCGCTCACTGCAACAGAACGAATTTCCCCTTCTCCACTTTCACCATGACGAGGGAGTCGGTCCCAAGCCCGTGGTGATCCTCGGCACTGAATGAGTAAACCCCGCTTACCCCGACGAAGCCCCTGGTATGTTCGATGCTGTTCCTGAGCGCCTCCGGGTCGGTTCCCACCTGCCTGATGCTGTTGATCAACAGGTAGACGGCATCCCAGGCGTACCCGGAATGGACGTTCAGGGGATACTCGCGGCTGAAACCGTAAATATCGGCATAAAGGTGGACAAAATCCCGGATACCCGCTTTCTGGGGGTCGGTCTCGGGAATCTGTTCCGCCACCATGAGCTTCGTGGAGGGCAGGATGGTCCCTTCGGCGGCCTCTCCAGCCAGGCCGATGTACCTCGAGTCGGCCTGCCCATGACTTTGTATGAGCGGGAATGCGACGCCGAGGGCCCGGACGTTCCGGGCGACTCTTGCGCCGGACGGTCCGACGGTCCAACACACGAGCGCGTCGGGTTTGCCGTTGCGGATACTTGTAAGTTGCGGAGTCACATCAGTGTCGTCGATGTCGAAGACTTCTTCGGCGACAATGTCCATTCCGTATTCGGACGCCAGTTCCTTCAGCCGGGCGGCCCCTTCCCGGCCGAAGCCGTCCGAGGCGGTCAGCAGACCGATTTTTCGTTTATTCCGGCTTACGAGGTAATCGTAGACCTTGCGGACGGCAAGGGAATTTCGCTGCGCGGTCGTGAACGTCCATCCGGCGAGGCCCGCTTTCTTTCCTGAAACACCGGATGCTCCATCCGCGATCGTTATGGTGGGCATGCGGGCGGCTTCGAGGTACGGCTTAACGGACTTGACCGTATCGGCTCTCGCGGGGCCGATAACGGCCACCACCTTTTCCTGCTCGACAAGGCGCTTCGCTTCCCGCAATGCCGCTTCCGGTTCGCCCTCGGTGTTCCCCACTACCAGTTCCAGCGGCCGATAATCGACTCCGTTGCTCTCGTTGTTGGTCCAGTCCAGGATCATTTTGACCACGAGCCGGGAGGGAGCGCCGATGCCGGAAGCCGGACCGGACAGATCGAGAACGACGCCGATCTTAATGGGTTCGGCGGCCCGGACATTCGATGTCCCGCCCATGAAGACGAGCGCGAAAAGTGCGAGGAAAACCAGGAAGCGAAGCATATGCGGATCTTTCAGTTCTGCGGATCTGCGGCTGCGCGAGATGCGCCGCGACTTCCCCGCCTTTCGGCCGCGGTGAACCGTAATCAGAAGGAAGACCGGCCCGATTCCATCATCATTTTGGAAAAGAGGCTGATGTCGTGGTCCACATATCTGTCCTTTATCTCCAGGATCTCGTCCTGAATGGAGAAGAAGGCGTCCACCACGTCGGGATCGAAGTGGTTTCCATATCCCTCCCTGATAATGCCGAAAGACTTCTCCAGTGAGAAGGGCTCCTTGTAGGGCCGTTTCGAAGTGAGGGCATCGAAAACGTCCGCGATGGCGGTTATCCGTCCTACAAGGGGGATCTTCTTCCCCTCCAGCCCCGCGGGATAGCCGCAGCCGTCCCATTTCTCATGGTGCGTGATGGCGATGACCCTGGCAAGCTCGATGTAGCCGGAACCGGAGCCTTCGAGTATCCTCGCTCCGATGATGGTGTGCTTCTTCATGACTTCCCATTCCGCGGGATCGAGTTTTCCGGGTTTCAGAAGGATATGGTCGGGAATTCCGATCTTGCCGATGTCGTGCATGGGAGATGCATACAGGACCGCCTCGACGACGCGCTCGTCGAGGCCGAGTTTTCTTGCGATGGCCGCCGAGTAGTGGCTCATCCGCTGGATATGCGCTCCCGTGTCCTCGTCCTTGAATTCCGCTGCCCGCGAGAGCCGGTAGACCGTATCGATCGATGCGCATTTGACTTTTTCCAGGGCCTGCTTGAGCTGCCTGGTCCTCTTTTCGACTTTCGCTTCCAGCAGTCGCTGGTGCTCGATCATGAAGTCGTTGTATGCCTTGACTTTCAGGAGCGACTGGACTCTCGCCCTCAGTTCGGTTCTATCAACGGGCTTGATCAGGAAATCGTCCGCTCCCGAATCGAGCGCTTTGACGCGGTGCTGCACCTCGCCGAGAGCCGTCACCATGGCGATGGGGATCGTTCTGGTCTCTTCCCGCTCTTTCAGCCGCCTGGCCACCTCGAAGCCGTCTATCTTCGGCATCATGATGTCCAGCAAGATGGCGTCGGGAGATACCTCCTCCACTTTGCGCAAGGCCTCCTCTCCATCTCGGGCAAATTCAACGCTGTAGCCGAGAGGAACCAGCATGGCCTCCATGAGCTTCACATTCAGATGCTCATCATCGACTACCAGTATCTTAGGGGGATCGTGCATACGTCCTTCCCCTTACGAGAAATTCGCTTTCATATGACCGCCGTTGCCGGAGGGGACGGTTGAATAGTAAAGATACGCCCACGGCCTACGAAGAGATTAACTCACAACTCGCGGTTTGCGGCCTTAGCCTATTTCCGGGGGCCAGGATTCACAACCCGTTCGAGCCCATGACGTACAATGCTCCGGATTCGCAACCCGCAATTCGCGACCCGTAACCCGCAACGCCTATATCCCCCCCTCCCCGAAATACCTCTGCGTTACGATTTCCCAATGCCCCTGGACCTGCAAAATCATTTCGCACACCTCCCGGCATGCTCCCCGGCCGCCGCTTCTGCCGGTGGTGTAGTGGGCGTAAGGAAATACGTGTTGACTGGCGTCCGCGACGGCGACCGCGAAACCCACCTTGCGCATGACCGGGATATCGATCAGGTCGTCGCCCATGTAGCCGATCTCTTCATCCTTGAGTCCCGTGGCGGCGCGGATGTCGTCGTAGCACTCTATTTTTCTGTGAGCGTTCTGGTAAAGCCTTGCGATGCCCAGACCTTCGGCCCGACGCTCCACCGCCCGGCAGTACCGGCCCGTTATGAGCGCCACCTCGATCCCGACCCTCTGGAGGAGCTTGATACCATGACCGTCCTTAACATCGAATTCCTTGATCTCCGTACCGTCATCGTTATAAATGACCCGCCCGTCCGTCAGTACGCCGTCCACATCGAAAATCATCATTTTGACGGGCATGATCCTTGCCCGGAGGGTTTCATCAATATCCGGCATCATACACTATCCTTCGAACAATTCTGAGTTTGATCGCTTCGATCGGTTACCGTGGTCCTCGCACGGCCCGGTAGATACCCGCCAGCGAAGAGAGCAACGCGGGCACATCGGACAGGGGCAGGGAATTCGGACCATCGCACAAGGCCCGGTCCGGGTCTTCATGAACCTCGATGAACACTCCGTCGGCGCCCGCCGCCAGGGCCGCGCGGGCCAGTGTGCCCACGTACCGGCGCTGTCCTCCCGAGCAGGTTCCCTGTCCTCCGGGGAGTTGAACGCTGTGCGTGGCGTCGAAGACGACGGGATGGCCGAGTTCAGCCATTATCGGTATGGAGCGCATATCGACCACCAGGTTGTTGTAGCCGAAAACGGTCCCGCGCTCCGTGAGAAGAATCCGGTCGTTTCCCGTCGCGCGAATCTTCTCGACTACCTGGCCCATATCCCATGGCGCCATAAACTGGGCCTTCTTCACATTGACGGGTTTGCCGGTGGAAGCCGCGGCGACCAGCAGGTCGGTCTGCCGCACGAGGAAAGCCGGCACCTGGAGAACGTCAACCACTTCCGACGCCCGCCTCGCCTCCGCGGGGCTGTGCACGTCCGTTAGAACGGGCACTCCGGCCGCATCCCGGATGCGGCCGAGGACCTCCAAACCGTGTTCGATTCCCGGTCCACGGAAGGACCGGATGGATGTCCGGTTCGCCTTATCGTACGAACTCTTGAAGATGTACGGAATTTTAAGGCCGGCGCAGACATCTTTCATAAACCGGGCAATCCCCAGGGCCATTTCCTCGTTTTCCAGGACACACGGCCCCGCGATCACGAACAGCCGGTCCTTGCCTATTGTCCGGCCTGCCACGTCAAAGGACATCCTCGTCAATCCTCCACACTCCTCGGTCGATTCCCTCGTCCCCGTGTTTCAGAAGATATCACGACAGCCGGCGGGCAACCGGGCGGATTCACCCACTCACCTATTCACCCACTCACCCATTCCCCCATTCACCTACTCACCCACTCACCCACTCACCCATTCCCCCACCCTCAACAGGCGCATTCAGGCGCCTGGAAGTCCTGCGGCCTTACGGTTTTTGCCCGCTCCATGGCCTTCCCGATGAAGGCCTTGAAAAGAGGATGCGGATCCATGGGGCGGGACTTGAATTCCGGGTGGAACTGGCATCCCAGAAACCATGGATGGTCCGCCAGTTCGATTATTTCGACAAGGTTTCTGTCGGGGGAAAGCCCAGTGAAACGCATGCCCTTTTCCGCCAATATGTCGCGGTATTCGTTGTTGAATTCGAAACGGTGGCGGTGTCTTTCCGAAATCTCGTGGACGCCGTAGGCGTCGCCTGCCAGGCTGCCGGGTTCGATGATGCACGGATAGGCTCCCAGGCGCATCGTGCCTCCCATGTCCGATGTCTCGTCGCGAAAGATGGTCTTGTTGCTCTGATGGTCGAACCACTCCCGCATGAGGTAGATGACGGGGTAGGGAGTATGCTTGTCTATCTCCATGCTGTGCGCCTTGTTGAGTTTGGCGACGTTGCGGGCGAATTCCACTACCGCCAGTTGCATTCCGAAGCAGATCCCGAAGTAGGGTATGCGGTTTTCACGAGCGTATCCGATGGCTTTGATCTTACCGGCCACGCCCCTGTTTCCGAAGCCCCCGGGCACCAGAATCCCGTCGGCTCCTTCCAGCAGGGCTTCTCCTCCCTGCTTCTCGACGTTTTCGGAATCGACGAAATCCAGCGCCACCCGCGCGTTGTGCGCCACTCCGCCGTGGTACAGCGCTTCGTTCAGGCTCTTGTAGGATTCCGTCAGGTCGATGTATTTCCCGACCACGGCGATCCGCACCCTGTAAGCCGGGTTCTTCATGCGCTGGACCATCTTCTCCCACTCATCGAGGATGGGAGCGCGGGTCCAGATATTGAGCATCCGCACGATCAGCGCATCCAGCCCTTCCTGGTGGAACAGGAGCGGGACTTCGTAGATGCATTCGACATCCTTGGCCGTGATGACTGCGTCGGGTTCCACGTTGCAGAAGTGGGCGATCTTACCCTTGAGGTCGGCGGAAAGCGACATCTCTGTGCGGCAAAGCAGGATGTCCGGCTGGATGCCGATGCTTCGAAGTTCCTTGACGCTGTGTTGCGTGGGCTTTGTTTTCAGTTCCCCGGCGGCCTTGATATAGGGAACCAGCGTGACATGGATGTAGAGGACGTTCTCACGGCCCACGTCGCTTCTAAACTGGCGGATGGCTTCGAGAAAGGGGAGACTCTCTATGTCTCCCACCGTACCGCCGACCTCGATGATGGCGAGATCGACCCCATCGACCATCCCCTTGATGCACTGCTTGATTTCGTCGGTTATGTGCGGGATCACCTGCACCGTGCCGCCCAGGTACTCCCCCCGGCGTTCCTTGGTTATGACGGAATAGTAGATGCTTCCCGAGGTGTAGTTGTTCTTTTTCGTCAGCCGGGCATGAGTGAAACGTTCGTAATGCCCGAGGTCCAGGTCCGTTTCCGCCCCATCGTCCGTTACGAAAACCTCGCCGTGCTGGAAAGGATTCATCGTGCCCGGATCGACGTTTATGTACGGGTCCAACTTCTGCAGTGTCACCCTTAAACCGCGACTCTCCATCAACGCTGCGATCGACGCGGCGGCCAGGCCCTTTCCCAAGGATGAGAGAACACCACCCGTAATGAAAATGTATTTCGTTTGATGCAACATCCGATCCTCTTCGGCTGTAAAGTAAATATGCAAATCAGTGTAGATGTGGTTTACGGCCCGAATGCCGGTCGTAAACCGTTTTCACCTGAAGTATTCGATATATTATCGCATGAGTTTTCGGATAACCGGCATGCGGCCGAAATCCTCCCGGATCGGCCGGAACGGCTTCTCGTGAAGCCCGCCAAGTATAGCAAATGGACCTTCAAAGTCAACGCTCCCAAGGCTACCCCGATTCGCTGCTGATAATCTTCTGCTTCTGATCGACTATCCTCAGTCCATTCGGGGTCCGCTGCACTTTCCACACGTTGGAGGTGCTGCCGATCACATATTTCCTGGAATTCTCGACATAGAAATTGGACATGAAATTCAATATCTTGGTATCTTGACGGTCCGTGTCCCTCAATTCGACGTCGCCGTCCAGGGAGCACATGATCCTTTCCCAGTTCCTGAAATAATAACCCAGGTCCTTCTGGATATAGTCTCTCGAAACCATTCCCCTGGTATAGTAATCGACCTGGTCGGCATACGACTCGATGATGGAGCCCAGGTCTTTTCTCTCGGTCATGATCAGTATGCCTTTGACAAACTCCAGGACCTCGTCCCGGCTGATGGAGCCGGAAACCGAAACGGCCGGCGCCGTATCCCTATCCCTTTCATGGACCTGTGGAGGCCATGGAGGCTGGTCCCCCGATGCCGTGTTTTCCGGAATCCCCGTTTCTTCCCGTTGCGCGGGCTGTTCCCTTTGTTCCAGGTCGGGTTGCTCCGGAGGCCGCGCGGGTCCCCCGCGGTACCGGTCCGGTTCCGGATGAGGCTTACTTTCCTCCTGCCCGCGGTCCCGCTCGTCCCGGGATCGTCCCGGCTCCACATGGGCAAGAACCGCGCCTTCCCGCATGGGGGCGATATCCACGAGAACGGGCCGTTTGTCCTTCGTCAGACTCCCCTTTGCCGAGTAGGTGATGGTCACCTCCTTGTTTCTCATTTTCTCGGCTTTGGAGGTCAATTCGGCTTTTTTCTTCTTGTCCAGGTCGGGCCCCCAGTAAAACACGATATTAGGGGCGTACACACCGTACTGGTCCACGTGAATCACGGTTGTGTTGATCGTGTCGCCGGCATCGGGGGGGGCCGCGTCGGCGGCGAAAGAGCTTTGTCCGGTCCCGAGCGGGAGGGTCGCCAGGCATAGGAGACCAAATATCAACGCGAACCTCGAGAACGTGGTCATCAGTCCTTCCTTCTTCGTGAAATGCGCGGCGGCAGTCTTTTCTTCCGCGTTTCTGTAGTTCCGGCCGGCTGCGGCGAACGCCGGGCGGCATCCAAAGATCAAAAACCCCTTGCCATCCGGCACGGATTGCAGCATCCTGAGTACGAAACAAACGTGACATCCAATACTACGATATTGAATCACGTTCTGGCAAGAGTTCTTATTCGCCCGGACTCTCGGACCGCCCGTGAAGCGGCACAAAATTGGAGAAAAATTGGGGAGAAAGGAAAAGGAATCTTGAGAATGAGAAAAAAGAATTTCGGAATGCTGCTTCGTTTTTCTATTTTCCTGTTCGTCCTGAGTCTTATCACCGGAGGTTGCGCGACATGCCGCGACCGGGAAGCGGACGCCGGCGCGCTCACCCAGGTGTCCACGATCGATGCGCTGCTCGCCGGGAGCTACGATGGCCAGGTTTCTTTCAAAAGCCTGCTCCGGGAAGGGGATTTCGGCATCGGTACGTTCCACGGTCTGGACGGCGAGATGATTTTGCTGGACGGTAGGGTCTATCAGGTTAGAGCCGATGGTAATGTCTACGTTCCCGGCATGGACCTGAAGACCCCTTTCGCCGCGGTAGTGAGATTTCACGGTGGTGACCGGATTCCCGTCACAGCGGGCGCGGATCTCCACGGCCTGGAGGAAGCGGTAAACAAAGCCGTCCCGAGCATGAACTCCATCTGCGCCGTCAAGGTCAAAGGCCGGTTTGCGCGGGTCAAGACGAGAAGCGTTCCGGCTCAGGCGAAACCCTATCCCCCTCTTACCGAAGTCACGAAGAACCAGCCGGTTTTCGAACTGGAAAACGTTTCCGGAACTCTCGTGGGATTCAGGCTTCCCCCGTATGTCAAAGGGGTGAACATGCCGGGTTTTCATTTCCATTTCCTCTCCGACGATGCGAAGTCGGGCGGGCATGTCCTGGAATGCAGGATGGATGACGCCGCCGCCGATGGCTACATCCAGGTCAACACCTGCAACCGGTTTGTCGTAATTCTGCCGGAAGGCGACAGCGATTTCAACCGCGCGGACCTGGGCGTGGACAGGTCCGGGGAATTGGAGAAGGCCGAGCGGTAGCGAACCGGAGAGCGCGCGCATTGATGCCGGCCCGAGGGTATGCTATATTGAGACAGTGAGAATTATCTCTCGGAAGACTCTCGAGGGGGTTCGGGAGCGGCGCCCGGATGCAGAGCAGCCTTTTGAACCACCCGGCATGTAGACGTGACGCAATCCGCTTTCCCTGTCCGATCCGGTCGTTGTCGACCCTTATGAGGTTATCCTCTGCCGCCTTCAAATCCGGGGACTCTCCCGAGGTGAACTTGAGCTCTTTAATCTGAAGTCGCGCCGGGTCCCGGAGGCGCTGAATCGGCAACGCCGCTTTTCATCCGGATGATGCGCCGACTCCATGCCGGTTCGGGTACGCCTGCCGGGATACTCGCGCAACCGTATGCCCTGGAAGAACCGGCCGCCCGGTCGGCACGATTCGGCAGAGGGCGTTCGGACAGCCCGATCGATTGTCCAGGGGCTGATTCAGGATCCGGGGCTGAACCAACTTATTCACAGCGGGGGCTGTATCGTATGGCCATAGGTCGGGAACTCAAGCGGCAGAAAGAGCGTGAGGAGAGGGAAAAAGCGAGGCGCAGGGAAGTTCTGTACGATCTGCACAACGAGGAGATAAGGGAGTACAGGGCTAAAGCCCAGGAGGCCGCCAGGGCGCGAGACTTCAAAGACGCCATATCCTGGGCCATGAAGGTGCTCAAATTGGACCCCGACGACGCGGAGATGATAAACCTTGCCGCCCGTTGCGCCGTTGATATCGGCGATCAGGAGACTCTTTACTTTCTGTATCGGAAGTGTTTCCTCGACGGGACGCTCCGGTATCCGGCGCACTTCCTGAGCCTCGGCCGCATGGCGCTCCAACGAAAGCAGTACAAGCTGGCGAAGGATGCTCTGGAGTATCTCCTGGACAGGAAATCCACGTTGCCGGGTCAAATTACCAGGACCCAGGAGAAGGAGGCTTTGCGCAATCTCGAACAGGTCCTGGAGCATTTGAACCCGGCCCCCAGGAAGAAACCGGAACCTTCGGCGCCTGCCGCGGCGACCGGGGAAGCAGGGGCGGTCGAGGCCGTTGCGCTTCAGGGGGAGCATTCCTCGACCGGCGCGGTCCAGGAAGCGCTTCCCGAACTGAAGATAGTTTTCGAGACGGACGGGGCCCCCGTGCTGGAAGCGGTGAACTGCTACCGAAGATCCGACCCGCAGACCCTGGAACTCGCGCTCAAGGCTTACAGGCTCTCCTTCAGGACCTCCTACGACCAGCTCATCTGCCTGCCCTCCATCCACAACGTTCAGTCGCTCTGGTACCAGGAGGAGACGGCCCGCAAGGTGATGAAGACTTTTCGGGGGCGCACGATCCTGGCGGACGAGGTGGGACTCGGCAAGACCGTCGAGGCGGGCATAGTGCTCAAGGAATACATCATGCGAGGCCTGGTGCGCACGGCCCTCATCCTCACGCCCAGTTCCCTGGTGCACCAGTGGCAGGGGGAGTTGCGGGACAAGTTCGACATCCCGTGCGTGTCCACCAACGATCCCGCTTTCAAGGAGGACCCGGGCCGGTTCTGGGAGGAGCCGTTCATCCTGGCGTCCATCCAGACCGCCAAAACCAAACGCCATTTCGATCTCGTTACGTCGCGGTCCTACGATATGGTGATCGTGGACGAGGCGCACCACCTCAAGAACCGCACCACCCTCAACTGGAAGCTCGTAAACGCCATTCAGAAGACTTTCCTGCTCATGCTCACAGCCACCCCGGTCCAGAACAGCCTGGAGGAACTCTACAACCTGGTGACCCTCCTTCGCCCCGGCCATCTCAAGACCCAGAAGGCCTTCAAGGAGGAATTCGTCACGCGCGGAAATCCGACCGACCCGCGCAACCGGGAGAAGCTCCGGGAACTCCTCAAGGAGGTCATGATTCGCAACACCCGGTCGGTCACCCAACTGCACCTTCCTCCTCGCTTCGCGCTCACGGTTCGCATCAACCCCACGCAGGCCGAAGAGGCGTTCTACCGGGCGGTCAGCAGTTTCGTGACGGAGGGCAGTTCGGCTTCCGGTTCCGGCGGCTCCGGGAAGGCCAAAGCCTCGGGCGATGCCGATCCCGCTGCCGCCGGCGGCTCCAGCGGGACCGCCGGCATTTCCAAGATCGGCCTCCGGCGACTCCTGGAGGCCGCGGGTTCCTCCCACATGGCCGCCCTGCGAAGCCTGGAGCGCATGGACACCAGGGGCCTCGACGCCGCGACGAAGAAGCGGGTAGCCGAAATCATCGGGATCGGGAAGCAGATCCGCATGGGGAACAAAGTGGGGAGAGTACTGGAGCTTCTCAAGGCCTCCTCGGAGCAGAAGATCATTTTCGTAAACTACATCGCGACGCTCGAATATCTGGGGAAGGTCCTCAAGGAGAACGGCATCCCACACGTGGTCTTCCAGGGGAGCATGACTTCCGCCCAGAAGCGCGAAGCCATCGAGGAGTTCCGGAAAGGGAAACAGGTGCTTCTGGCCACGGGAACGGGGGGCGAAGGGCACAACCTCCAGTTCTGCCACATGATGATTAACTTCGACCTGCCGTGGAACCCGATGGAGATCGAACAGCGCATAGGCCGCATCCACCGCATCGGCCAGGAAAAGGACGTGCAGGTGTACAATTTCTGCGCCGCCGGGAGCCTCGAGGACCACATCCTGGACGTGCTGGACCGGAAGATCAACATGTTCGAACTGGTGGTCGGCGAAATCGACATGATCCTCGGCAGGCTGCAGGGCGAGGAGGAATTCAGCGACCTGGTGTACGAAATCTGGGTGCGCCACCCCGACGAGGCGGAAAGAAAAAAGGCCTTCGACGCCCTCGCGTCCCGGCTCAAGCGCGCAAGATCGGCCTATGAAAAGAGCAAGGAACTGGATGAAAAACTCTTCCAGGAGGATTTCGGCATATGAGCGATATCGACGGTGCGGGCGGTTATGCCGCAGACGATGCTTTCGCCGGTGAGGCGGCTCGTGATGTATCCGATCCCGAACTGGTTTCCTTTGCCGCGGAGCTTCTGGAGAAGCGGGGGGGGCTCGTGGAGGAGCACTCCGACGGGCTGGTCGCCCTGCTGCCCGGCGATCTTGCCGGGGTCCTGGGGCTTCCGGAGGAAGCGCGGCTGGGCGGCGAGACCATGCCGCTCCTTTACGGCAGTCCCGTGCTCGACCGGCTCATCGGGCTCGCCACGGCGGAGATTCCGGTCGCCTACGGGCACATAGAGGTCCCGTATCTCAAGAAGGCGGGTTTCGAGCAGCTCATCGGGCAGGACCTCGTCTTCACGGACGGGCAGGTCCGGGTGGGGAGCCGAGCCGAAGCCAGGACCACTTACATGATGCTGGTGTTCCACTACCTGGCCTTGAGCGACGAAAGGAAGGAAGGGCTGGTCCATGTTGCGGTCAACGAGGTGACCGGAGCGGTTATCCCGGAGCTGGAGGAGCGGTGGCGGGAGCATCCGGTGCAGTTCTTCGAGCCGGGCAAGGTGCCGCCCCATTTCCCCGTACGGCTGGAGCAGGCAGTTGCGAATGCGGGACGCAGGGCCAGGGAAGCGACCGAGGAGGAGCTTTCGGATTTTTTCGGCAGCATGAGGCGCAGGCTGCACCGGGACGTGAAGCACACGCGGGAATACTACAACGCGCTCGGGACGGAGATGCGGGAGAGCCTCTCGCACCCCAACCTTACGGAAGCTCAGCGTCAGGAGCGCATGGCGAAGATAGGGGAGCTTCCCCGCGAGATGGAGCGTAAGATCTACGACCTGGAACAGAAGTACCGGGTGACGGTCGCCGTGAAGGCGTGCGCCGCCGTGCGGCTGCTCGTAAATGTCGCCCAGATCATGCTGGAGTTCAACTACCGCAAACTCCACCGCACGGTTCGCGTCATTTGGAACCCGCTGACCCGCCGCCTCGACCCCCTCGTCTGCGAGCGTTGCTCTACGGCCACGACCCGCGTGCAGCCGGTCATCAGGGGATCGGCCGTCGAACTCCTGTGCTACGAGTGCGGCCGGAAGAGGGGATGATTTTCTGCCGCCGCGCCCACCCCCCCTGAGACGGTCGCCTCATTTTAAATCGAGCGGAAAAGACTTTTCACGAAGCTCGAGCGAGAGCATCCCGGCATCGGCGCCCTGGGGATCGCCTGCGTCCCGGAACCGGCGATGGGAATGAGGTTATGCAACAGTTTCGGCATTCCCGCGACCGGCATCCCGCTCGATGCGAACCGCTGCCGAAGGTGGATGGGCAAGGCCCGTGAGACTTCCTTCAGTATCGAGCAACTCGATAAGCTTTTGGCGTGGTTCGCCAATGGAAAGGTAAGGGCTTCTTCGCATCACGGTGGACTTTGCATGGGACCGGGTTTGTGCTTTAAATCGCGAAGTGAATTGACAATCCGCAATTCGCGGATTAGGTTTTAAGTATAAGTAATTATGAATAAAATTGAATGTGAAAATTAAATCGCCATAGAGAGGTGGACGCTATGGATTCATCCGATAAGAACAGGCTCGAAATCGATATCACCAACCTGAGGGAACAAAGGCGGCCCCTGTGGATGAGTTCACTGGGTATCGACCACCCCGCGGACATGATCGGCGGTGGCGGTGACGTGTGGACTGACCGTCTGACCACCGAATGGCCCAGGTATACGGGCGAGGAAGTGCTGGAGGACGTTGCGCAGGGCCAGGAAGGTGTCAACGCCCAGGCTGCGGAGATGAAGGAATTCCCGCGGAAGAGCGAACTGACTCAGACTGTCGAGGAAGCCTTCCGTTTCGTTCATTCGAAGGAAAAACAAACCGGGAAACAATAAACGCCGGCGTGCCGGACCCGGCGAATTGATCCAATAATCGCTGTCCCGATGGTGGTAATGCTGAACAATACATTCTAAAACGCCAAGATGCGCCGTTCCCACGTTCCGGCGTGGGAACAAACGGCCGGGCGGCACATTTGGTTCCCACGCCTCCCCCCCGACGTGGGAACACACTCCTCTTCTTTCCCTCTTATTCAGTCAGTGCAAAACGATTCCATGCGCATGCAATAAGACGCGCCGTTTCCCTTTGCCGCTTCGCTTCCGGCCGTGTTTCCGCCGCGCCCCATGAGAGCGCTTCGGTGGTGAACAGTCCGTTATCCGTTGACGTCGAGGCCGCTCATAGTATGATCATCTGTCAGTCGTGACTCGACGCAACCCCGAAAAGCGTGATTGGAAGGATGGACGATGTATGGACGATGAGTCTTTCCGGCAGATCCTGCAGTTCTTCGATCTTTCCTGGAGCGGATACCGCAGGGTGCGCAAGGGAGTCAAAAAGCGCATGGCCCGGCACATGCAAGACTGCGGGTGTCGGGATGTGAAGAGCTACCTGGCTTTCATGGGGGAGGACCCGGAGGTCGTGGCGAAGGCCCGTGAGTTGCTCACGGTCTCCATAAGCCGCTTCTTTCGGGACCTCCGGCTCTGGCAGGTGATGGAGACGTATGTCGTCCCGAAGCTGGTGGTGGGGGCCGGTGTGATTGCCCCTCGGCCGATTCGAGCATGGTCGGCGGGATGTTCGTGCGGTGAAGAGGTGTACAGCCTGAGGATCGTGTGGGACCGGGCGGAAAAGAGGTCTCCGGGCATGCCGGCCCTGGAGGTGTGGGCCACGGATACGAATCCCGAAGTTCTGGAAAAGGCCGAGGCGGGAATCTACCCGCAAAGCAGCCTGGGGAATCTCGATCCCGCCACCGTCGGCGACTGCTTCATCCCGGTTTCGGAAGGGCATGCGGAGGGCGCCGGGTTTGCGGTATCGGAAACCCTGAAACAGGGTATCCACTGGCTCAGGCACGACTTCGTCTCGGAAGACCCGCCGAAAGCCGCTTTCGATCTCGTCTTCCTTCGCAACAACCTGCTCACATACTACGAACCGCCCGTCAAAATACGGGTGTTCACGCGTATAATGGAAACCCTGCGGCCTGGAGGTTTCCTCATTATCGGAAATAACGAAAGAATCCCCGTCGATGCGGCCGGTCTGAAACCCTGTCCGGGGTACAAATTTGCTTTCGAGAAAAGCTGTTGAGGAGATGCGCGCAAAGAGAATCGGATTCCGGCCCGAAAGCCAGGTCCAGTTCCGCCGCCAGGGTGGCGGACCGGATATGAGAAGGCAGGCGGACCATATCCTTTTCCGTGGTGATGAGGAACCGCGCCCCGGTTCGCCGGACCGTGTCCATGATGCGGGTGATATCCGACGGCCCGTAAAGATGATGGTCCGGGAAGGGGAGGGTGGCGCGGACGTTTATCCCCAGCCCTGCAAGCGCCCGAAAGAAGCTTTCGGGATGGGCTATGCCGGCGAATGCCGCCGCATTCCGTCCACGCAGGGCCTGCACCGGAACCAGCGGTCCGTCCGGGCCGGTCCTAAACCCCTTCAGCCGGTGGGTGCAGGCAAAGACGGGTTTCCGCGGGAAGCGTTCCCGCAACATGGCGCGGGTCGCTTCCGTCTTCTCCGGATCGTCGGCCCGCGTCAGGACGAAAGCATGCGCCCTGTCGAGGTGCTCGACCGGTTCGCGCAGGGGACCGAGGGGAAGGAGACGACCGTTGCCGAACGGCTTTTCCGCATCCAGGAGAACGATATCGAGGTCTCTGTGCAGCGCCAGGTGTTGGAAGCCGTCGTCCATCAGGAGCACTTCGGCCCCGGACTCCTCGATAGCCGCCCGACCGGAAAGGACCCTGCGCCTGCCCACCCATACGGGGACTCGAGGAAGCCCGCGGGCCATCAGAAGAGGCTCGTCGCCGAATGCCGCCACATCCACATCCGGTCGGGCTTCCTCACCCGAGGGTACACGGCAGACATCGTTTCCCCTCCTGCCGTATCCGCGGCTGAGAATCGCCGTCTTCTTACCCGACTCGCTCATGAAGCGGGCGAGCCACAGGGTAAAGGGGGTCTTTCCCGTTCCTCCCACCACGATGTTCCCCACGCTGATCACGAACGCCGGCAGGGTGCGTCGCTCGCGAAGAGCGCGTTCCTGGTCCCGGCCGAGCCCCAGGGCATAGAGCCTGGAAGCCGCCGCGAGCATCGAGCCCGGGCCCGGACGCCCGAATGGGGAGTCGGAAACGGGATCGTTCCACAGGCGCGTCACTTCGGCGGTGATGGTGTTCTTGAGTTCCCGGAGATCCGTTGTTATCAGCTTCATACAGTTTGGAATAGAAACAGTCGCGGTTTTCGACCCTCAATTTCTCATGAACGTCGTCGGATACTCTGATGCTTTACGAATGAATCATTTCATGGATACAATAGGCGCGAGAACAATGCAAGACCGTCGTCGGCTTCCTCGGATGGTTTCTCCTTTTGGATGGAATATCGGGACGCCATGCGGTTTCCGCCGTTTCTCCAGTGATGGCCGTTCTTTATCGATGATGGATTCTTTTTTCGGATAATGCCCATGGTTTTCGGTTCGTTACGTCCGCTACGCATGTCGAGGGTCTCTCCGTGGCTCGTCGTTGGGCCGGTGTGCATACTTGCCGGCGTGATGGCGATCCTGGCCTTCAGGAATATCCAGCGCGAAAGGGAGCACATGGTCAGGACGCTCCTGTCGGAAGCCAGGATACTTATGCGCTCCCTGGAGGCCGTCAGCCGCACGGCCATGATGCGCATGGGATGGGGGCGAAACCAGATCCAGTTGCTCATGGAGGAGGCCGCGCGGCAGCCGGACGTGCTCTATGTCGCCCTGGTGGGGCCCGGTGGACAAATCGCGGCCCACAGCCGTTCCGAGTTGGTGGGGAGGGCGTCCGCCCACGACGTTCCACGTTCCGGCGCGCTGGAATACAGGTTTGTGGGTGAGGATGACGGCAGGACGTTCCAGGTCAGCCGCCCCTTTCAGGTCGAGCGCGGGCGCCAGGGGCAGCCGGGGCACGGGCGCATGGGCATGGGGCGGCATGGACGTCCGGAACGTGCGGAACAGGAGGCTTCGCAGGCAGGACGCGGGGTACAGCGGCAGCGCGGCGGCGATGCCGGTTCCGCCTGCATGTTTTTCCCGGCGGACCCTGCTTCCGGGGGTCGCCTGGAAGACGATCTCTACATCGTGGTCGGTCTGGACCCCGAACCATTTGAATCCTCGATAAATCGGGATCTGCAAAATATGGGGCTCCTGTTCGGACTGCTTTTCGCCGGAGGGGTCGCCGGCTTCCTTGCCCTGAGTTGGGCCGCCGGGTACCATTCGGTGCGTCGTTCCTTGCAGGACATGGAAGCTTTCACCTCGACCCTCGTGAACGAGATGCCCGTCGGACTTCTGGCCACGGACCTCGGCGGGAGCGTGCGGAAGACGAACGCCGCCGCCCGCGCCATGCTTCACCGCGATGTCGAACCCGGCGCGGCTATCGATTCGTTTCCATCGTTTCTTTCCCTGGCGCGCCAGTTGGAAACCGGAGAAGCGGTCGTGGGAGAGGAGATCCACTGTCGGGCGGACGGGAACCACGGCATTCCGTTGCTTGTGAATGCGGCGCTCATTCGCGACGGCAGACGCGAGCCGGTGGGATATGTCTTTCTCTTTTCCGACCTCAGCAATGTGAAGCAACTGGAGGAGCAGCTCCGGCGCAGCGAGCGCCTGGCCGCGCTGGGAAGGCTCGCCTCCGGGGTGGCCCACGAGATCCGCAATCCACTCAGCTCCATCAAGGGATTTGCCGAAATCCTGGCCGGCAAGGCCGCCGGGGACCCGGAGGCCGGGAAGATCGCCCGGGTCATGCAACAGGAGGTGGAGCGGCTGAATCGCGTCATCACGGAACTTCTCGACTTTGCCCGTCCCATCGAACTGCACAAGCGGGTCGTCTCCTGCGCGGAATTGCTCGAGCATTCGGTTCGGCTCGTGGAGCGGGATGCGCAGCTCCAGGGCGTGAGGATCGAATCCGGCGTGGTTCCCGCGGACCTCCAGGCGGAAGTGGACCCGGACCGCTTCTCCCAGGTGTTGTTGAACCTGCATCTCAACGCCCTGCAGGCCATGGAGGGGGGAGGAAGCCTCGATGTCGGCGTCCGGCGGGAATCGGGGCATGTTGTCTGGACGATAGCCGATTCCGGTCCGGGCATCGCCCCCGAGAGTCTGCCGCACATTTTCGATCCGTATTACACGACGAAACCTCGGGGCGTGGGGCTCGGACTCGCCGTTGTACACAAACTGGTGGAAGCCCACAACGGAGACATCGAGGTGGCCAGTACTCCGGGCCGGGGGACGACATTTACGTTGCGGCTGCCGGGGTGAGCACGGGGCCGTGAACGAGGAGTAAGTGATGCCGAAAAAGCCTCTGCCGCTGGTGCTGGTGGTGGACGATGATGACGGGCACCGTTTGATGTTGAAAACGCTCCTGGGAGACTGGGGATACAGGATAGAAGAAGCCGAGGACGGGCGGGCCGCGGCGGAATTCGTCCGTCGGAAAGCCGTGGACCTGGTGCTCATGGACATGCGCATGTCCCGCATGGACGGGATTGAGGCAACCAGGGAAATCCATCGGTACAACCCCGTCATTCCCATCCTCATCATGACCGCGTACTCCTCCATCCCCACCGCCGTGGATGCGCTCAAGGCGGGGGCGTACGACTACCTGACCAAACCGCTCGATTTCGATGCGCTCAGGCTCGTTATGGAGCGGGCGTTGGAGCACGTTCACCTTCAGAGGGAGAACGAGGGGCTGAAACGGCGACTGGCTTGCCTGCAGATGCCCGCCATCGTGGGGAACGGACCGGCGATGAGGAGCCTGCTCGATATGGTGTCGCTGGTTGCGCCGTCCGAAGCCACGGTCCTCATCACTGGAGAAAGCGGGACGGGAAAGGGGCTGATAGCCAGGGCCATCCACGCCAATAGTCCCCGGAGCGGGAAGCCGCTGGTGGAAGTCAACTGCGCCGCGATTCCGGAGACACTCATGGAATCCGAGCTGTTCGGCCATGAGAAGGGGGCCTTCACGGGGGCCGTCCGCCTGCGTCCCGGACGCTTTTTCCAGGCGCACGAGGGCGCGTTGTTTCTGGACGAAATCGGGGAACTCACGCTTTCCATGCAGGCCCGGCTCCTCAGGGTGTTGCAGGAGGGGGAGATTCAGCGCGTGGGGAGCGATGCGTCCATTCCCGTGGACGTGCGAGTGTTGGCCGCCACGAATCGCAATCTGCAGTCGATGGTGGCGGAAGGCGCGTTTCGTGAGGACCTCTACTACCGGTTGAACGTGGTGACCCTGGAATGTCCCGCCCTGCGGGACCGCAAGGAGGACATTCCCGAACTCGCCCGGCATTTCCGGGAGCGCTTCGCGGAGAAGAACCACAAAATCGTCAAGGGAATAACGCCGCAGGCGATGGATCTTCTCTTGAGACATACGTGGCCCGGGAATGTGCGGGAACTGGAAAACGCCGTCGAGCGGGCCGTTATCCTGCTCCGGGGCGAATACATCACACCCGGCGATTTGCCCCTGGCGCTTCAGCAGCTTTGCGGAACGGATGACGCCTCGTGCGAGCCTCCCGTGACGGGCGGCGTGGATGCGAGCGCCGTGGGAACGGGGACCGTGGGGTCGCGCGCCGTGGGTACGGATATCACTTTGGCGGAAGCGGAGAGGCAATTCATACTCCAGGTGCTGGAGGAGACGCGCGGAAACAAGAGCGAAGCCGCGCGGCGTCTCGGCATAACCCGGCGCACGCTGCAGCTCAAACTGCGCAAGTACGATGAGGAGGATGCCGGAAGCCGCTGAAGGCTGCCGGCCGCGGGGCATGCAATAATTGGTGGATTCCCGTGGTTGCGGGGAGTACGGGCCTGACGGTCCGGGCAGGCGGATGCACTGCGCGTATTACGGTCTCGGAAAGCCTGCAAATCGCGGTTGCCGATTGCTCTGAAAAGAAAATAGCCTTAAAATCACTTTCGCATGATATACTGTTTGATATCCTAACTTGCATTGACAATTGAGGTGATTACCATTTCGGGAGATCCTATGAACGAGTTCGACAAGTCCAAACACATGGCGGAGAGGCATTTTCGGAAAGATGTCGGTGGATTCAGACAGAGAAGGCGCCTCGAACTGGAAGATCTGCTGAAAACAGAACGCGAAAAGGCCGAAGATCTTCAGGATCATGAAAAAATCGCGTGGCTCCAGGAGGAGTTGAACCGGATCGAAGGAGAGGAACATTCGTAAGGGCCGATTGCGTTTCGGTAGATTTCGATTTGCTTTGCTTCGGGAGTTCCCTTCCCGTTGCGATGGGGACCGTTCATTGTAGTTTTCAGAAGATGCTCGCCAGTTTGCGCTTCAATGAGCTTTCGCGAGAAAGAACGAATGTCTGCGGGCCTAACGGCATTTTGGGATCGATGTCTCGATTTCGATGAGCCGATGCTTGATGCCGTACGGGGTCCGTGCTTATCCGGTGTCTGGAAATGCCGGATAGGGCTCGTTCCTATCCGGTGTCGATCGTTCCGTATCCAGCATCTCTTTCTGTAATTTAAAGGAAATATAAGGAAATAGGATGAGAAAAACGAATTTCGCTGTTGTAGCGATTCTAATCGTATTGTTTATTGCTTCGGTGGGACGGGGGTATGCGCTGGACCGGCCCGGTGAAGTTCCCCAATTTCCTCCCGAGGTGCAGGCCGCAATCCAGAAGGTGTTGCCGTCCGCGCCGGGGGACTATTTCGTGGTGCTCAAAAACGGCCTTACGGTCCTCATACGCCGGGACGACGCCTACGATGTGGTTTCCGCCCAGGTTTTCGTCCGGGCGGGCTCCATTTACGAGGGCCGGCACATGACGGGCGGTCTCTCGCACTACCTGGAACATGTGGTCGCGGGCGGCACGACCCAGTCCTTTACGGAGGATGAGGCCAGGGAACGCCTCAAGAACATGGGAGGGGCTTCCAATGCCTACACTACCTTCGATCGCACCGTATACTACATCGATACGTCCTCCGATCACTGGAAAGACGCACTCTCGCTCCTCATCGCCTACACCACGGAGAATGTGCAGGACCCTGGCCAGGTAACGCGTGAGAGGGCCGTGATCCAGCAGGAATACAAGCTGGGTGAGAACAATTCCTCCCGCCAACTGTGGGAGCTGTTCGCTCAGACCGCCTATCGGGTTCATCCGGTCCGCTATCCGGTCATAGGATTTGAGCAGGTGTTCGTGCAGCAGACCCGCGAGGACCTGCAGGAATACTACTCCTCACGCTATCTGCCCCAGAATATGGTCATCTCCGTTGCGGGAAAAGTAGACCCTTACGAGGTACTGAAGTTCATCTACGAGAAGACGGACAGGTTCCCTCTGAAAGCCCAGAGCCCGGTCGTCCTGCCCGACGAACCGCCGCGCTCCACTGCCAGGTGGCAGGAGAAAGAACTTCCCATAGCGCAACTCACTCAGGCCATGGTGGGATTTCCTACTGTCAGCATGACGGACCCCGACATCTATGCCCTGGATGTGCTCGCCATCCTCCTGGGGGAGGGGCAGACCAGCAGGCTCTATCAGCGCCTCAAAGAGAAGGAAAAACAGGTCCTCGGAATCAGCGCCAGTAACTGGACTCCTTCCTTCGTGGATGGGCAGCTCTACATCGGCATGAGCCTGCCTCCGGACAACTGGCCGGGAGTCCTGAAGAGCGTCCAGGAGGAGGTGGACTATTTCAAGAAGAATCCGGCAGATCCCAAGGAACTCGAAAAGGCCAAGAAGATGGTCATCGCGTCGCACGTCTTCGGCAAGGAGACCGTGTCGGCCATGGCTTCCACTTTGGCTTCCTCCTATTTCGATACGGGAGACCCGTATTTTGACGAAGCCTACGTGGAGAACATCCGGCGCGTGACGGCTAAGGACGTGCAGAGAGTGGCTCAGCAGTATCTCGACACGAACAAAATGAGCATCGCTGCGATCCATCCGCCCAAGAGCAAGGAAGAAGCCTCCGGGGGAGAGTCGTCCGGCGCCGCCGCTACCGACGCGGGGCGGGTTTCCGCTCCCGGCGCCACGCAGCAGCCTTTGAAACCGGCGGAAAGCAAGCCGGGACCGGCTGCCGCGGGCAACGTGGTCGCGAGCAGCGCGACTGCAGGCAGCGCGGCTGCAGGCAACGCGGTTGCAGACAACACGGCCGCGGGCAGCGCGACCGCGGAGTCGAAGTCCGCACCAGTGGAATTCAGCAAGATGGATAACGGTATGCGACTGCTTCTCAAGGCCGATCGCTCCCTTCCCTTCGTCACGATTCAGCTCTACGGCCCCGGCGGACTGATAATGGAAAAAGACGCCCCTCCGGGTATCTCCGCCTTTACCGCGTCACTGCTTACGGCCGGGACCCAGAAGAGGAGCAAACTCGACATCATGCGCGCCATCGAGAGCGTAGGGGGATCGATCGGAGCGGGGTCGGAGAGCAATACCTATCATGTCTCCGTTAAAGTCTTGAAGGAGGATCTCGACCTTGCGCTTGACATCCTCTCGGATGTCGTGCAAAACGCCCGGTTCCCGGAAGAAGAGATAGCCAGAAGACGACAGGACACTCTGCTGGCCATACAGCAGCAGGATGAGAACTGGCAGTCGGAAATCGGCCGAATGTTCAAAAAGAACTACTTCACGAATCACCCCTATGCCCACGACCGCCTCGGGACCGCCGAATCGGTCAAATCATTCACCAGGGCCGACATATTGAACTTCTACCACCGCATGGTGGACCCGTCCGGGGCGGTCCTCGCGGTTTACGGGGACATCAATCCGGATGTCGTCAAAACCAAGATCAAGAACAAGTTCGTGGGCTGGAAGTCTTCCGGGCAGGTAGCGCTCCCGCAACTCCCGGAAGAAACGAACCAGGTGAGTGAAGACCGTGTGGTGGAGAAGAAAAACGAGAAGAGTTCCGCGGCCCTGTTTATCGGGACGGACGGCCTGGCCATCAGTGACAAAGAGCGCGCCGCGCTCGATGTTCTGGATTCCGTGCTGTCGGGCATCAGTTATCCGACGGGCAGGCTGGAGCATGCCCTGCGGGGAGGGAACCTCGACCTTGTCTACACGGTGCACGCATTTCCTTTCTATGGAGTGAATGCCGGGTTTTTCGGCGTGGTTACCCAGACCACCCTCGGTAATCTGCCCAGAGTACAGGATATCATCCTACAGAACATCAAGCGTCTGACGGAGGAGCCCGTACCGGAGGGCGAACTTGAAACGGGGAAGGGGATAGTGGTCACCATGCACCACCTTGGGCTGGAAAGCCTCGGCTCCCAGGCTCAGAGCGCCGCGGTCAACGAAGTGCTGGGGCTGGGGTGGGATTACAGCAAGCGCTATCCGGAGATGGTCAAGGCCGTAACGGCGCAGGATGTTCAGAACATCGCCAAAAAGCTTTTCGAACACACCCTGATCGTGCGAACCATCCCCGAGAATCCCGTCGAGATCATGGAGGCTGTTCCGAGGGAAAATGCCGAACATGTGATCAGCCGGTAGCGGAGGCCGGAACGGGAATCGAAGGCGGAAACCAGGGAACCGATGACGTGTGATTTGTTGTTTCGTAAAGGGGGTGCGCCAACCACGGAGAGAACGGAAAGGGAATTCGGAGAGCGGGAGGTCGGATGCCGGAAGCCGGATGACGGTTCTTCGCTTGAAGCGATGGGGCGGGGTGTGGCGGGGGCGAAACCCCGCCTTGCCATAATGCCGGTCGGACAGTCAGCCGGCTTTGGTGTTCAACGTCCGGCTTCCGTTCTCCGACCTCCGATTCCCGTCCCTTAGTCTGCTTCCCACTTCGGGAACTTGATGCTCATCTTCTCCGAGTCGTCCTCTTTCTTCATCTTAAGACCCAGTTCGATGCTGCTGTCCCGGATTCCGAGCGCAAACTGGATTTTTCCCTTATCCTCCTCGAAGTGGGCAATCTGTCTTACGACTTCCAGGACTTTGGCGCCTATTTCGGGCCCGGGAGAAGGAAGTCCGGCCTTGTCGTATTTCGCTACAACGCTTATCTCGCCGTCTTCGGACCTGGATACGGATATCTTTTTGGCGTGGCTGTCGATCCCATACAAAATGAGCAGCGCCAGCCACTTCACGGCCGCCTCTTCCTTGTCCGGCTCCTGCTTTATCTGGGCCATTTCCTTGAGCGGGTCAGCGGTGACGAAGCAGTCGCACATTTCTTGAACCTTCAAATGCAGTGAGCGTTTGTCCTTCATGGCTTCACTTCCTTTCTCAAAGAATGCGATGGAATGGGGTCGACGGGGTTTACTATATATGGGCTTCGATTATGTCGGTTGCTACTCGAACAAAAATAATGCCGTTTTCCCTTTCCATCAAGTTCCCGGAGGCTTATTTTTGACCTTGGATGATCGCATGAAAGTGCATAAGTTAATGTGTATATGACGAAGCATAAAGTACGGCTGAAGGTATGGTTGCGATTATGGATAACGTTACGCTTAATGTCTGGCTTCTGGCTTTCCTTGTCGTCTTTCTTCTGCAGGATGTATTCGCCGTGTGGATGAATAAGCTCAACCGGAGCCATATGGCGCATTGGGGCAATCGGGTCCCCAAACCGTTCGAAGGATATATCGATGAGGAAAAGCTTCAACAAATTACCGCCTACACACTGGAGTACAGCCGGGTTTCACTGACGGGGCGCCTCGTTTCGGACCTGGCGCTTCTCCTGGTGATTCTCTCGGGATTTCTTCCCTACCTGGCGCACGTGCTGACGGAGTGGAACACTCCGTACATCGTGGCGGGACTCCTTTTTTTCATGGCGCCGGGTTTGTTGCTCTCCCTGGTGGAGTTTCCCTTCGAGTACTACGTGACGTTCGTGGTCGAGGAGAAGTACGGGTTCAACCGGTCTACCCTGAAGCTGTGGATAATGGATCAGATCAAGTCCGGTCTCATCTCCATCATCTTGTCGGCGATTCTGCTGGCGGTGGTGCTCTGGATAGTCAGGATCTCTCCTCACCGCTGGTGGCTCTGGGCCTTTATCTTCATATCCGCGGTTCAGTTGCTTCTCGTGGAACTCTATCCGGTCCTGATCGCGCCGCTTTTCAATAAGTTTACTCCCATCGAGGACCGGGAACTGGCGGAAAAAATCCGGGCGCTGATGAACGCCGGCGGTTTCAAGGTCAAGACCATACTCCAGATGGATGCGGGAACGAGGAGCCGCCATACCAACGCTTTCTTCACGGGAATCGGCAAAGCCAAACGGATCGTGCTGTTCGACACTCTGATCCAGTCGCATCCGCACGACGAGGTCCTGGGGGTGTTGGCCCACGAAATCGGGCATTTCAAGAAAAAACATGTGCTCAAGCAGATCATTTTGCTTGAATTTTCCATGCTGATAGTTTTTTATCTCACCTACCGTCTCATGGAGTGGCCGCAGTTGTACAGCACGTTCGGATTCGAGAGCGCGGCGCCGTATGTGGGACTTTTCTTCGCCGGGCTCGTCTGGAAGAAACTCGGTTTCTTCCTGAGACCTCTCTACATGGCGATTTCGAGGCGCTATGAACGACAGGCGGATGCGTTCAGCGTAGGGCTCCTGAAGACAGCCGAACCCATGGTCCGGTCCCTGAAAAGGCTCGCCTCGGACAACCTGGCCAATCTGACGCCTCATCCGCTCTACGTGTGGTTCAACTACTCCCATCCGCCTCTGGCCGAACGGATAGCCATCCTGGAGGAAGCCGCGCTGGCGGAGGGGGTTATGGATGGGGGAGCTGAAGGCGGGGAGAAGGCATAGAGGAGAGGGTTCGCGAACCGGCCTTTTTACATTCGTTACATTCGGTGGAGGTTCTTCCTTGCCGATACTC
This sequence comes from uncultured Syntrophobacteraceae bacterium, assembly GCA_964407285.1. Classification (GTDB taxonomy): domain Bacteria; phylum Desulfobacterota; class Syntrophobacteria; order Syntrophobacterales; family Syntrophobacteraceae; genus CAYOVG01. The sequence goes on from CAYOVG010000004.1 coordinate 47,291, forward strand.
GATGCGGGTTTCAATATAGATGCTGGGTACCATTATCAACGCGGGAGCAGTGGTTGCCGGGAGTATCCTGGGGATTTCGATAGGATCGAGGCTGCCGGAGGGGATGCGCACGAGCGTTCTCAACGGGCTCGGTCTCGTTACGTCGGTTATCGGGCTGCAGATGGCTCTGGCGAGCGGGAACATGCTGATTGTCCTGGGGGCCATCCTCATCGGGGCGATTATCGGCGAGGCGCTGAGGATCGACGACGGGCTGACGCGGCTCGGGGTCGCTCTCCAGTCACGATTGAGCCGGGGGGATGCGAAGAGCAGCGTCGGTGAGGCGTTCGTGACCGCCAGCCTGGTATTTTGTATCGGGCCGATGACGATTCTGGGCTCCATCAGCGACGGACTCTCCGGGGATTACCATCTGCTGACCCTGAAGTCCGCGCTCGACGGCTTCGCCTCCATGGCCTTCGCCGCCAGCCTGGGTTGGGGGGTCGTGCTGTCGGCCGTCACCATTCTGATTGTCCAGGGGAGCATAACGCTGTTTGCCGCCGTGTTCGAGAAAATCCTGACTGAACCCATGATTGCCGAGATGACCGCCACGGGCGGCGTCATCATTCTCGGGATCGGGCTCAAGCTGTTGAACATCAAGGATATGCGCCTGGCCAACTTCCTGCCCGCCCTGATCGTCGCCCCACTCATCGTGGCGCTCATCCCGCTCGTGAAATCCATGTTTTAATGCGTGCTTCCGTTCATAGCCGGCCGTGTCTTCCCGTCGGTCCGGATGACGGAGTCAATCCCGATACCCGTGAGTGAACCGTAGCCTGTGATGCGATACATTTCAGGGATGCCCGCCCGCAGCCGGAACGGGACATGACGGAATGTGGTTGTTATCTTTTATTGAAGGACTGAGTATTCTAAATCCACGTAATTATGGAGAAAGATATGGAACGAGAGAAGAAGGCGCGCAGCACCCTGAACTGGCGTGATGAAATGCCGACCGAAAACGGGCTCTATGACTACCAGGGTACCCTGTACGGTCTCCATTCGGATGCGACCATCGAATGCAATCCCTACTGCGAGGTGAACATACGCAAGGGGGACGGTCCGAGGATGAGCATCCACGGCGAGGACGGCGTGGAATACGATATCGCGAAGACCGGCGGGGGCAAATGGCGCGGTCCGCTGGGGCCCGTCCACATACCCGTGGAGGATGCCAGGCGGGAAGGGCGGTAGTATTCCGGGGGAAAGGGCTTCGGAAGCCGGTGCTCGAAGCCCTTCCCCGCTTCAACGGGACTGCCGCTGTTGACGGCGTCCCGGCAGTCCCCGTGATTCCCGATCGTGGACACTTCTGAACGTATGAAAAGCCTCTCCTAATCGGCTCGAGCCGTCTGGAGCCTGCGAATCAGTTCGAGCGCTTCGGCAGGCGGGCGCTTTTCGACTCGCCGGTATTCACGCCCGTCCCTGGTTCTGCTCATCATGCCGTAATCGCAAAGCCACCTTCGCAACAGGGCATGGTCGCCGAAGAGGTGATTGTCGTTCAGCAGCAAATTGATTTCTTTTTCGGAAATCGCCTCCCGAACGGGTATTCTCGACCAGATGACCCACAGGCAGAGTTCCTGTTGGCTGCGCTTCGAGGGCCATCGCGCGAGTTTTCCCTCGGCATCGAACATCCGCAGCAGGCGCTTGACGCGAACGAAATCGACGGGTTCGGGTTCCGGCGCGGGCGGGCGGCTCTCCATTTTGTCCCGGGAGATCAGTTGAGCCCGATAGTGCTGAAAATTCCGGTATCCGACGGCTCGCGCCAGCATGTTCAGGAGTTCGAGATGGCTCGGCTGGGACTCGCAATCGGCGAGTTGGCCTTTGAGGGACCGCGCCAGGGCGGAAATGTCGTCTGAATGAAACGGCAAAAGTGTTCTGGACATCGCTTATCCTTATGAAGCGCGCCGATCCTGGTGGGATGTGCCGGTGGTCGCCGTCTTCCGACCCGGCGCGGGATAAGGTGTCCGGTGGAATGGTATTGAGGCAGGTTTAGCACCCCTTGCGGGGCGGCGACGCCTGGGTGAACTGCCGACCGGGCAAAAAGATAGCACACGCCCCTGGACGAGGTCAATCCGTTTTTATGAGAACGGCGCATTCCCGCTTTGCCCCCTCGATGTGTTTCTTGACCGTTCTTCGGTCGAGACCCGTTCGCCGCGAGACCTCCTCGTAGGTCCCGAATCTCTCGTGGAGCAGTGCGCAGTAGGCTCCGACGAGTTCCTGTGCGGTAAGGCTGCCCGAAGCCACTCCGGCCGTGATCCCGGCGCCGAGTTCGTGTCCGGGTGCGACGCAGCTTTTGTCGCCCTGGTAGCGGCGAGTAAGGAGTATCCGGCGTACGGCCTGTTCGAGTTCCCTGACATTCCCCGGCCATGTGTAGTGAGGACCGAGGTCATTGTCGATCACTTCGCGAACCAGCGCCAGGAGTTCCCCGGACGCTTCTCCGGTCGCGCGCTGAAGGACGTGGGAGAGCATCATGTCGAGTTCTCTAGGGTTTTCCCGCAGCCGAAGACGAAGCGAAGGGACGACTATGATGTCCGAGCAGAGCCGATAGTAGAAGTCGTCTCTAAAGCGCCCGCTACGGCGGAGTTCATCGAGGGGTTTGTTGGTCGCGGCGATGACGCGGCCGCTGAAACGATGCTTGTCGTGGCCCCCGACGGGTGAGAAGGTCCGCTCCTGGAGCACCTGCAGGAGCTTGATCTGAACCGGGATGGTCACATCCCCGATCTCGTCGAGGAATATCGCCCCGTGGGGACTACAGCTTGCAAACACGCCCCGGTGTTGCTCGACCGCTCCCGTGAAAGCCCCCTTCCTGTGTCCGAAGAGCTCCGATTCGATGAGGGTTTCAGGATATTGCGACAGGTTCACGGGGATGAAGTTGCGCGTGAAGCTCTCGACAAAGCAGCCTCTTTTCTCGTCATAAGGAATGAAGCCGGAGCGGCCGATCGCGGCGGCGGCCGTTCCTTTGCCGGTTCCGGTCTCCCCCAGCAGAAGCGTCGAAAAATCCTCCATCCTGTTCCACAGGTACTTTTCATACCAGCGGATATCGTGGGTGAAGACGTTGTTCCAAAGGTGCAGGCGCAGTTGCTTCATGGAGGGGCTATCCCCGATGAGCCCCCGGTCGATGAAATAGAAGGCGCGCCTCGCCTGGTAGAACATGGCGAAAAACCGGTGCGTGTCCTCGACGCTGAAACCGCGGCGCGTGAGCATCGAGAGCACGTCGCGGGAGAAAGGCGCCCGGCAGGGGGTGTCTCCGGCCCTTATCTGATCTCGGATAAGCCGGTCCAGTTCACTGATGAAGCAGTGGAAGACCTCGAAGAGAAAGACGCTTTGCATCATGTAGCGCTCTTCACCGGAGTAGAGCCTTACATCCGCTCTCCCTTCAGCCTCGAGTCTCCGCACGGATTCCGCGATCTTTCCGGTGACGCACTCGACCCGCTGTTCGTCGCCTGCATCGGCAGGGCATCCGGCAATCTTCAGATCCAGCTCCACCCGTGCGTTTCCAAAGGGGTTGCTGAACGCCGCCTGCGCAACCAGTCCGAAAAAATCTCTTTCCGCTGATGTCAGTCCTTTCGGTCTCTTCATGCATTGAATGTACATGCCATGTGCATTGGATGTCAAGAGAATCCGGAATTTCCTGCGCCATGCTTCTCCTTCGAATCCTCTCCATTGAACTAAAGTCTTGAAAAGACCTGGATAATTTTCCGCGCCCAATCCGGGCACGGTTTGTGCCCAGTCTCTTCTCCGGGAGCATGTGATGCCGCGGCAGGCGGCAAAGGAGGAAGGCAGAGAATGGGGCCCTTGGATTGGTTCCTGGCGGAAGAGGGGTGGTCGCGGAAACGTTGGTCGGGTCGAACGGGCAGGGCCACGGACAAGCCGAAAACGGACAAATCGAGGAAGGAGAAATCATGAAGACCTCATCAAGAACTGGAAAGGCCGTGGGGAGTCGCATCGGGAGCGTTTTGGCGGGAACTGCGCTCCTTGTAATCGTTTTGAGCGCATCGTCGAACGCCGCCGCCGCCGGATTGCTCAAACCCTCCCATGGAGGAGGTTCTCCCATTCACATCAAGTCCCACGACGTGAACGTGGTGATCAACAACGGTTTCTCAAAGACCGAGGTGGACCAGGTATTTCTGAATGAGAGCGACCGGGACATGGAGGCCATCTACACTCTTCCTTTGCCGAAACAGGCGAGCCTCTCCGAGTTGAGCCTCTGGATCGACGGCAAGGAGACCATTGGAGAGGTGCTGGAAAAGGAGAAGGCAAAAGCCGTTTACGAAAAGCAAAAGGCCCGCGGCAAGGAGACTGCGATTGCCGAAAAGGACGATTTCAGGACGATCGACATCGGGGTCGGCGTGGTGCGCGCACGGTCGGAAACGAGGGTTCGCTTCGTTTACTATCAACCGGTTGAAATTGACCTCAACGTGGGCCGCTACCTCTATCCTCTTTCCGAAGGGAATGTCGATGACGAGCGTATCAAGTTCTGGGCCGTCGACAGCGCGGTGCGCGAGAAATTCACGTTCAACATGGTGTTGAAGTCGGCTTTTCCTGTGAAGGACCTCAGGCTTCCCGACTATCAGGACAAGGCTTCGATCGAAAAGCTTCCGGGGGAGGGGACGTCCGCCGGGGAAGTTTTCCGGGTGCGGGTCGATAAGAGCGAAGGGGCGGACATTTCCCGCGATATCGTCGTCTACTACAGGCTCGATGACAGTGTTCCGGCTCGTGTCGAACTCATTCCATACCGGAAGCAGGGCGAAACCGGGACGGTGATGGTGGTGGTGACTCCCGCGGCGTCGCTCCGGAAGATCACGGAGGGCGTCGACTGGACGTTCGTTTTGGACGCATCGGGGAGCATGGGCGGGCGCAAGATCCAGACCCTCATCGACGGCGTGGGCCGTGTGCTCGGCAAAATGTCGCCGGGGGACCGGTTCCGCATCGTGACGTTCAATTCTCGCGCTTCGGATTTCACCGGCGGTTATGTAGAAGCCACGGAGAAGAACGTGCGGGAGACGGTCGTGCGATTGAAGCAGATCCAGGCATCGGGCGGCACCGCGCTGTTCGAGGGGCTCGACATGGCCTGCGGTATGCTCGAACCCGAGCGCACGACGGGCATTATTCTCGTCACCGACGGAGTGGCGAATATCGGCCCGACGCGGCATGAGGATTTTCTCAAGCTCGTCGGGAGAGTCGATGTCCGCCTCTTCACGTTCGTGATCGGAAACAGCGCCAATCAACCTCTCATGGATCGGATCGCAAAGGAATCCGGGGGCTTCGCCATGAACGTTTCGGAGGGCGATGACATAGCGGGACGGCTCATCCAGGCGAAGGCGAAAGTGTTCCATGAGCGACTCCACGACGTGAGCCTCACCTTTCACGGCGAGAAGGTGAAGGACCTCACTCCTGCAAAGCCCGGCAGCCTCTACATGGGCCAACAGCTCGTCATGTTCGGAAGATACTCGGGGCATGGGGAGGTCGAGCTCGAACTGAAAGCCAGGATTTCGGGGCAGGAACAGACATGGCGCTGCGGAACGGAGCTTCCGGCCGTGGATACCGACAACCCCGAACTCGAAAGGCTTTGGGCGCTGTCCGCCATCGAGGACCGGATGGAGGAGATAAGGGAGAAGGGGGAGACCGGGAAGACGAGAGAGGAAATCGTTGAACTCGGCAGGGAATACTCGATTGTAACGGATTACACCTCGATGGTCGTGCTGCGGGAAGAAGAAATGGAGGGCGAGCGGATCGAGCGCAGGAATGCGCAAAGGGTCGAGCAGGAGCGCAGGGCGCAGCAGACCCGCGGCGCCGCTGCGGTGAAGAGCTACCGGGTGGACGGGGCTGCAGGGGGGAGCGGCGTATTCGGGGATGCCCGTGCTCCGGGGATTGGAAGCATCGGCGAGCAGACCGGGACGGGCAGCGCCCGGGAACGCCGGACGGTGCAGCAGGACCGCGACGCCCTTCCGGAGAAAAATAGTACGGCTGACGAGCCCGCCGGAAAGAGGGACGCCTCCGGCGTCAGGCCCTCCGGCACGGGAAGCGGCCCGGTGGGACCACTCTTCGTAGCGCTCGCATGGTGGCTCAACCGCGGGAAGCGTGACCGGTAGGGAACAGCGGTTGAACGGTTTGAAAGGGTGGTCCCCGAAGCAGGGCGAAAGCTCCGCGGATTGGGATCACCCGATATCCATATAGACTTCGGACCCGGTTTTGAGCCTTGTGCGCCGTTTTCTTCAAGGCCCCTGAGTCTTCTTCGAAGGTCCTTGAATCGTATGCGTTCGTCCACTACTTGTCCGCCGCATGGAGATTGCCATGAACTCGATCGACAGATTCAAAGCGCTGAAAAGAGATGTCGGATGCTTTCCGGAACTGGCTATTTTCGCCTCGATGCTCGTTCTTATCAACCTGCCCCTCCTGGATGGCGGGTTTCGTGAGTCCTTTGTCTTTTTTCCGGAACGCGTAAAGATGGGCGAGTGGTGGCGCGTTGCGCTCCATCCCTTCGTTCACTTGAGTTGGTACCATTTTCTGCTCGATGCGGGAGCATTCCTGCTTCTATACAGCGGCCTCGATGAGAGTAGTCCGCTTCGGAGAATTGCCTGCGTGGCGTTTTGCGGGCTGGGAAGCCTCGTTCTGTGCGGTCTTGCGTCCCCGGTCGCGCAGACTCGAGGTCTTTGCGGGCTTTCCGGTGTAGCGCACGGGCTCATGGCCATATCGGCCATCGAGAGCATGAGGCGGGAGTCGCAAACTCAACGGCCCCGGCTTTGCGCAGGCGCGATCAGTTTCGTGGCGGTGACGGGAAAGAGCATCTTCGAGGTCCTCCATGGGCACGTGCTTTTTGAATCCCTGCACTTCGGCATGACGGGCTTTCCGATGCCGGAAAGCCACGCCGGCGGGGTGCTCTCGGGCGCGGTGGCGGCTCTTGTATTGGGCTCGATGGCCGCATCCGGCAAAATGAAAGGGCAGGGGCGCCTGCGCCCGGGAATGCCGGTGGTTGAAAATGGGACGCCGCAGCCGTGAAATGAACCGCAACGCCGGGCGGGCGCATGGCTGATGAACCATGCCGCATTTATTCGTGAACTGAGGTAAAACAGGTTCACCACGCCTCTCAATCTACCTTGACTCGCCGCTCTGTCTCAGTTACTTTGAACTACGCAGCTCTTTCCCGATGTCTCTCTGGTGGCGATGCTGCCGGATTTTTTCCTTGCCTGACGTCATCTTTGTTCTCGCGTGTTGCGGAGGCCGGAAGATATCCTTATCAATGCAACGAGTTGGTGATCCTGTCATGAGAGGGTAAATCGGCACCTTTCGATATGACCGGGAGTATGGTATGGTGAGGCCAAAGGTATTTATAGTGGAGGACGATGCTGATATTTTGCAGCTCCTCACTTTCAACCTTCACGCGGCGGGGTTTGATATTTCATCCAGCCGGGACGGCTACGAGGCCCTCGCGCTGATTCGGCAGGACCTTCCCGATGCCGTGCTGCTCGACCTGATGCTTCCGGGCATGGATGGCCTGGATGTCTGCAAGGAACTCAAGCGGGGTCAGGAGACGCGCCGGATACCGGTGATCATGCTGACTGCGCGAAGCGAGGAAATCGACCGCATAGTGGGGTTGGAGCTGGGCGCCGACGATTACGTGGTCAAGCCGTTCAGTCCCAGGGAGTTGATACTGCGGATTCGCGCGGTGCTGCGCCGCGCCGGACCCCGAGAGGAAGCGGCGCCCGTCTGGCAGAAAGGCGGGTTGCGGCTCGAATCGGACGCCCACCGGGCGCTTGTCGACGGTGAGGAAGTCAGTCTCACGGCGACGGAGTTCAAGCTTCTCCTGGAACTCGTCCGCAACGAAGACAAGGTGCAGACCCGTGACCAGTTGCTGGACCGGGTTTGGGGATATCGATTCGAAGGTTATGCCAGGACGGTCGATACGCACATCCGGAGATTGCGCCAGAAGCTGGGTAGATACGCCGATATGATCGAGACCATCCGGGGGGTTGGATATCGTTTTCATGGATAGGGAGTGGTAAGAGATGCGCAAATCTGTCTCCCTCAGGGCGCGCCTGCTTCTGGGGTTTGGAGTCGTACTTCTGCTGGCTATGCTGCTTTCGTTTTTCTCTTACAAGTACAGCATGGGGCGAGATGTCGAGGAGGAAGCCAGAGCGAACGCCGTCGGCAGGCTCGACCTCGCGTACTGGCTTATCGAACAGCCCGGGGAGTACGAAGATGTCGAAGCGTTGCAGGAACGGATGCAACTTGTGGCCGGCAAGCTCGACGTGAGACTGACGATGATGGCGTCGGGCGGGCAGATTGTCGCCGATTCCAGTGTGCCGTTGAATGAAATCGCCGGTTTCGAGAATTTCGCCGGCCGTCCCGAAGTGATTATGGCGAGGAGCCATGGGGTGGGGGTAGTGCTTCGTTTCAGCGGCACGCAGCAGCGGAACATGGTTTTTGCCGCCAGGGAGATCAAGCTTGCGGGAGTGGTTCCGGACGGCGTGTTGCGGCTGGCCGTGCCGGTGCCGAGCATCAAAGACCGGTTCGACATCATCGAAAAGACTTCCGTGGTGGTGAGCCTTGCGGCTGCCGTCATCGGGGGAATCCTTCTCTACAGGCTCTTCCGCCGCCTCAGAATCGCGTTGCGGACGATGGTCGACGCCTGTGCGGCGATACTCAGGGGAGAGTACAGGCATCGCATAAGGGTTTCGCCCTGCAAGGAGTTCGATCCGCTGGTCCAGGCTTTCAATCAGATGGTGGAAGCCATCGAAGCCCGGTTGCTGTCCGTAACGGAACAGAAGCAGCGCACCGAGGCCATCCTGGACGGCATGCGGGAAGGCGTGATGGTTCTCGATTCCAAGGGAAGAATCCTCATGACCAACCGGGCGATGGAAAAACTCGTGCCCACTTTCGCCCACAGTATCGGCCGAAAACCGTTGGAAGCCATTCTCAACCCGGAATTGCAGGCCGCTTGTGACAAGGTATTGTCCGGGTCTCCGGAGTTCGAAGGCAGGCCCTTCAATCTGCAGATCAGCATGGGGATGGACCGCCTGTACGACGTCAATATCGTTCAGTTGCGTGAAGAGAGAAGAGGGATGGGGGCTATCCTGGTCTTTCACGACATCGGCGAACTCCACCGGCTGGAGAAAGTGCGCCAGGATTTCGTGGCCAATGTGTCCCATGAACTTCGTACTCCACTGACATCCATCAAGGGGTATGCGGAAACGCTCCTGTCCGTGGACAGCCAGGATGAGGAGTCGAGGCGGACCTTTCTGGGCGTGATTCTCAAGAACGCCAACCATATGAACAAAATCGTGGAAGACCTCCTCCAGCTCGCGCGGCTCGAAGCCGCGCAGGGGAAGGTGAATTTCACCCCGGTGAACGCATCGGGGGTACTCGAGGCGGCTTGGGAAGCATGCCTGCCGATCGCCGATGCGAGAGGGGTGCGCCTGGACAGTAGTTTGCCGGAGGATGGGGTGTGGGTGGAGGCGAATCCCGACCAGCTCCTTCAGGTGTTCATCAATCTTCTGGACAATGCCGTCAAGTATAGCCCGGAGGGGGGCGCCATAAGCATTTCCTGTAAGAACGGAAACGAAAGCGGAACGGTAACTTTTTCCGTCACTGATGAAGGACCGGGCATTCCCAAGGGGGACCAGCAACGCATCTTCGAGCGGTTCTATCGCGTCGAAAAGCATCGAACCGTTCAGACCGGAAGCAGCGGGTTGGGGCTGGCCATTTGTCGGCATATCATCAGGAATCATGGAGGCAGCATATGGGTTGAGAGCCCCCCGGAAGGAAAAATGACAGGGACCGGGCTTTTGTTTACCCTTTCCTCCGCATCGGGTAATTAGGTACAATTAAGGGAGTGCGGGTTGCGGGTTCGGGGCCTCGTAATCCGTGGGCATGATTTCATCGTTCAGATGCGCCCCTCGGCAACGGGCCCCTCGGTAACGGCAGGTAGTACGTGGAAAATGGAAAAGTCAGTCAACGGAGACGGAGCGGTATTATTTCATAAACAAAGTAACGGGTCGGTTGAGCCGGGAGTATAGAGAGCATGGAAAGCCATTTTCACCAGGAACTTGAGACGCTTAAGATGACCCTCATTCGCATGGCGGCGCTGGCGGAGAGAGCTATGGAAAGAGCGATCCAGGCGTTCTTCGAGAGGAATGTCGGGCTTGCGGAGGAGGTCATCCGAAACGACAACGAGATAAACCTCCTGGAGATGAATGTCGACAGGCAGAGTCTCAGGTTACTGGCTCTGGAGCAGCCGATGGCTCGGGATTTGCGTTTCATCGTAGGAGGACTTAGAATTGCGGTGGACCTGGAGCGTGTCGGCGACCAGGCGGTCAACGTCGCCCAGCGGGTGAGTTTTCTGAGCAGCCGTCCTCCTTTGCCCAGGAATCCCGCTCTCGAGCAGTTGGGCGAAGTGAGCATGGAAATGCTGCGGTTGGCCATTTCGGCTTTCGTCAATCAGAATGCCGACAAGGCGGTTGATGTGTGCCAGATGGACGACCGGGCCGACGAACTCAATGTGAAGGTGCTCAAGCACATGATCGAGCATATGATGGTCGATGCGCCGGCCGTGGAAAGATCGGTTCAGACGATTATCGTAGCCCGCTGCATGGAGCGGGCCGCGGACCACGCCACCAACATTGCCGAAAGTGTCTCGTTCATCGTGAAAGGCTTGAATATCAAGCATCACAGCCAATACTGAGGATAAAATGCAATTCCGAAAACTCACGTTCGAGAACAGGGAAGGAAAAAAACTTGCTGCCCGGCTCGACCTGCCGCTCGATGAGAAACCGGTCGCGTATGCGCTCTTCGCTCACTGCTTCGCCTGCGGCAAGAACCTCAACGCCGTCGTCAACATCAGCCGTTCCCTGACCAGGAACGGTATCGCGGTGCTCCGCTTCGACTTTACGGGACTGGGGGAGAGTGAAGGCGATTTCGCGGACACGACGTTTTCCTCCAATGTCCTGGACCTGCTCGCCGCTGCCGAATTCCTCGAAAACAACTACGAACCGCCGAAAATCCTCATTGGGCACTCGCTCGGCGGCGCCGCGGTGCTCCAGGCGGCTTCCCACATTCCTTCCTCGATGGCGATCGCCACCATCGGCGCTCCCGCCAAGCCGGCCTGCATCACACGCTTCCTGGAAAGTTCGACCGGGGAGATGGAAGCCCGCGGCGAAGCGGAGATAATCCTTGCCGGAAGAAAGTTCAAGCTGAAGAAGCAATTCCTCGACGACCTCGAGAGAGTCCACATGGAAGATGAGGTCCGCAAGCTCGACAAGGCCCTGCTCATTTTCCATTCCCCCAAAGACTCCATAGTCGACATACAGAATGCCGCCGAGATCTTTCAGACCGCCCAACACTCCAAGAGCTTCATTTCCCTGGATCAGGCGGACCACCTCCTGTCCAACAGGAATGATTCGCTTTACGTCGGGTCCGTTCTGGCCGCATGGGCGAGGAAGTATATCGGAGCGCCCTACGACGATAGACGGCAGAGGAACCTGGAGGACAACCGCGTGGTGGTTCGTACGGGAAAGACCGGCTACCAGACCGAGATAAGGGTCGATCAGCACAGCCTGATAGCGGATGAACCCATAGCGCTGGGAGGGACCGATACGGGACCCACTCCTTACGATCTGCTGGTCGGCGCCTTGGGCGCGTGCACCACGATGACGCTACGCATGTACGCCGACCGGAAAAAATGGCCCCTGACGGAAGTCACGGTGCGGCTCAAGCACCGGAAAATCCATGCTGCGGATTGCAGCCGGTGCGAAACCCATGAGGGCATGGTGGACCACATAAGCCGAGAGATCGAACCGGTTGGCCCGCTTACCGCCGACCAGCGCCAAAGGCTTCTCGAGATTGCCGACAAATGCCCGGTGCACAGGACGCTGCATTCCGAGATCGTTATCGATTCGGCGCTGAAGGAAGACGAGTAGCAATAACGGTGCGACTAAAGACGGACCACGCTCCCGTTCCTCCCGCAAAGCCTGCCCCCGCGGGCATCGGGCGGGGGACGGGAGAGCCTCCATTCCCACTACGGCCTGCCGGACCTGGCATTACGGTAAGAAAATTTCTTACAGCAAGACAATACATTTCCTGACGCCAAAATCAATAAACGTCCGATTCTCAACCACCTCTTCACACCATATTATTCAGCCGGAAAGCGGACCAGCGCGGACCAGCGGCTGATGACGAGCATGCGCGGAATCAGCTCCGGGGATATTCGCCTCGAGCGAACCGGCTATGGGGGGCGCCGATAAAACAGGGTTCTTGCGGGACTTCCGGATTTTCTCTGCCGGCTTACTTGACTCCTGAGTGCTATGTGTTCTATAAGCCATGGTAGCAAGACGGCTTTCGGGTCTTTTTGCTTTACTGAATTAAAGTGAAGTCGTACCTCGAATGTCAGGATTCAAGTGGGCGGCGCCCCACAAAAAACCTTATCGTAATACATTGTTTGCGGAGTGAGAATAGATGAACGAACAAGGCGCGTTAGAACCCGTAACCGGCGCGGTCATGGTTGTGGGAGGCGGTATTGCGGGTATACAGGCTGCCCTTGATCTTGCCGATTCCGGCTACTACGTCTACATGGTGGAGAAGGAACCCTCCATCGGCGGCGTGATGGCCCAATTGGACAAGACCTTTCCGACCAACGATTGCGCCATGTGCATTATTTCACCGAAGCTGGTCGAGGTTGGCCGCCATCTCAATATCGAGCTTCTCACGCTTGCGGAAGTGAAGGGGATTTCCGGAGGTCCGGGCGATTTTCGGGTGAAGGTGCTCCAGAAGCCCCG
>CAYOVG010000005.1:0-56909 GCA_964407285.1 uncultured Syntrophobacteraceae bacterium
CGAACTGCTTGCCGAAAAGGCGAAAGCGGAGATGTACTTCGACACCGCGGCCGTCATGCTCCTGGTTTTGAACGCTCGAGGCGAAGTGGCGAAAATAAATAAGAAGGGTTGCAGTATTCTGGGGTGTGAAGAGAAAGATGTCCTGGGGAAAGACTGGTTTGAACGTTTCGTGCCGGATCGGTCGAGAGAACGATTGAAGCAGGGGTTTTTCGATCTTATCGACGGCAAGCCGTCCCACGTGGAGGACCGCGAGGTCGTCAGCAACGAAAACCTGATATTGACCACCGCCGGGGAAGAGCGGGTGATTCTATGGAGCAATTCATGCCTGAGAGACGAGTCGGGGGCCGTTATCGGGATGCTCAGCTCGGGCGAGGACATCACGGAGCGAATGTTGGCCGAGGAAGAGCGCTCAAAGCTGAGCGCCCAACTCCGCCAGTTTCAGAAAATGGAATCCCTGGGGACCCTTGCAGGGGGTATCGCCCACGACTTCAATAATCTGCTCACGCCGATCCTGGGCTATGCGGATTTGATGCTGCTGACCGGGAACGGCCGCGACAGCCTGGTTGCCGACAGGCTCGGGAAGATCCTCACGGCGGCCAACCGGGCCAAGGACCTGGTTCAGCAGATCCTCACTTTTGCGAGGCAAACCGAACAGCCGTACCAGTCCATCATCCTGCAGCCGATCATCAAGGAGGCTTTGAAACTGCTCAAGGCGACCCTGCCTGCTTCCATAGAGATTCATATGGATATCGACGAGCGGTGCGGGGCGGTCATGGGGGACCCGACGCAGATTCATCAGATCCTTATGAACCTTTGCACGAACGCTTATCACGCGATGCGCGAACGCGGCGGCGCGCTGACGGTGAAGCTGGAACAGGTCGAGATGAATGCCTCGGACGTTGCGTACTTTTCCGGACTGGACGCGGGCCCATATGTCAAGGTGACCGTGAGGGACACGGGCATCGGCATGGACGGCAAGACCGTGGAGCGGATTTTCGAACCCTATTTCACCACCAGGCAACCGGAAGGGGGATCTGGGCTGGGACTGGCGGTCGTCCACGGCATCGTGAAGCAGATGAAGGGGTATATCAGCGTCTACAGCGAGGCGGGCATGGGGACCGTTTTCCATGTGTATCTGCCCCGGATTCGAATGAACGCCGAAGAGGAGCCGCCTCCGGAAGTAAGCGCGGTCACGGGCGGGCAGGAGAGAATCCTCCTGGTGGACGATGAAGCCCTGGTCGTTGACCTGCTGCGAGAGATGCTCGAATCGATGGGCTACGAGGTGACCGCGTATACCGGCAGCATCGAGGCGTTGACGGCGTTTCGCAACAGGCCGTACGATTTCGACCTGGTGATAACGGACATGAGCATGCCCGGCATGACCGGCGTCTCGTTATCCCAGGCTATCCTGAAGGTCCGGAGGGATATTCCCATTATCATCTGCACGGGCTTCAGCGAGTTCATCACGGAAGACAGCATAAGGGACATCGGCTTAAAAGGCCTGGTCATGAAGCCGGTGATATATAGGGACCTTGCAGAGACGATACGAAAGGTAATGGCTGACAGTTGAATGTGGCGCGGTTTGTCGGGCGGGTTACACAGGTTTATGTGTTTGCCGGGGAACAAGTGTCGCTGCTTCCGCCGCTCGCGGGCGGCGGCTGTAACCCCGCGGATTTGGAGGGGGCCGCTTATGAGACTATTTCGCCTTGGTCTTTTCACCCTGGTTCTGGGATTGTTTTCGAATCCGGCATTCGGCGAGACGTTCCCCATCGGCGCGCTGTTTCCGATGACGGGGCCTCAAGCCTACTACGGCCGTGTCATGAGCCGGGGCGCTCAGCTTGCGGTCGATCATATCAATGCCGCCGGAGGAGTGGAAGGCTATTCGTTCAAGCTCGTGATTTCCGACTACAAAAATGTGGATACGAATTTAGCCTGCAGCGCGGCCGGGAAAATGATCGTCATGGACAAAGTCCCGTTTATCCTGGCCTCGTTCAGCGCGGTCATTCTGGCCACCCAGCCGATTTGCGAGAAATCGCATGTCTTGATGTTCAATCCCGGCGCTTATAGCCCTTTACTGGCCGGCAAGCCTTATCTATACAACACCAAGCTCATCCAGACGCAGATGGTTCCGGCGATGCTCGAGTTCTTTTGGGAAATGGGCATCCGCAGGATTGGAGTGCTCTACATCGCGAATCAGGCCGGCGAAGTTTCAGCCAGGGATTATGTTCAGCCGTTGTGGAAGAAGATGGGCGGGACGGTCGTCTCCATGGAGTCTCACCAGCCCGGCGTTACGGCCTTCTCCCCTTACCTGGAAAGAATCAAGGCGGGAAAAGCGGACGCCGTCTACGACATATCGACGGGTCAGGATCAGGCTTACGTGATCAAAAACGCGAGAGAGATGGGAATGAATATTCCCGTCACCGTTCCCGACTGGGGTACCGACTACTACGAAATTGCGGGGAAAACCAGCGAAAATGTTTATATTCCGGGAGACCATTTCGATCCGGAAAGCCCCGACCCGGCAGTGCTGCGCTTTGTCGAGGAATACCGGGCCAGGTGGGGCGAGTCCCCGGACATCTTCGCGGCGAATTACTACGAGGCGGTCTTTTATGTGCTTCCCGAACTGATCAGGCGGGCCGTGAAAAACGGAAGGGACCCCATGAACGGGCTGGAACTCGAGAAAGCCATCTGGGTCGAACCTTCTTTCAAAACCCTGTATGGGGACAGGCTGACGCTACGCCGGGACGGGACCTGCAACAAACCGATGGCCATCTTTCGAATTGTTGACGGGAATAAGATGCTGGTCAAGAAAGTCACTATCATGGAAACGGGGGAGGGCGCCGATGGTCCGGGGAATTAGAATGCTGACGGCAGGTCTTTTGTTTCTTTTTGCAGTGATTTGCCGGCCTGCCCATGGGGCTGAAGTCCCAAAGATTTTCACGGTGGGGGCATTGTTTCCGATGACGGGACCACAGGCCTATTATGGCCGCATGATGAGCCGCGGCGCAATGACTGCGATCGACCGGATCAATTCCGACGGGGGGGTCGCGGGATACAAGCTCAAGCTGGAGATAGCCGACTTTCGGAACCTGGACACGGACCTTGCTCTCAACGGCCTGGGAAGGATGATCAAGAACAAACGTATCCCTTTCCTGCTGACTTCGTTCAGCGGGGTTACACTGGCGGTGCAGCCGATCTGTGCGAGCAAGCGCATTTTGACCATCAACGGGGGAGCATACAGCCCTTCTCTCGCCGGAAGACCGTATCTATACAATATCAAGCTCATTCAGACGCAGATGATCCCTCCCATGCTTGAATTTCTCCGGCGTATGAATGTACGCAGGATCGGCATTATCCATTTTGCCGGTCCCGGAGGGGAGGTCCCGGCCAGGGAAGTCGTGGAGCCCTTGTGGGTCGAGATGGGTGGGGAAGTCGTTTCGGTGGAAGAGCATCGGCCGGGGGGGACCAATTTCATTCCTCAGTTGTCCAGGATCAAGTCCGGCAATGCGGACGCCGTTTTCGATATTTCAACGGGTACGGACCAGGGCTACATAATCAAGAACGCAAGAGAGTTGGGAATGGACATTCCGATCGTCGTCCAGGATTGGGGTACGGATTTCCATGATATTGCCGGCAGCGCCAGCGAAAATGTTTATGTCTACGGGGACCGCTTCGACGCCCGCAATCCCGAACCCTCGGTGCGGCGATTCGTCAGGGAATACGAGGAGAAATGGGAGGAAACGCCGGATGTGTTTGCGGCGAATTACTATGAGGCGGTCTATTACATCCTGGCCGAGCTGATCAGGCGGGTGGCGGCGAACGGCAAAGACCCCATGGATGGTGAAGAACTCGAGAAAGCCATCCGGATCGATCCTTCCTTCGGAACTCTGTACGGAGACAGGCTTGTGCTGAATACGGACGGCACGTGCAATAAACCGATGGCGATCTACAAGATCGTCAACGGCAATAAGACCGTTTTGCAGCCTTGAGCGAAGCCGCCCCGCGGCAGAGCGCCACCGGCATGCCGTGTTCGATCGACGGGTTCAGCCGGGCATTCGCGGTGTCACCCGGCGCGAGGAGGTTTCCCCGCACACGCGGGGGACTGTGGAAGCCGACATACGCGGGTTTTTCGACCATATGGAGCATTCCTGGATAGAAAAGACGCCGCGGGAGCGAGTGGATGATGGGGCGCTGCCGTGGCCCGTGGGCAAGTGGCTCAAAGCGGGCATACTCGATACGGATGGAACGGTGATATACCCGGAAGCGGGCTCACCTCAAGGGATCGTCTCACCCGTCATCTCGAATGTGTACCCGCACTATGTGCTGGATTTGTGGTTCGAGAAGGTGATCGGGCCGGGCAGCAGAGGCAAGGAGCTATTGAAGCACTTTCGAGTACATCAACCCCGTATCCGCGAGCAACTATTCCATCAGCCGGCAGCTTGATCGGTTCAGTTCATGCTGATTGCGGAAGCGAGTATTCCCGAGGAGTCCCGGTGCGGGAAAACCGAGCGCCGGGATCCGTGCCGGGGCGGTCGGGTAATTGGCCGTCCTACGGCTACGCCTGCGCGACCCTTCGAATAGCTCAAAGCCCGCTTCCCCCGGCTACCCATCTGCCTGAGTCCGGCCGGCTCGTTTGCCGGATGCCCCACCTTCGATCTTCGCACCCGTTACGTGTGGAAAGCCCTTTCTGTTCGGGAGAGAGGAGAAATCGTTATGGACCACCGGTTCTCCTTGACGGACCGAATCCGCCCAGACTCCCGCCACGCTCAACGGATAGCGCTCGTCTTGCCGCACGCTTCGACTCCCGAAACGGGTACCTGCTTCCCCCGGCTCTTGTACGACCAGACCCCGTAGACCGGATCGGAAACGGGGACTTCTCCGTAATACTTGTCCCCGAACGGTCTCGGGAGTCCCCGGATGGAACAGGTATGTACTTTGGATTCGAATGGTTCGGACAGCAGGAAGTATTCGGATACCAGGCCCATGCGTTCGAACTCGTAGATTCGCTGCCAGACATCGATCACTTTCGGCGGAAACCAGCGGTTCGAAAACGTCAGGGCAAAACATCCGCCACGCTTCAAAACCCGTCCGGCTTCCTTGAAGACGGCCAGGGGATTCGTCAGGTATTCCACGGACACGGTACAGATCACCGCATCGAAAGACTCGTCCGCAAAAGGCAGAACGGGGTCTTCGTTCAGGTCGTGAATCACGGTATCCGTCAGTTGGTCGTTGTTCTTCAACTCATCGAGGTTCAGCCCCAGTCCCGTGACCTTGCCGAGTTTCAAGTGATAGGGAATATGGGATTTCCAACTGCTCATCAAATCCAGCACACTGCCGCCCGCGCCGACCAGTTTCCCGTACAAAGCGGAGATGCCGTCAATGGCGGTATCATCGATGTGATTCACCAGCCTGGGCTTTTCGTAGAAACGTCCATCGGAGGTTTCGTCCGCTCGTGCGAAGGCGTTGTCGGAGAAGAAATCCGTCGGCCGGCCGTTCCACCGGACCTGCATTCCCGGCCCCGCCGTAACGGTTTCCATCCAATCGGCGACCATCAAACCCATCCTGTATGTCGGCCTCTTGTCGTCCATTATTCCCCTGACAGTGGCTTTGACAAGCAGTTCCGTTCCGGCGAGGGGATGGTTGAAGTCCACGAGTATGCCGGCATCGTCGACTTCCGCGCACCGAAAGGGCTCCACATTGGCTCTGAACACATTCGGGACATCTCTGAGAATGCCCTTGGGATAGAACCTTCCCTGCCTCGGATAAGTAACGGCGTCGGGCCGGAATGCATTATCGAACTGGGAAAGCTTGACACGGAACAACTTCGCGGGGTCGGGAGGAGGGATGATTTCACCCGCGGCGAAAGTCACGTCGACGCTGTCGCCGATACCCCGGTCCATGAGTTTTTCGACCAGCGCTTTGGGGAGAACATCCCAACGCAGATTGACTCGCTTCCCGAAGAAGCAATCGGCATGAGTTCCGTAATGGCTTTTCCACTGAAGTTCGAATTCGATATCGGCAAGCTTGTTCATTTCTATTTTGGTCATGACGACTCCCTCAATTTTTTGCCCATCAGTTTCACGGATCGGTGGCCGTAAATCTCTTATCCGACTGGTCGGCTAACCACCACCATCCGTACTTAGCATTTTCTTTGTGCGGGAACAAGTCGAACGATCTCATTGGATCCTTCGACGCGCAACGGCAAATCTCTCGGGAATGGAGCATCTTCAAGGCCTTACGCGGGCAACGCTCGTCAGGCTCGCGTATCCGTGGTGTGAGCAGCATTGCGCCGTATGCCGAACGTGAAGTAGATCCCCAGGCCTATCGCCATCCAGACTACCAGCCGAAACAGGGTGGCCGTGGGAAGGAAGGCCATCTGAGTCAGGGACACCAGCATGCCGAGCACCGGTACGACGGGCCCTCCGGGAATCTTAAAGAGCCTGGGAAGTTCAGGATCGGTGTAGCGCAGCACAAGAACTCCCAGGCAAACAATGGTGAAGGCGAAGAGGGTCCCGACCGAGACCATCTCGCCCAGTACGGATATCGGCAGGCAGGCCGCGAGAGCCGCTCCCAGGAGGCCCGTCAGGATAGTCGTGACATAGGGCGTCCTGTACCTTTGGTGGACTTTGGCCAGTTGTGGCGGCAGGAGCCCGTCTGCCGCCATGGCGTACAGGATTCGCGACTGTCCGAAGAGCACGACCAGGATCACTGAGCTAAGACCGGCGATTGCTCCGATCTTTACGAGAGGCCTGAGCCATGCGAGTCCCGGACCCGCGGCATCGACCCCGAAAGCGATGGGGTCCGGAACGAGCAGCAGATCGTACTTCACGATGCCTGTGAGAACGAGCGCCACGAGGAAGTAGAGCAGGGAGGAAACGGCAAGAGAGCCGAGTATCCCCGTCGGCATGTCCTTTTGAGGGTTTCGCGCTTCCTGGGCCGCCGTCGTTACGGCATCGAAGCCGAGGTATGCAAAGAAAACCACTCCGGCGCCCCTTACTACGCCGCTAAACCCGTATTGACCGAAGGTCCCGGTGTTTTCCGGGATGAAGGGGGTCCAGTTCTCGGGCTCGACGTAGAAGGCCCCGAAGCAGATGAAGAGCATGATGACGCCGACCTTCAACAGTACGATGGCGTTATTGAGTCGCGCCGACCCCCTGATGCCGAATACCAGGAGGGTGGTGAGCACGAAAATGATCGCCACGGCAGGCACATTCAAAAGGGCTCCCGTGGATTTCCAGCCATGCGCATGAGTGTAGCTCAGCGGCGGAGCCGCCAGGGCGGATGGAACTGCTATCCCCATGTCGCGCAGGAAGCTGATCACGTACCCGGACCAGCCTGCCGCAACGGTTGCGGCTGCAAAAAGGTACTCGAGGATCAGGTCCCATCCGATGATCCATGCGGCCAGTTCTCCCAGGGAGGCATAAGCGTAAGTGTAGGCGCTTCCCGATACGGGAATGAGGGATGCGAGCTCCGCATAGCAAAGACCGGCCAGACCGCAGGCGATTCCGGATACGAGGAAAGAGATGGAAACCGCGGGGCCGGCGTACTGTGCGGCGGCATGCCCCGTGATGACGAAGATGCCTGCTCCGATGATGCCCCCGATCCCCAACGCCGTCAGGTTCCATGGACCGAGTATTCTCCTCATCTGTCGCTCTTTCCCAAAGCTCTCCGACACGAGGGCGTCGACAGGTTTCCTGTAAAATAGAGATCTCCCTCGCATGGGTCCCCCTATTTTGTACTGGATTCACGATACGGAACGACTATCGATAACAGCAGCCTCTTCAGAGTAGATAAGGTCGAGTCCGACGATTGTATAGATTATAAGGGAGGGGCGGCGCCCGAAGAACGCCCGGAAGGAGTAAGGCTACAGTCTATTCACCCGGTGCTGGTCCCGCAACCCGAGAAGCAACCACGATTCGTTCAACGGTGCTGATCCCGAACCCGTAACCCGCAACCGGCAACCCGCAACCCGAAGCCCGAAGCCCGAAGCCTACGGTTCATCCCCGAGGCATTTCCGGCAAGCGAGCGCCTCACGGACCTTGGCGGCCAGGTCCTGCTTCGAGAAGGGTTTCTGGATGAAGTTGACGTCCTCGTCCAGCACCCCGTTATGGGCTATTACGTTGGCCGTATAGCCGGACATGAACAGATGTCCGAGGTTCGGGTAGCGGGCCGAGAGATGCCGGGCCAGGTCCCGCCCGTTCATTCCGGGCATGACCACATCGGTTATGAGCAGGTGGATCTCCCCCGCGTGTTCTTCCGCAATTCGCATGGCCTCGCCCGGCGTGCCCGCGGTCAGCGCGGCATACCCCAAACCTTCGAGCATCTTCCTGGTGAGATGCAGGATCGTCGGCTCGTCTTCCACCAGCAGGATGGTTTCGGAGCCCCTTTTCGCGGGCGGCTCCGGACCCGCCTGCTGTATCTGCCCGGCTACGGCCTCGCGCCGGGGGAAATAAACCTTGAAAGTCGTTCCCTTGCCCGGTTCGCTGTACACATTGATGAAGCCGTTGTTTTGCTTCACGATTCCATAGACCGTGGCCAGCCCGAGTCCCGTTCCCTTGCCCACTTCCTTGGTGGTGAAAAAAGGTTCGAAGACCTTGGCGAGCGTCTCCCGGTCCATGCCGCAGCCGTCGTCACTTACGGCCAGCAGTACGAACTCGCCGGGGGTAAATCCCGCGTGAGCGGCGCAGTAAGCCTCATCGAAGGTGGTGGTCCCCGTCTCGATCGTGATTCTGCCCACCCCCTCGATGGCGTCCCGCGCGTTTACGCAAAGATTGGCCAGAATGTGGTCGACCTGGCTGGAGTCGACCTTGACCGGCCACAGGTTCTCGCCGGGTATCCAGGCCAGATCGATGTTCTCCCCGATCAACCGCCGCAGCATTTTGAGCATCCCTTCCACGGTCTCATTGAGATCGAGCACCCTGGGGGCGATGGTTTGCCTGCGGGCAAAGGCCAGCAGTTGCCGGGTGAGGTCGGCCGATCGCCTCGCCGCCCTGTCTATTTCCACGAGGTGCGCAAGAAGCGGGTGGTCCGGTCCCATCTGTTCCCCGGCCAGTTCCGTATGGCCGAGAATCACGCTGAGCATATTGTTGAAATCGTGAGCCACGCCTCCCGCCAACCTGCCCACCGACTCCATCTTCTGGGCCTGGTTGAACTGGGCCCGCAGTTTTTCCCGTTCCGCCTCGGCCCGCCTTTGCTCGGTAATATCAACAGCAACTCCCAGTACTGCCCGCGCTTTATTGCCGGAGCTGAAGAAAGGGACCTTGGTGGTCTGCAGCAAACGGACCCGGCCCGAGGCGTCGGTGTAGGCCTCTTCCTCGATGAACCGGGTTTCGCCCTTCTCCATGACTTCTCGGTCATCACGCAACATGCGCCGCAGTTCTTCCTCGTCGGGGTGAAATTCTCCATGGAGTCTCCCCGTAAGATCACCGACGCTGGTGTTGTAGCCTTCGGCGACCGCCCGGTTTACCAGGAGATATCTCCCATCCCGGTCTTTTACGAAGATCATGTGCGGCACCAGGTCGATAATCTGCCGGAGCCGCGCTTCGTTTTCCCTTAGAACCTCCCCGGCGATCTTCAGTTCGGTTATGTCCTGAACCGTTCCGAACCCGCCCGTTAGCGACCCATCTTCGTCGAATTCCAATTCCGCTCTCTCCCGCACCCACTTCACGGACACGCCGGCAAGGATCCTGTGCTCGATGTCGTAGGGCAGGCCGCGAAGGGCATTGGTCCACTGCCGGTCGACGTATTCGCGATCCTCCGGATGAACCGCGGCGAGGAACGAATCGTAGGTGAGGGGGGTCCCCTTGTGGATGCCGAAAATCCGGTAAGTCTCATCGGACCAGAGCAATTCGTTACGGCGCATGTCGAGACGCCAGCTTCCGATTCGCGCCACGGCCTGAGCGCGGTTCAAATCGTGCCGGCTCTTGCGAAGTTCCTCCTCCGTCGCCTTGCGCTCGAGAATTTCGGCCTGCAGTTTCTGGTTGGCTTCATACAACTCGGCGGTGCGCTCCCGCACCCGTGCTTCCAGTTCTTCATGGTTGCGGCGCAACTGCTCTTCGACCGCCTTGCGTTCGGTCAGATCGGAGACGATGACGCAATACCCTTGCTTGCCGTCGAAATCCACCGCATTTATGGAAGCGCTCGCTGTAAAGGCGGCGCCGTTTGGATCGAGGAGTCTTATCTCCCCCCTGGCGCTCCCTTCCTTTCCGGCTCTGTCGATGAGCGATTCAAAGGCTTTGCGTTCTTCCAACGGGATGAAGCCCGCGATCGAAGTCCCGACCAGTTTCGTGGGGACCGCGCACAGCATCCGCTCCACGCAAAGATTCCCATAGAGAACGGTCCCTTCTTGTGAAAGAGCGAGGGCCCCCTCGTTCATGGAATCCATGAGGATGCGGTAGACTCTATCGGCTCCTTCGAGCGTATAGATCTTCTCGCCTCCCGAGCCGGTTATGGCGAGAGCATCGACTTCACCCCCCCGGATGGCCCGCAACACCTCTTCCGCCTCGCGGGGCCGCCCCCGGAGTCCCTCGTCTTCACGCGGCAATCCTTTCCCGTTCTTCTCTTCCATGCGTTGCGCCTCCGGATTTCAGACGTTCTTTCCCTGCCGGACAATGCTCAAGCCGGCCAGTACCCTCTCGCTGTTCGAGAGGTCTCCGATGAACCGCCGCAGCGGCGGGGGAAGCTCCTTCACGAGGGTGGGGGCGGCAATTACCTGCGCCTGCCTGGCAAGCCCGGGCCTTTTGTAAATGTCGATCACCTCGAGTTCGAAGCGGCCTTCCAGGTGGTCCCTGCAAATGGCCTCTATGTTCTCGATCGCCTTGCGGGAATTCGGGGTGAGACCTGTGACGTAGAGCTTGAGGACATACGTCGCTTTCTCCCGGTCTTTCAGCGCCTCGTCAAATTCGTCCGGGCAATTCCCGATCCGTTCTTCTGTCATGGTAACGCGTCCCCGTGTGTTGAACCTTTGAAATGACGGAGTTAACATTCCTCATTCGCAGACTGACTTCATGGTCCGAAAAGACCTTCGCGGTCACAAACCCAGACCGGCGCGCAGGGCCTTGCGGTCGCTCATGTCGCCGACGAGTCTTCGCGCCGGAAGGGGCCGCTCTTTCACGAGCGTCGGAGTGGCGAGGATCTGGTCTTTTCCGGCGAGCTTCGGGTTCGCAAGCAGGTCCACGACCTCGATCCTGTATCGGCCCTCGAGCTGCTCTTCGCAGAACTCCTTCAAATTCGCGATAGCCTGAAGCGACCTGGGAGTCCGCCCCGCAACATAGAGTTTGAATTCCCAGACTTCTTCCCTGTCCATTTCCCCGGTTTCCACTTTCTTCGTCATGGACGCTCGCCGCCTTCTTCCGGCGCATCGGTTTCAGACGCGGCATCGGCTTTGCGAAGGAGGGCTATCTCCTCTCGTTGCCGGACAAGCGTCGTGTTTCGCAGCTTTTCTTCCAGGGCGATCCGCTTCATCTCTTCCTCCTCTGCTTCGGATTCGGCCTGGAGAGCGGCAATCCGAGCCTCTCTCACCTTGCGCCGCCGCTCGATCTCGCGAAGCCTGCGCTCGACATCCTGCTGCCTGGCGAGCGCTTCCTCCCGCTCTCGCGCCTCCTGGGTCGCCCGCGCAGCGCCGGTCAGCACGCCTCCCGGCCCCACATAGACATCCACAAGCTCCACGCCGCGGCCGGTCAGGAGAAACTCCCGCACCTGGTTGGAATGCGTCATTCCTCGGGATTTGATGATGTAGATTCCACGGTTTCGCTCTCCGTCGATCTCGAGGTCGCGAACGAGGACCCAGGTGTCCATGAGCGAGGAGACCCCGATGTCCGTCATCTCGATACTGTCTTTGTTTCCCACGAGGCTCGTGAAAAGCGATGTGATGCCGTGTTGCTTCATGATATCCACCATGCGCATGAGGAGAAGCTTCACCTCGGAGGTGTCGCCGACGGTGATGAGGTTCGATACCGGATCCACGATAACGACGGAGGGTTTGATTTCCCTTATGAACTTGTGCATTCCCACGAGGTGCGTCTCAAGCCCGTAGGCGGTGGGCCTGGCCGCATGGATGCGAAGAAGGTCCTTTTGTATCCACTTATCGAGGTCGAGTCCGATGGAGCGCATGTTCCGGACGATCTGGTCCCGGGATTCCTCGAAGGCGAAGTAGAGGCACGTTTCGCCCCTCCCGCAGACAGCATCGGCAAAGCAGGCGGCGATGCTCGTTTTGCCCGTTCCGGACGTGCCCGATACGAGAATGCTGCTTCCACGGAAGAACCCTTCGCCCCCCAGCATGGCATCGAGGCGCGGGATGCCCGATGAGATCCGTTCGGTGGAAACCTTGTAGTCGAGGCCGACGGAAGTGATGGGAAGGATCGTGATGCCCTCGTCATCGATCAGGAAGGGATACTCGTTGGTTCCGTGCATGGAGCCGCGGTACTTGACGATACGGAACCTTCTCGTGGATACCTGCGCCGTTACCCTGTGGTCGAGGAGTATCACGCAGTCCGAAATGTACTCCTCGAGGCCGTGGCGCGTGAGGGTGTCTTTACCCTTTTCCGCCGTGATGACCGCCGTAACCCCTCTTTCCTTGAGCCAGCGGAAAAGGCGGCGGATCTCCGCCCTGAGGATGGATTCGTTGGGGAAGCCCGCGAAGAGGGCTTCCAGGGTATCCATCACGACCCGCTTTGCCCCGATGGTGTCGATGGCGTCCGCAAGCCTTACGAAGAGCCCCTCGAGATCGTACTCGCCGGTCTCCATGATTTCCCGGCGCTCGATGTGGACATAGTCGACTATGAGCTTTTCCCGCTCCGCCAGGTCCTGCAGATCGAATCCGAGGGATTTGACGTTTCTCACCAGGTCCATTTCGGTCTCCTCGAAGGAGACGAATACGCCGGGTTCGTCGAACCGGGTGGCCCCACGGACGAGGAATTCCATCCCGAAGAGGGTTTTTCCGCATCCCGGTCCCCCCGTCACCAGGGTGGGCCGCCCCTTGGGGAGCCCCCCTCCGGTGATTTCATCGAACCCCCTGATGCCCGTGCGCGCTTTGAGCAGAGTGTTTTCCACCGTATCGCCGACTGCTTTCCTGTCATTCATTAACTGCTTTCTCCTCTCTCTTTCCGGGGAAGCTCTTCTTGCACGAGGGGCAAGTAGACATCGAACGTCGAACCCTGTCCCACTCGACTCCGCACGCCGACGGCCCCGCCGTGCGCCCGCGCCAGGCCCAGCACCACGGACAATCCCAGGCCCCTTCCCGTGAACCTGGTGGAGAAGAACGGGTCGAAGATCTTTTCGTGCATGGAATCGTCCAGACCGCACCCGGTATCGGAAACCGAAAGGAGTGCGTAGGCGTCCGCCTTCGGCTCCCAGTCGAACGGGAACAATCTCGATTCGCGGATTTCCGCCGCCGGTACGGTGTGGAGCCCGAGAGTAATGCGGCCGGCGGCTTCGCCGATGGCTTCGACGGCATTCAGAACCAGGTTGGTCGTGATCTGCCGCAGGTGCGCCCTGTCCGCCCGGATGATCGCTTGCTCGGATGACGGTTCGGTGTCGAGATGAATGTTTCCGGGTATCGATGCTCTCAAAAGAGCGCGCATGTCTCCGATGAATTCTCTCAAATCGAGGGATTCTCTCTTGCCGACGGTCTGCCCAAGGTAGGTCAGCATGAACCGGCTTAACTCCGCGGCCCGGCGCGATGCGCTCATGGCTTCACCGACGCATGTCCGCAGCTCCGACCCGTGTGGCGCATCCTCCAGGGCGAATTCCAGGTTTCCTATCACGGCGCCCAGCATGTTGTTGAAGTTATGAGCGGTGGCCCCGGCCATCCTGGTAAGGCTTTCCGCCTTCGCTGTCTGCTGCAGCCGTTGCTCCAGTCGCACGCTTTCCTGCTCGGCTCGCTTGCGGTCGGTTATATCGTCATGGGTGACGACCACGCCGCGCGTGTCGCCGCTGAGAGGGGACACACGCATGAGAAACCAGCGCTCCAGCGTCGGCGAGTGGCAGGGGTATTCCATGCTGAAGTGGTCCCGGAGCCCCTCCATGACAGCCCTGATCCCCCTCAAAGCGGCGGCTGCCGACTCGTCGGCGTCGCCTTCGGACCGTCCGCACACCGACAGATAATTCGATCCGACACCGGCACCTTCGTCCGCCAGGCCATTCTCTTCGGCAAAGCATTTCCAGGCCTTGTTGACCGCCAGGATCTTTCCGTCGTGGTCGAGGACCGCCACGTTGGACGTCAGCGCGTCCAGGACGTCTTTTACGAACAGTTCGCTCGCCTTCAGCGCCTGCTCCGCCGTCTTGCGATCCGATACATCCCGGATGGATTCAATCGCTCCGAACACCTTTCCCGAGCTGTCCCGAAGGACCGAAGCCGTGCCCCACAGGTAGGCCCCTTTGCCTCCGAATACCTGGGGAACGTAGACTTCCCCGGAAAGCACATCCCCTTGTGTCCGGATGTAGTCGTAATTCGCATGGTGTCGCTCCATGACGCGGGAGAGGGCCAGGTCGATCAGGATGGGCCGCCTATACCCGTAGAAGGGCACGGCGTACTCATAATCTCCTTTCCCGAACATGTCATCCTTCGAAACACCCGTCATCTTCTCGATAGCCATGTTCCAGGCTATGACGCGCCCGCCTGCGTCGATCACGAACGTTGCATCCGGAAGGAATTCGATGATCGCATCGAGCCGTTTGCGTGCTTCGTGCAGGTCGGTGATGTCGCTCACTATGACCAGCAACGCCCTGCGGGTCGAATCGATTGCGGTGGAGTCCTCGAACTGGAGTTCGCGGGATGCGGCTTCGATCCGGGCGTGGAACGGAGCGCCGCTCTTGCGCTTCATGCGGACGACGATCTGCTTTTCCGTCGGATTGCGGAAAAAGGAGCGGAAACGGGCCAGAAAGATCTGCGCGTCTTCGGCAACCATGGCGTCGGTGAACGCAACGCCTCTGAAATCGTCGCCTTCGCGGTTCAGCATAGCGCACCATGTGGCGTTGGTCTGGCGAATGATTCCGAAACCGTCCAAAACGACGTATCCCACGGGGGCGTGCCCGTAGAGCGCGGCGAACCGGTCCCTGGATTCCTGTAGCGCCAACTGGGCTTCCCGCAGTTCCTCGTTTTGCAGTTCCAGTTCCGCCTGGTAGACGGCCAGTTCCTGGGCAAGTTCCTTGATTCCGCTCAGGTCCCCGGCCTGGAAGGCTTCCGGGGATTCGGCAAGGAGCGCCTCCGCCCGCTTGCGCAGAGCATCGGATTTTTCGTGCTTTGCGGGGTTCATGATGGGATCTCCTGCAGCGATCCGTACAGCCGCCGGACGACGCCCTCATCGTTTCGTTCCGCCTGTCCTCGGGCTATGCAGCGCATCGGCGCGCCGTCGGAGCGCACCGCGGTAAGCTCCAGTTCGTAGGAGGTCCCCTCTTCCAGGGCCTTTTCCACGGCCTGCCCGAGGAGTTCCATCGATTGCGGCGTGTACAGATTGTGGTGCTCGGCAAACGAGGGCGCTTCCGGGGCGGGCTCGAGCCCGAAGAGCCGAAACAGGTTCTCTGACCATGTGACGGTATCGGTCGCCACGTCCCATGTCCAGCTTCCCATGCGGGCGGTCCTTTCGGCGTCGGAGAGCAGATGGTAGAGGCAGCGGAACCGCTCTTCGCTTTCCCTGAGCCGCTCTCCGGCGAGTTTGCGTTCGGTGATGTCTTCGAAGCCGACCGCCAGGCGGTTGCCCGGCAGGGGGAAGGCATGCACGTGGAAGAGACCCTGCAACCGGTCGTCCCGGTAGGAGACTTCGGGCTCGTACACGGGTTCACCCTCCCGGAAGGCGTTCAGAAAGCTCTCCCGCAGGCGTTCTCCCTGCTCGCCGGGCCACAGTTCGGTGAATCGTTTGCCGAGGCATGACCGCACGTCCAGCCCGGTGATCTTTTCCGCCGCCCGATTGCCGCTCCTCAGGACCAGGTCCCCCGCCTCGGTCACGTCGTAGACGAACATCCCAGAGGGCATGTGACGAACGATATCCTCCTCGGACCGGCGCAGGCTTTCGAGGTGCTCGCAGACCGTACGAAGCGGGGTGACGTCGACCATCGTGAGCACTACCCCCGAGAATGTCCGCGGACCGACATGATAGGGCAGGACGCGCAGCAGGTACCACCGGCCGTCATTCGTCCGCACGTCTTTCTCGTAGGACCGTTCGTTCATCTGGACCTCGCGGGCCGCGGCCGCGGGGTCGAAGTCGATCAGCCGGTGAGCCATGTGCGTCAAGGGGCGTCCGATATCGCTTTCCTTGATGTGAAACACTCCGGCCGCCTGGGGCGAAAAGCGCCTGATGCAAAGGTCTTCGTCCAGTATCAGCGTTCCGATCAGGGAACTGGACAAAAGGTTTTCCACGTCGTTTTGCAGTTCGACCAGTTCGATGATCTTGTTTTGATACTGGGTGTTGACGGTATGCAGTTCCTCGTTGGTGCTCTGCAATTCTTCATTGGTGCTCTGCAGTTCTTCGTTGCCGGCCAGCAGTTCCTCGTTGGTCGCCTGCAGTTCTTCGTTTGAGGTTTCGAGTTCCTCTATGGTGGCCTGCAAATTCTCGCGGGTAAACTGCAGTTCCTGCTCAAGGTACTGCAGGCGCCGGCCGGTCTCTTCGTCCATGTTGTATTCGGTTGCGTCGTCTCCGGAGTGCGAGTCGGTTTCCCCGATGCGTTCGAAGAAGACAACCGCCAGGGGCTCTTCGCTCTTGCCGCCCGGAAGCGGACGTATGCGCAGCCGCATGGCGCGCGAGACGCCCGCTTCGCGCAGACGCACATTGGTGTAGACCAGTTCTTCGCCGGTTCGAAGCGTCTTCTGAATACCGGTGGCCAGCGGGATGGCCAGTTCGCGATCCACCATCTTCGAAATATCGTAGACGGTTCGTCCCGAGGGGAAGGTGAAAATGCCGCCCGGATCACCCACCGTATAGAGCATCTCCAGGTGCTCGTTGACCGCCACGGCCAGGGGGGCATACGAGGTGGCCACTGCTTCGAGCAGGCGAGTGAGCAGACGCTCCTGTTCGCGCAAGGCCGCCGTTCGCGGGGGGCGTGCGTGCCTGGCGACGGCCAGTGGAAGGTGCGCCTCCTGCTTCGGGACCGTCTCCAGGTCGCCCGGCCCGATGCGAATGCGCGCCTTGCCCAGGGAACGGTAGATTTTGGCCTTGCGGTCGACCGGTTCGAAGTACTCCTCCATCTCGCCCACCGTCTCGCTGGTTCCCAGCAGCAGGATACCTCCCGGACGCAGCGAATAATTGAACATCTCAAAAGCCCTCTGCTGAAGATTCGTCTGAAGGTATATCAGCAGGTTGCGGCAACTGACCAGATCGATGCGGGTAAACGGCGGGTCTTTCACCAGGTTGTGCTTCGCGAAGACCACCATCTCGCGAATGGACCGGATTACCTGGTACGAGTCGCCGCGGCGGTAGAAGTACTTCGTGAGCAGGACCGGATTGAGGTCCGCGGCGATGCTCTCGGGGTACAACCCGGTCCCGGCTTTTGCGACCGCATCACGGTCGATGTCGGTGGCGAATATTTTAATGTCCCTGGACACGCCCATGGTCTCCATGACTTCGAGGGCGAGAATGGCCAGGGTGTAGGCTTCCTCGCCCGTCGAGCATCCGGCCGTCCAAAAGCGCGCTTCGCGGTCGGTCCACCGCTCGAAAAGATCGGGCAGCACGCGCTCCTGCAGTACGGCCATGACCTGCGGGTCACGGAAGAAACTGGTCACTCCGATCAGCAGTTCCCGGTAGAGCACGGAAATTTCGGAGGGCGTCTGCTCTGCGTACCGGACGTAGGCGTCCAGGTCCGCCACCTGCGTGATCGCGATGCGACGTTCGATGCGCCTGCCGATGGTGCTGGGCTTGTAATACGTGAAGTCGACCTTGGTCCTGGCCCGCAACAGCGAAAAGAGGCGGGTGAGGCCTGTTTCGTCCGTCAACGCCTGCTGCCGCCGGTCCTGTCGCGTCGCGTAAGGGTGGCGCAGGCAGGCCAGGAGTTGAGAGGGCATCTCCTCGGGCGGCAACACGAAGTCCGCCACCCCCGTCGAGGCGGCGGCGCGAGGCATGCCGTCGAACTTCGCGCTTCCCTCGTCCTGCACCATCACCAGGCCGCCCCACTCCTTGATGGCGCGCACGCCGCGCGTGCCGTCGCTTCCCGTGCCGGAGAGAATGACGCCGACCGCCTGCTCTCCCTGGTCTTCCGCCAGCGAACGCAGGAATATGTCCACGGGCAGGTTGATTCCTTCACGCGGCTTCTGGTCTTCCAGCACCAGCTTGCCGTGGAAGAGCGTCAGGTTTTTCTTGGGCGGGATCAGGTAGATGTGGTTCGGCTGCACGACCATGCCGCTTTCGGCGCGGTGGACCGGTATCTCGGTCTTGCGTGAAAGCAGTTCGACCATCAGGCTCTTGTAATCCGGCGAAAGGTGCTGGACGACCACAAAGGCCATCCCGCTGTCCACCGGCATCGCCTTGAAGAACGCTTCGATAGCCTCCAAACCGCCCGCGGAGGCGCCGATGCCGACAATCGCAGCCGGCTTATCGGCTGCCGGCGGCGATTCGAGCGAGGAGTCCTTGTTCGTACTATTCTTCATTGACCAGCCTCTCGGTTGTTACGGCGCCGGTTTTGGCTCGCCCGGCAAATAAGCATATCCCCCGGACTTCGGGCGGCCAGGGGATTGCCGGCATATGCCGGGGGAGGAGAGTTTCAGGAAAAAACCGTCCTCCATCCCGCCGTCGCCCGCCGATGGAGAAGACGAATGGGAACCGGCGCTATTTATGAAAACATCATTGGCGACTTAGAAGCATATAGCATATTGGGAATATCATAAAGGTAAATTTTAGGTGGTAATAGGGTAGTACAATACTACCTGTATAGCGCTTGCTGTGCGAAAGTCGTTCAAAACGGCCGGCGACCATGTAGCCTTCGGCAACCATCCGATTTACTATGTAAGGAATTGGAAACGAAGAACCTGCTGACTCTTCGTGCGGGCGCGAGTTGTCATTATTTTGATAATGCCGGCTTGCCTGCTCTGCATCTCAAGAAGATCGGCGCTTTATTGTTTTCCGGCTCCTAAGG
Organism: uncultured Syntrophobacteraceae bacterium; assembly: GCA_964407285.1. Classification (GTDB taxonomy): domain Bacteria; phylum Desulfobacterota; class Syntrophobacteria; order Syntrophobacterales; family Syntrophobacteraceae; genus CAYOVG01. The sequence goes on from CAYOVG010000005.1 coordinate 19,060, forward strand.
GCATCAATCACAAGTTAAGGTGTTGAAGGAAAGTCAGGGAATCGACCTCCCCAAAACGTCTAATCATGGTTTTTGCGGCCAATATTAACCAAAATCCAGTCTGGATGCAGTTTCAGACAGGATTTTGAACGTGGACAGGGCAAAGCACAGGGAGAAGAAGCGGAAAAACAGCACGGTCCGGCATACTCGGGCCGCCAGGTAGTGTGATTTTCAAGAGATGGAAGAAGACTGTCGGGTAACCGCGGACACATTCATGCAAATGGCGCCGCAAGCATGTTCATCTTTGAGCAACAAAGTCATGGAAGAGTTTGAATAAGGCAGAGTCAGCTACTCACGAGTCCAGGGCTCTTCTGCAGGCAAATCCCAAAACGGCCTGGGCAAGGCTAAGAAAGACATAGGAGGCAATCAAGTGCGTAAACGTATCATCCCACAGGGCACGAAGAATATCACACCCACCCATGAAGACTGGCTGGATCTGGAGAACCTGGCGGAGATAGAACTTTCCTCCGAAGATGCGTCACACCCGATCGATTCGGCTTTGAACCCCGGTGAGGGACCGGGCTGGCTGGCATCGGAACCCGGTCGGCAGACAGTCCGGCTGTTGTTCGACAAGCCGTTGCAGGTCAGGCGCATTCATCTGGTGTTTCGGGAAGATGAGCAGCAGCGCACGCATGAGTTCGTGCTGCGGTGGTCCTCCGACGGCGGTCGCTCGTACCGGGAAATTGTACGTCAGCAGTATAACTTCAGCCCCCCGGATAACACGAGCGAAACTGAAGACTATGAGGTTGCTCTTGCCGGGTTGACGGTGCTGGAACTAAGCATTACCCCCGACATCAGCGGGGGAGACGCCCATGCATCGATTGCCGAGCTGCGCCTTATGTGATCATCGGATTGACTCCGGGAGCCTGAAATCCGGTCCTGGTGGACTGAGTAGCGCGGAGGTCGCTTTCCGGCTTCACGGAAGATGTCCCGACACCGGTATCAAACAATGGTTCCGCGGCACTTCGCGGCGGAGCAATGGGGCGATGATATGCCGTTTTTGAGGAGTAACGCCCTTAGACAGGAGATATAATTGTTTAAGCGGCAGGGGACCCAAACGATCACTCATCCCCTGCTGAAAAGCTCCGCATGGCCCCGGGGCCATGCTTTACAATCATGTTTTGAGGAAGACAGGATGGAGGAAAAAAAGAAGAGACGCGGAGCAATAAATTGCTCCGGCTGTTTTCACGCTTCAATTAGGCGCTCAATGTTCCGGCTAGAGCTTTCGCACATTTGTTGCCTGAGGCCCCTTGGCTCCCTTTTCTTCATTAAAACTAACCCGCTCACCCTCACCAAGGGACTTGAAACCTTCGCCCTGAATGGCTGAGTGATGGACAAACACATCGTGTCCACTGTCAGTTTCGATGAAGCCATAGCCCTTGCTGTCATTGAACCATTTTACTCGACCTTCCGTCATTTTCTTGATCCTTTTTTGAATTTATCGCCTATTTCATTTTTTTTGGGTACGGTACCCGAACCTGCCCGAAACCGCACCATCGCCTTAACGAAAGATCGATTTCCTGCGCAACTCAAAATATCGTATCCAACCAACTCCTCATAAGATAAACCATAAATTTGAAAAAAGCAAGAGATTATCGTCTCTTGCCGACCGTTTTCTCTCAAAATGAAGCCATGAATTCACAAATTGTTCAATAAATAGATGTACATCCCTCAGTCATGTTCGTCCATTTTGTAATCTTAGTGTTTCTGATCGACTCCAACTTTTTCAATAAATATCATTTACATCATAGACAAATGATTATAAAATGATTATAATAATAATGTTGTTGCATAAAGAGCATATAAGAAAGGAAGTTATTCAAAATGAGAGAATTAAAAGAAAGCTTGCAACGAGTATGTATTGATTTTTATAAAGATGATTATTCGGAGTTTATGCGCTTGGGGATAACCCATAAGTTGGAATCTTATGATCTTCTCCGTGTGATTATCGCAAGAATGATTGAAATATTTGAGCCTGAAATCAAGATGGAGCCGGCAAAAGATAAAACGATGCCTTCAGAATCGACCAAGACCGCGGATAATGCGACTTATGAAATTTCAAAATACGATTACACTTACTATCCGGCTACTCTGGTGAAATAAGGAATGGTACACGGAAAAAAACAGTTCCGACTCGGATATGCGGTGAAGAGTCTCGGGATAGGGCTGAGTTGATTTCTTCTTGCCGCCTGCCGCTCTAAATTCCAAATATCGAAACCCTACCGGGCTAATCAGCTATGCTACTTGCTGCAAGCCGATGCCGTTGTCTTAAGCTCGTACCGTCATTCCCGCGCAAGCGGATTGGCTTCAGGTTAAGCAGATTTACCACCAAAAAAGAGGGTCTGCAACCATGGGTCGTGTCGCTCCAGCGGAAGCCGGGGTCCAGAGAAGCTTGAAAAATCCGGCTTCCTGCTTTCGCGGGAAGGACAGTTCTTGAACCTCAGCCGTAGAGCGGCTCACCATACGGCTCCCTAACCCGACGCCAATCCGCGCAAGCGGGAATCCAGATATTTCACGGTCTTCCGGACCTCAACCGGCGCGGGGGTGACGTTAGGTCAACAGTATTGAACTGCATGTTCAACCCCAGGATACACTACAGGACGACTTCACGCATCATCCCATAAAGCAATGATAGTACACAGAAAACGTGCTATGTCGATCAGGTCCTTAAAGTTCTTCGGCCTTAGCATGAAGGCGTTTGCGCCGTCATCATAATTTGCCAGATTATTTTCATCGGCTCCGGACATGGCCAGAATGGCAATGGGAATAGCCCCAATGCTGCTATCCAGCCTGATCTCCCTGATGATTTCACTTCCTCCCTGTTCGGGCATGTCGAGTTTTAAGAAAATGAGGTCCGGAGCAGGCGAACTGCCGTATTCGGAATACCTGCCGCGATGGTATAGATATTCAAGCAGATCCTTGTTATCTGTCATGAAATGCGATTCGATTACAATGCCGTTCTCCATTTCGGAGAATGCTTTTTTGATGAGAAGCTGATCTTTATTATCGTCACCGGCAACCAGGACAATGACTTTTCTCTGGTAGTTCTTGCTTCTGCTCATCTTGATCTCCTGCAAATCATCAGGTGTACTTAAATAACAAAATGAGAGAAACAGAGGAGAGGCGAAGCGCAAAGGGATTGCACCGGGATTTCGAAGGCTCGTCCGGTGCAACGAGTGTGAGCCGCCCATCTTGATATTACGCATAAGAATGATAACCAATCTTTAACGTTAAAGAAAGTGCAAAATATATTTGCTGAATAGCGCTTCGCGAGGAGATCGCGTAAAACTAAGGGTCTGCGTGCCCAATGAAGCGGGAAGTCCTCCTAAAGAATCGTTGTCCGATCTTCCGTTTTCGTAATACTGGTTTCGATGTTGAGTAGAGAAGGCGGTACAGTTTCTGATCTGGCTTGACAAATATGGTTAATGATATTAACTGGAATACAAATGGAACTTTTGTTTTCTTCATTGTCTAACTACGCTTCTCCAAATCTTTGCTGACCGGATTGTATGGGGCAAGACATCATTAAGCTAAGCGTCGCGGCCGGAAGTTTCCGATGTTCGCTCATCCTTGTCCTTGACTACCCTCTTGGAGTGAAAGCGCAATGCCAAAGATCATTCGCTCCAATTCGAATATGGCATCCATGAACGGGAATCGCGCATTTATCCTGCTCCTGGTAATACTTGCACTTTACCTCACCTTTCTCATTCTTGGGCCATTCTTTGAAACGATTATTTTAGCGTCTGTTTTGGCATCCCTATTCCTTCCGCTGCAGATCAGGCTTGTGAGAATCTACAAAGGGAGGAACAGTCTGGCTGCCCTGTCGGTAATACTTGTCATTACGTTCGTGATTCTGATTCCGTCGATTCTCCTCACTTCCACGCTGATCGCCCAGGGAATAAATAGTGTTACAGCAATAAACAACTGGCTTGTTGAGGGAAACCTCGAAAAGGTGATGGAGGGCCCCCAGGTGACGGGATACACTCAATGGCTTATCGAGCGGTTGAGCATCGTTCAGATTAACAAGATAGATGTACAGGACAGTCTGATTCAAGCCAGCAAGAACGTAGGTCAGTTTCTGTTGAGCCGCGGCGCCGGTTTGCTGGGTGACGCGCTGAACGTGATGTTCCAGTTTTTCGTAATGGTCTTCATTTGCTTCTATATGGTCAGAGACGGGCGGAAGATGGTGGAGCAGATCAAGTACCTCTCTCCCCTTCGGGAGGACCAGGAGGACAGGATACTGGACAAAATACGGCTGGTCATCGTATCGGTACTCGTGGGCACGCTGTTGACCGCCGTCGTCCAGGGCATTGCGGGAGGAATAGGACTGGCCATTGTCGGCATTCCTCCCCTGTTCTGGGGAGCGGTTATGGGATTTGCCTCCCTGATCCCCCTGATAGGCACGGGGCTCGTCTGGATACCCGCGGTCATTTACCTCTTGATTGTCGGAAAGGCCGGATCGGCTATTTTCCTGACCATCTGGTGCGTCGTGGTGGTGGGATCCATCGACAACTTTGCACGGCCCTTCTTCATGAAAGGTGAAGGGACCTTATCACCGTTTTACATCTTCCTTGCCATCATCGGTGGTGTCAAATACTTCGGCTTGATCGGGATACTCTATGGACCGTTGATCCTGGGATTCGCAATGGTAGTGCTTTACATCTACAGCGTGGAATACCAGGATCTTCTGACGGAAGACGGCGTGCAAACCACTATTTCTCCCCTGGATAAGGACTACTGACCCGGTGGAGTATGTCCGCCATTCCAGTAACGCCCACGATGACAATGGATGGCGCGGGAAACTTCTTCATCTAAGGAATTAAAGATGGACCGCTATATTTGTATCCATGGGCATTTCTACCAGCCTCCCAGAGAAAGCCCCTGGCTGGAGGCGATCGAGATTCAAGATTCCGCGTTCCCCTACCACGATTGGAACGAGCGAATTTCAGCCGAATGCTACGCTGCAAACGCTGTATCGAGAATCCTGGACCCGGAGGGACGGATCGTCCAACTGGTAAACAATTACGCCAATATAAGCTTCAACTTCGGTCCAACTCTCTTGAGCTGGATGCGGAAGCATGCGACCGACGCCTATGAGGCGATCCTGGAGGCGGACAGGCAGAGCATGGAGAAATACTCCGGCCATGGTTGTGCCCTGGCCCAAGGCTACAACCACATGATCATGCCGCTGGCCGACAGCCGCGACAAGGAAACCCAGGTTATCTGGGGAATCAGGGACTTCGAATATCGCTTTGGACGCAAACCGGAAGGGTTGTGGCTTCCGGAGACGGCTGTGGATATTGAAACCCTGGACATAATGGCCGAACACGGAATCCGGTTTACCATACTCGCCCCCCGGCAGGCACGCAGTGTTTGCTCCATTGCCGACGATGAATGGCTGGACGTGAGCGGCGGAAGGATCGACCCCGGAATGGCCTACCAGCTTTCGTTGCCGTCCGGTCGCATCATAAACCTCTTTTTCTACGATGGTCCCATTTCACAGGCCCTGGCATTCGAGGGATTGCTCAACAACGGAGATGTGTTTGCCGAGCGGTTGTTGTCCGCCTTTCCCGACGACCATCCGTCTCCTCGCCTCGTCCACATCGCGACGGACGGCGAAAGCTATGGACATCACCATCGCCGCGGAGACATGGCCCTCGCTCATGCGCTCCATTACATCGAGTCCAGGGGACTTGCGCGATTGACGAATTACGGTAGCTATCTGGAGCTGAATCCACCAACGCGCCAGGTGCGGATCTTTGAGAACAGTTCGTGGAGTTGTGTTCATGGAATAGAGCGATGGCGATCGGACTGCGGGTGTAACGGCGGGGGGCGCCCGGGTTGGAGCCAGGCATGGCGGGCGCCCCTGCGCGCCGCCCTGGACTGGCTCAGAGATGCCGTCAAGCCGGCTTATGAACGACTGGCCGAACGGTTTCTGACCGATCCGTGGGCGGCTCGAAACGACTATATCGACATCATAGTGGACCGGTCACCCGAGCGGATCAAGGCGTTCTTCAGCCGCCATGCGAACCGCCCCCTGGCCCGCGAGGATGAGATCACGGTCCTGAAGCTCATGGAACTCCAGCGCCATGCAATGCTCATGTACACCAGTTGCGGCTGGTTTTTCGACGAGCTTTCCGGGATGGAGACGGTTCAGATTATCCAATATGCCGGCCGGGTCCTTCAATTGGCGGATGAACTTTTCACCGGCGCGTTCGAGCCGGCGTTCCTGGAACATCTTCAACCGGCCGGAAGCAATCTGCCCGAACACCGTGACGGCCGCGCAATTTACGAGAAATTCGTAAGGCCGGCCATGCTCGACCTCAAACATGTGGTGGCTCACTATGCCATAAGCTCACTGTTCGAGGACTGCTGTGAAACAAGCTCGATCTATTCGTATTCCGCCGACCGAGAGGACTACCGCGTTTTTCAGGCTGGAAGCACAAAGCTCGTAATCGGGCGGGCAAGGGTCACTTCACTGGTTACGCATGCATCCACAAGTCTGTGTTTTGGGGTTTTACATCTTGGCGATCATAATATCGCGTGCGGCACTGGTGAATACCAGGGAACACAAAAATACGAAGCGCTTATCGCGGAGATCTCGGATGCTTTCGCCGGAGCCGATTTTCCGAAGACCATACTTCTGCTGGGCAAGTACTTCGGGACATCCACGTACTCTCTGAATTCGCTGTTTGTCGACGAACGGCGAAAAGTCTTGAACACGATCATGGAGCCGACTCTCAGGGAGTCCGAAGCGGCGTATAGCTCGCTCTATGAGCACCATGCTCCCTTGATTCGTTTTCTGAAGGGATCCGGCACACCGCGGCCTAAAGAACTGTCCGTGGCGGCGGACCTGTGCTTGAATGCGAAACTACGCGGGGCGCTTCAGGGAGACGGCCTCGATCCGCAGGTAATTCGACCGCTACTGGAGGAAGCCCGCCTGGCCGGCGCAACTCTGGATGTGGATGCCCTGGAACTGTTACTGGAGGCCAACATCGAACTTCTGGCGGAACAACTTCTTCAACAACCTGAAGATCTTTCTCTCATGGAGAAATTGATTGCCGCCGCAAGGCTGGTCCGGACATTGCCCTTCGAGGTTAATCTCTGGAGGACCCAAAATATCTGCTACAAGATCCTTCATACAAATTGGGCGGTCATCGAGGAAAAAGCTAACACCGGAGACACGGGCGCCCGGGAATGGCTACGGAACTGCACCATCATGGCCGAGGATTTCCGGCTGTCGGCGTCATGAATCAAGTTGCGTTGGTTGGCCTCCATTCCTTTTCTTGAACTCTCCACGCCAATCAGATGCTTTGGTAATGAGCCACGCAACCCGGGGCAAAGCATCTACCTACGGTCATGCTCCGTGTTTTCCGGTCTTGGCGCATTGCGACGACATGCCCCCTCATCCCGTGTGAGATCGCTTATCTGCCAGTACAAGCAGTCTTGACACTTCATGTCTTCCTCCTGAATAATAATGCTGTCGTGGACAGATAAGGAAATAGCCGTTATCTTGGATAAGTTACTCTACGCTCCCACTCTTCGCGCACAACGTAAGGAATCCTTATTCGGGATAACGCCTAAATAAGAGGTATCATATCCCTCAAAATCAGATATAATTGTTGAACGGCAGGACCCAGACGATCGCTCATCCGCTGCTGAAAATCCCCGTGTTGCCCGGGAGACAGGCTTCACAACCAGGTTTTGAGGAAGACAGTATGAAAGGGGACAAAGAGGAGACGCGGACATTCCAGGAAGGATACACCGAAACGCAGTCCTTCCCCATAGTTGCTCTCGGGGCTTCCGCCGGCGGGTTGGAGGCTCTGCAGGAGTTCTTCGGTCACATGCCCTCCGACTCGGGCATGGCTTTCATGGTCATTCAACACTTGAGTCCCGATAGCAAGAGCATGCTTGGAGAAATACTCCGGAAGCACACCCGGATGGCGGTGTTGCAGGTGGAGGACCGGATGCGGGTCGAGCCGAACCGCGTCTACCTTAACGTGCCGGACATGGACGCCGCCGTCTTTAATGGGGTCTTTCACCTCACGGACCCCGTAACGCCTCGAGGAATCAGATTACCTATCGATCACTTCTTCCGCTCCCTCGCGGAAGACCGGAAGGAGAGAGCAATATGCGTCATCCTTTCGGGAACGGGAAGCGACGGCGCCCTCGGGCTCAAGTCGATTAAGGAAATGGGAGGGATGGCCATCGTTCAGGAACCGGATCAGGCAAAATACGACGGCATGCCAAGGAGCGCACTGGAGACCGGACTTGTGGATCACACCCTGAAGGTGGAAGAAATCCCCCGAGAACTGTTGAACTACGTGAAACACCCCTACCTCAAAGTCGCTGAAAAGCATGAGACGGAGGGTGGTCCATTCATCGTCTACGTGGAAAAGATCCTCCTGCTGCTTCGTACCGTGACCGGCAGGGATTTTACGCAGTACAAGCAAAACACCATACACCGCAGGATCAAACGGCGTATGGCCCTCCACGGTCTTGATGACATAAGGGATTATCACAGGTATCTTCAAGAAAACCATGTCGAAGTGCATCGGCTCCTCAAGGAACTGCTCATCCTGGTGACGAATTTCTTCAGAGACCCTGATGCATTTGAAGTTTTGGCCTCCAGAGTGATACCGGATATACTTGCCGGGAGGCAGGAAGGCTCACCGGTACGGGTATGGGTCCCGGCCTGTGCGACGGGGGAGGAGGCCATCTCCATTGCCATGTTGTTGGTGGAAGCCATGGATAATCCGGACTATCGCGCCCAGCTCCAGATTTTCGCAACCGACATAGACCCGGAGGCCATCCAGTTCGCCCGGCAGGCCGAGTACCCCGAGTCCATCGGCGCCAACGTATCCCCCGAGCGGTTGAAGCGCTTCTTTGTCAAGAACGACAGCACGTACAGGCTCAAGAGAGAGATACGGGACATGGTGGTCTTCGCCGTCCAGGATCTCGTAACCAATCCCCCCTTTTCCAGGTTGGATCTCATTAGTTGCAGAAACGTGCTCATTTACATGGACGCCCCTCTCCAGAAGAAAATACTGCGCCTCTTCCATTATACTCTGAACGAGAACGGATACCTGTTCCTGGGCGCCTCGGAGTCCATCGGAGAGAACTCGGATCTGTTTTCACCGGTCGACATCAAGGCAAAGATCTACAAGCCGAAGAAAATGTTTTTCCAGCAGGCTGTACCCCGGCCATTCGCTCTCGAGGTACTTGACGGCGGTCAGGCGGATAAGAAAAAGGAAACACCAAGAATGGTGAAAGCTCGAGACATTGTCGAAAAGATAGTTCTTCATGAGTATGCACCGGCATGCGTCCTCGTCGATGAAACGTTCGACGCTATCTATTTCCAGGGGCCAACCGACAGATACCTCTCTCCTCCAAGCGGCCAACCGACGTTCAATATCGTGAAGATGGTCCCCGATGTATTGCGCCACAGGCTGCCGGCCGCACTACAAAAGGCGGCAAGAGTGAGAGAAACCACGACACTTGGTGGAATCCCGATGAAGTTGCAGGGAGAAAGCAGAACGATCGACGTCGTCGTCCGGCCCGTCTCCAAGTCGGTCGACGCGCGGCCGCTGGTCCTGGTGGTGTTCATCGACAGACCGTCTTCCCGCCGGACATCGCGAAAGGAAAAACCGCCCGCGGACCCGGGGATTGCCTCACGCATCGTGCAGCTTGAATGCGAACTCCACGATGCCAGGGAGAGCCTTCAGGCTATTATCGAGGAACTGGAAGCCTCCAATGAGGAACTCAGATCGACCAATGAGGAGTTCCAGTCCACGAACGAAGAACTGCAGAGCATGAACGAAGAGATGGAGACCGCCAAAGAGGAACTCCAGTCCACGAACGAAGAGTTGGTTACGGTCAACTCGGAGCTTCAAATCAAAGTCAATGAACTGATCGAGCTCAACGACGATATCAATAACCTTCTGGCAAGCACCGAAATCGGCACCATCTTCCTTGACCGTAAACTAGGAATAAAACGCTTCACCCCATCCATGATGAAACTGTTTCGCCTCATCTCGACGGATCTCGGAAGGTCCATAAAGGACATCACCTCCAAGATCGCCTATCCCGATCTCTACAAGGATGCGGAAACGGTACTCGAGACCCTCCAGTCAAGGCAAACACAGGTGATGTCAGAGGATGGCAGATGGTTTTCCATGCGTATTCTGCCCTACCGCACCACGGAGAACCTGATTGACGGGGTTGTGATTACCTTCGTCGATATAACCGAACGAAAGCGCATCGAGCAGGATATGGAAGAGTCGAGGATATATGCCGAAGGTGTTGTGGATACGGTAAGTGTATCCCTCCTCACCTTGGATCCCGATCTTAGAGTGATATCCGCAAACCGGCAATTCTATCGGACTTTCAGGAGTACGCGCGAAGAGACGCTGAACAGGCGCATATTCGATCTCGGAAACGGCCAATGGAATATCCCTGAGCTCCGTAAGGTCCTGGAAAGAATCATACCCGATGACGCATCCTTCGAGGGATTCGAGGTCGAACACGACTTTCCTTCAATCGGTTGGAAGAGCATGATTCTGAATATCCGCCAAATCCGGGGGAAGAGCAAACGTCTGGGGGTGATTTTGCTCTCCATCGAGGACATCACCCGACACGTCCGAATGGAAAAGGAACTCCGGGTCACCATAGGGGAGTTGAAAAAACAGATAGCTGAGTTGAAAGCGTTCGCTCCGGGGCGCCTGGGAGCGGAAGACACCAATGAACCGGCTTGAGCAAACCATCCTTTCCCATATTATCTTGCGCCTGCCCGGCCGGCAGGATTAAGGAACGATTAAGCAATGAAAAAGAGCAGTGAATTTCAAACACCCGAAGATTTGCGCAGGCAAGCCGAAGAAAGGCTTAAGCCTGAACCGGAATCGGTACTCGCGGGTGAGAGTTGCTGCCAGGATCCCATGAGCATCATCCACGAACTGCGGGTGCACCAGATTGAGCTTGAGATGCAGAACGAGGAATTGCGCAAGGCTCAGCTCAAGTTAGAGGAATCCCGCACACGGTATGCCGACCTCTATGACTTCGCTCCCGTCGGCTATTTTACATTTAGCGACCAGGGTCTTATACTTGAGGGAAATCTTACCGCGGCCGGGCAACTCGGTATCGACCGAAGCGGGCTCATCAAGCAACCTTTTCGCTCTTACGTTTTCCAGGCGGACAGGGAGGTATTCGATTCCCACCTTCGGGCGGTTTTCAAAACACCCGAGCGGCAGATATGTGAAGTGATGCTGATGACAAAGAAGGGTGAACCGTTTTGCGCGCGGCTTGAGAGCATATACAGTGAGGCAGTGGATGGCGTGGGCATATGCAGAACGTCCGTGAGCGACGTCACCAGCTCCAGGCAAGCCGCGGAGATGTTGCGCCAGGCCCACAACGAATTGGAGCTTCGGGTGGAGGAGCGCACCGCCGAACTGGCGCGATCCAACGAGTTTCTCAGGCTCGAGGTCCGCGAGCGAGCGCGCGCGGAGGAAAACCTCAAAGCCTATTCGGCAAAGCTCGAGCGGAGCAATAAGGAACTCCAGGACTTTGCTTTTATTGCCTCGCACGACATGCAGGAGCCTCTTCGCAAGATCCAGTCCTTCGGCCTCATGATAAGGGACGGCTACGCCGCGGCGCTTGACGATACCGGGCGGGACTACATCAATCGGATGATGAATGCGACGAAGCGCATGTCGGAGATGATACAGGGTCTCCTCGACTACTCCCGACTGGGGACCAGGGCGAAGCCTTTTGCCGCGGTCGATCTGAGCCGCCTCGTCAATGATGTGGTGGTCGATCTCGAGATTCCTGTATCGATGGCGGGTGCGCGCGTTGAAGTTGGGGACCTGCCCACCCTGGAAGTCGACTCGAGCCAGATACGCCGGCTGTTCCAAAACCTCATCGCCAATTCACTTAAATTTCACGGAGAGGAAAAGCCGGTTGTAAAGATCCATGCAAGCCCTGCCGGCGAGGAGTATGAGACAGGAGACGGCGCCTCGGGGCAAACGTATCGTCTCTTCGTTGAAGATAACGGCATTGGATTCGACGAAGTGTATCTTGACCGCATCTTCACCATGTTTCAGCGCCTGCATGGCAGAAGCGCCTACGAGGGGACGGGCATGGGGCTTGCCGTCTGCCGGAAAATCGTGGAGCGTCACCATGGGCACATCACGGCCAGGAGCGAACCCGGCCGCGGTGCAACGTTCATCATCACTTTGCCCGCGAGGCAACCAGCGGGAGGGGAAACCTGCGTAGCGAAACATGAGGTCGTTCTGTAATGCTGTCTTTTCCATGCAATCAGAGGAGTCATGGCCGATGGACCGGTATGTTTGTATCCCCGGGCAGGCGCTGAAGGGTTCGGCCCATTGTTTGTTCCTTTACGACGACCCAATTTCTCAGGCTCTCGCGTTTGAAGGGTTGCTCAACAAAGGCTACCCGGGAATCAACAAGCCTGTGTTTCGGGGTTTTACATCTCGGCGATCACAGCATTGCCCGCGGCACTGGTGAATATGAGGGCAGACAGAAATGCGAAGAGTTGATTTGGGAGATTTCAGAGGCTTTCGCCGTGGCTGACTTCCCAAAGATCGTACTCTTGCAAGGTAAGTACTTCGGAAAGTCCACGTATTATTTGACCTTGCTCTTCGCCGATGAGCGGCGGAAAGTCCTGAGCACGCTCGTGGAGCCGATTCTAGTAGCTGCTGAAGCTTCCTATGGCTATATTAAAGGAAATGGGGTAGCCGACGAGAAGAGAATCGCGAACATCAATTGAAGAAGAGGGATCAAAATGAAGACATCCAAGAGTGAACCAAAACGAATTTGCGTTGACTTATACCCAGAGGATTACAGAAATCTACAACATATGAAGTTACACTATGGATTAGAGATATGTGATTTGGTTCATATAATAATCTCCGAAATTATCAAGAAATTTGATATAAGAGATAATCGAGATGAGACACGAAGAGAACCGATTACAGTGACATATGAATTTAATACCCAAAGCAAAGCTGATTTACACACTAAACCGGCTGAATCAGATCATCGTATGGATGCAACTCATGAGGTTTCGGAGTATGACTATACATATTACCCTGATGAAGTAAAGCATGGCGATTCGGATTCCAGGCCTGAATCCGAAGGAGAAAAAGGTAAGAAAAAATCAGATGATGCACCCAGTTAACCAGTTGATCAGGAGAAAACGAAACAAGTAAGGACTGAACTTTTGCAGATTCGTCTTGGTGCAATCCCCATGCGGGTTTGCAGGCGTGGCCCGGAGCCAATGATATCCGTAGAAATTTCGATGATTCTCGCGGCTTCGCGGCGTCGGAGATATCAGCAAAGCCCAAAGGCCTGCAGATTTTTGCGAAAGTTCAGTAAGGAGAAATCCCATACCGATTACTGAGCCTCCCTTCCGGCAACTTCCTGTTACGACGCTTGTGGAACATTTGAATTCCGGTCCTAATTGACGTTAAGTCAACAGCCTCGGGGATGGGGCTTGCCGTCCGCCGTAAAATCGGCATGGTTCAGAAGCCGCGTGTTCGGGGTAACACCCGAAAAGATTCATCGTCATTCCCGCGTAAGCGGGGATCCAAGCTCCTCAAGGCTTTCCGGCCCCCGCCTGCGCGGGGGCGACCCGAAAGTGTTACCCTGTTTTGAACCATGCCCGATACTCTCTCCCAGTCCAACAGTTTATTGATTCGAGTTTCTTTTGTGAAACCAAAATGATATGATTGCATCATGTTTAATGGGTCAGAGTGCTTATCTTCTTTTCGTGACTCTTTGGCATTTCCGACTATTTAGATCCGGTGGGATAGGGTCAACCATAATACTTTTGCACTTCAATGTGATACCCACATGGACCGCATGCCTTGCTGCTACTTCTGTGCTTGATGAAGCAAGAAAAGGAAGCGAGTGCCTGATGGAAGTGTCCACCGGGAGTTCGTGCGCGCATCTGAGGCATTGTTGAATGTTGGCGGAAGTTCTCGCTGAACAGAAAGAAAGAGGCCCGAAATGGAGCCAAGAAAGAAGCACGTGCTCATCGCCATGGATGGCACGGATCAGTCGCTGGACATCGTACGCTATGTTGCCCGCCTGTTGCCTGCGGGGCAAGTGGCGATAACCCTTTTCCACGTCATGGATCTCATTCCCGAAAGCACTTCGGGCATGGAGTTCGACAATGAACCCGGGTATCGGGTTACAGGGTTTCGAGACTGGCAGTTTCATCAGGAGAGCGCCATGGGGCGAATCATGATGGATGCCATGCAGTCCCTGGTGAGCATGGGACATAAAGAGGATGACCTTTCGATCATAATGGCGGACCGGAATGCCGACATAGTGCGAGATATTGTTCAAGAAGGGAAAAAGGGGTATGTGGCCCTGGTGATCGGGCGCTCCGGAATAGATCTCGGCAAAGATCCGGTTCTCGGCAGCAGGTCGGGCAGGCTCGTGGACCTTGTCGGGCGACTGCCGGTCTGGGTTGTAGGTGGACGTCCCGACCCGAGTAAAATTCTCATCGCAATGGATAATTCGGAAGGAGCAAGGAGAGCCCTGGATTATGTGGGTGATATCTTTAAGGATAAGCATCCGGAGTTGCTCCTTTTTCATGTCGCCAAGAAGAGTAGCGTGATGCAGCCCGAATATGCGGAACTCGTTTCAGTACATCATGGGCGGAACTGGTCGGAACGTTCAAGGAACGAGTTCAATACGAGTGAAGAGGCGATGGAAGCGTATCTTCAAAAATGTATTGCAGAGCTGGAGCAAAAGGGATCTGACCGCAATCGAATCGGAATGAAAGTGGTGCATGAGGCTGACAGCCGATCAGAGGCTATGATGGAAGAAGCCGTCAAGGGGGGGTACGGGACCATTGTCGTTGGAACGAGGGACCTTTCGAAAATGGAGCGATTCATCAGGGAGAGAGTCAGCACGAAGATGCTGCGACTGTCCGAGGGGGTTGCTGTGTGGGTGGTGCATTGAAGTTCCTTGAAGTTCCTTGGATTTGGAAATTCCCTGGGAGAGGTCAGATCACTATGAAGTCGAGTAAGATTGGTCCGGTTGATGAGCATGGCGGAAGAGCAGATCCGCCGGAGCCCGGGACCGGAACTTTGGAAGAGAAATCCGTTAACGATGTCGGGGCGTTGATTTGCGAGTTGCAGATTCACAACGAAGAACTCGAGATACGAAATGAAGAGCTTAACAATAGGTGCGCTCGACTTGAAAAATACCGCACCTGGTATTCCGATCTCTATGACCTCGCGCCTTTCGGCTATTTAGTCCTGGACGAAAATGGATTCATCAAGGGAGCAAACTCCACCATTGTAAAACAGTTGGGAGTAAAAAGAGATTCAATTGTCGATAAAGCTTTCACTGGATATATGCCCCGTAAAGATCGCATTTTGTTTCGAGAGTACCTGAAAGAGATCTATAGGACCAAAGATCGTGCAAAATGTACAGTGGAACTGCTGAATAGGAGCGGTAACAATTTTTATGCTCATTTGGATACCATGTATATAGGGGATCTCATTGAGGCCGAGTTCTGCAGGACGATAGTAACTACAGAAGCAGGTATTATTTCCAAATCAATAATATCGGAAGCCGCATTAAGTGAAGCCCAAGATAAACTGGAAACCCAAATCCAGAAGCATACCACTCAGATCGGCAGTATGAGCGACGCTTTGTTGGCTGAAACTCAAGAGCATATGAGGACGGAGAAGGCCCTCCACAAGAGTGAAGAAAACTACCGGGAACTGGTGGAAAATGCCAATAGCATTATCCTGCGACTGGATACCAGGGGCTATATCACCTTTTTCAATGAATTCGCCCAGCGTTTTTTCGGCTACAGCGAGGAGGAAATCCTTGGCAGGAACGTCATCGGTACGATAGTCCCGGAAACGGAATCCTCCGGACGTAACCTGCGGAAGATGATCGGGGATATATTAAGATACCCTGAAAGGTACGTGAAGACCGAGAATGAAAATACGCTCCGGAATGGAGACCGGGTTTGGGTGTTATGGACGAACAAGGGACTCTTTGATGACAATGGGCGGATGGAAGGGGTCCTATGGGTAGGCAGTGATATTACCGCCCGTAGAGAAGCGGAGGAGGCGCTTCGTCTGGATGAATCCCGACTTGAGGCGCTGTTGGAGTTGAGTCAGCTACGAGATGTGACTGCAAACGAGATCAATGACTTTGTTCTTAGAAAGATAATCGAACTTACCAAGAGTAAGCTCGGCTGGCTCGGGTTTGTCGAAGAAGGTGAAGCGGTGATTATTATCCACGTCATGCCCGGAAATCTTGAAGAACCGGGTATTCCCGGTGAGCCATTCCGGCTGCCCATCGGCGACGCGGGTTCTTGGGCGGAAGCCGTACGAGACGGGAATCCCGTCATCGTGAACAATCACTCCTCCTATGCCAATAAGGAAGACGCGCCACTCGGCGATGTTCCGCTGTCTCGATTCATGAGCATACCAGTTCACGAGGGTGACAGGGTCGTGGCAGTTGCCGTGGCGGCCAACAAAGGTGAGGAGTATGATTCATCGGACTTCCGACAGCTATCATTGCTTATCGACGGAGTATGGAAGATCATTGAACGTGAGAAATCACAAAGGGCTTTGCGAGAGGCTGAGAGTCTATCGGCGATGGGAAGATCACTGGCAGGAGTCGCTCACGATATGAAAACTCCGTTGATCGCGATTGGTGGCTTCACCCGACTGGTGCGTGGGCACATGGAAGAAAATAGCGCCGACCGTGAGAAACTGGATATTGTCATCGCCGAGACCCGGCGAATGGAGAACATGGTGAGCGATATGCTGCACTTCGCCCGACCGCTCGAATTGCGGTTATCCCCTGGAGACATAAACCGGGTGGTGAGAGAAATCCTTACGGTGCTCCAAACTACCGCCCAGGAGAGGGGGGTGAAGGTCATCAGCAGGTTGTCACCGGACCTTCCCTCGGTATCCGTTGATGAAATGCGAATGAAGCAGGTCATCATCAACCTTGTGATGAACGCCGTTCAAGCCTCGCCCGAAGGGGCGACCGTGACGGTTTGCAGTTACCATAAAGGGGCGAACGCCATCATGGAAGTTGCCGATCAGGGTAATGGTATCCCGCAAGAAAAGAGGGAGGAGATCTTTTTTCCCTTTATTTCAACAAAAACGCAAGGCACCGGGCTCGGCCTGTCTATTGTGAAGAAGATCGTCGACGCTCATGGGGGTGAAGTAAAGATTTTGGACAATCCTGAAAAGGGGATTATATTTAGGGTCCTGCTTCCCTGTCCATGATTATTGAAAATGGATTAGAACACGGCATCGATCTGTTCGAGATGCGGAGTGTACAGGTTGCCGAAGCTTTGTGAACGATGGGGAGGGGCACGCTCACCCGCACTCTTCTCCTTCTCCGCCCTCAACGGGCTCGTCCGGGAGACTCTGCTCCCTTATCGATTCGAAACATCTTCAACGGCATCTTCCACGTGCTCGAGACAGGGCGCCGGTGGGATATGATTCCCGCACGCCATGGATCGAACACCACAATCCATGAGCACTTCCAGAAGTGGGTGAAAGCGGGGATTCTCGCTCAGATCCACCAAATGTGAGCGAAGCACTACGACGACCTCGCGGAAATAGCCTAAAGCCCGCGTCACCCGGTTTCATGCAAACGGCTGTTTGTCAGCATGCGGGCGGGTTGAAGGGACATTGGACCGGAGCATGGTCGACACTGCCCGACGGGCCGTACTCCGGACATGATCGCTATGGATCTTTGTCCGGCCATCCTTATAGTTATAGGGGATGTATGAGGTTGTTGATGATATCCGGAAGGAGATGAAGGCGGTAGTCTGCCATCCGAGTTGAAACGGAATCCTAATCCTCCCCCGCTGGAATGGCGCCGGATGCTGTCACCGGGACGGTTCGATAGCCGGTAATGCCGCACCATACTCTCATCTGCAGAGACGGCGATCCTGAAAACAGCCTCCACACCACCGGAGTTCAAACAGAGTGATGGAATGCCCGAGCAGGGAGACGCTTGCACAAGGGAGTCTTGGTCGTCGTTTCGATCGGATCGCGAGGATGAAGGTGGGCAGTGCCTGCTTGTTGCCCACTCCACGGGGCGCACATGGTCCGAAGGATAACCGTCGCCCGGAAAGGAGAAGGACCATGCAACAGCAGGAGTATGATTTCGACCGAGTATTCGAGGAACTGCGGAATCGCTTCCGCGGGACCGGAGGCCTGCGGATCGTCGCCGGCCTCCTGGTAGTATTACTGTTGGTAGTACTCTGGTCGACCTGGTTCACGGTACAACCCGAGGAGACGGGAATCGTCCAGCGCTTTGGGGCGGTGCGGCGGACGGTGGGCCCGGGCCTGCACTTCAAGCTGCCTTACGGCATCGAGAGTGTCCGCACGGTTCCCACGGCCCGGATACTCAAGGAGGAGTTCGGGTTCCAGACGACTGCCGCGGTTTCGGGGCAGCGAACCCAATACTCGGATAACAAGGCCGACAAGAATGTGTCCCTAATGCTGACGGGGGACTTGAACGTGATCGACGTGCAGTGGATTGTCCAGTACAGGATTGAAGACCCTATCCGCTACCTCTTCTGGGTACGGGATACCCAGCAGACGATCCGGGACATCTCCGAGTCGGTTATGCGCCGGGTGGTCGGCAACCGGTTGGGGAGCGACGTCCTCACGGTCGGTCGCGTGGCCGTGTCCACCAGTGTTAAGGAGGAGATGCAGAAGATTCTGACCGAGTACGAGGCCGGGGTTCGTCTGGTCACGGTGGAGTTGCAGGATGTGACCCCGCCGGACCCCGTAAAGCCGGCCTTCAACGAGGTGAACGAAGCGCGCCAGGACCGGGAACGGTCGATCAATCAGGCTGAGGAGCAGGCCAACCGGGAGATTCCCAAAGCGCGGGGCGAGGCGGCCCGGACCATCAGCGAGGCGGAGGGCTACACCCTGGAGCGGGTCAACCGGGCCAATGGAGAGGCCACCCGATTCCGCGCCATCCTGGATGAATACCGTCGCGCCCCGGAGGTCACTCGGCGCCGCCTCTACCTTGAGGCCGTAGGCGCCATTCTGCCCGAGGCCAGGGCACTCTACATCGTGGATAGCGAGCAGAAGGCCCTGGTGCCCTGGCTCCCGGTGGAGTCGGGACAGTCGCCTGAGGCGGGAGGAGGGAAGCCATGAAACCACTGAAAATCGGACTGGGGATCTTAGTACCGGTGATCCTCCTCGTTCTCTCCGGGACTTTCTATACCCTGGAGGAGGGCCGACAGGCCGTCATTCTTCAGTTCGGCCGGCCCGTCGGACAGCCGGTGACGGAAGCGGGCCTTCACTACAAGCTGCCGTTTATCCAGGATGTGCGCCGCTTCGAGAAACGCCTCCTCATATGGGATGGGGACCCTAATCAGATCCCGACCAAGGGACGGGAATTCATCTGGGTGGACACGACGGCGCGCTGGCGTATTGCCGACGCCAGGAAGTTCCTGGAGAGCGTCGCCACGGAAACCGGGGCTCAGTCCCGCCTGAACGATATTATTGATTCCGTGGTGAGGGATCAGGTCTCAGCCAGTGAACTCGTGGAACTGGTTCGGAGCGCGTCGTGGGAGGTTCCTCCGGGAGAGGTCCTGGAAGAGGTCCCCACCGAGATGCAGGAGGAACTGAAGAAAGAGATCGCTCGCGGGCGCGAGGAGATCACCCGGACCATCCTGGCAGAAGCCAGGAAGATCATTCCCCAGTACGGGATCGAACTGGTGGACGTGCGCATCAAGCGTCTGAACTACGTGGAGAGCGTCCAGGAGAAGGTGTACGTGCGGATGATCTCAGAGCGGAAGCGGATTGCCGCCCAGTTCCGGTCCGAAGGGGAAGGTCGAAGCGCCGAGATCCTGGGGACCATGGAGAAGGAGTTGCGCCAGATCCGATCCAACGCCTATCGACAGGTTCAGGAGATTCGGGGGAAAGGCGATGCCGAGGCCACGCGGATATACGGAGAAGCCTATGGAGGCGATCCGGAATTCTATGCCTTCTCGCGTACCCTGGAGGCTTACAAGGAGGGGCAGAATAAAAACTCGGTGCTGATTCTCACCACGGACAGTGACTACTACCGGTACCTGAAGGAGGCTGAGGCATACCCGGGGCGACCGACTCGATGACAGTGTTACGGTCAAAATCAGTGGATTGCGACAATTGCCGTCCGCGTCGGCTTATGTTCGATATGGACGCCCACGATCGGGGGCTATGAGGCAATGAATTTGATCAGAAAAGGACAAAAAGGAACAGTTGCGAGCAAAGGGAGCCATACGCTGACTGAGATCTTGCCGGGAAATGCGCAAGGCGCCTACCCGTAGAAAGCCCTTCGCTCCTGAGAAGATACGCTCCCTGGCTGACGGCGGCGCCCACCTGTCGCCGGATCAGGCTCAAAACAACGGCCATCATCACCACCAGGGGAAGTCTGCGCACTCTCAGTCCGGGATGTCCAAAGACAGCATCCTGAACCTTCCGGGTTGCCGGCAGGACAAACCCCTGCAACCGTTGGGCTATTTCTCCCGTGGGAGGTGGCCGCAATCGGTCGTTTGCCATAATCTCCCCGAACGGCCCGAGTATGCCGGGCCGTGCCGTTTTTCCGCTTCTTCTCCCTGTGCCTTGCCCTGTCCACGTTCGAAATCCTGTCTGAAACTGCATCCAGACCGGATTCAAGCAAATATTGGCCGCAAAAACCATGATTAGACGTTTTGGGGAGGTCGATTCCCTGACTTTTCTTCAACACCTTAACTTGTGATTGATGATGTACGGGACATGATTATCATATTCGATAGTGAAAAGCGCCGATCCACGGAAGCTTCGATCGAGAACTCGCCGCTCGGGAAAGTGAGACTGAATGAAGCCATTGCCGGCCAGGGTCCGGGAAGCTCAGAAGGAATGGTCCTCTCTGCCGGTTCGAAACCGTCTGGGGGTAGTGCGGGAGGTCCGGCGCCGGATCGTCCGGCAAGCGGTTGACCTGGCTTCCCGCGTCCGCTTCCCCCAGAGGGCGTCGGTAGCGGAGACTCTGGCCTCGGAGGTCATTCCGCTGGCGGATGCCTGCCGTTTTCTGGAGCGCAAGGCGGAAGCCGTACTACGGCCCCGCGCGCTTGGGCGGCGGGGCTTGCCGCTCTGGCTGACCGGAACCGAAACGACGATTTACAGGGAACCACTCGGGGTCGTGTTGATAGTAGGTCCGTCCAATTATCCCTTGTTTCTGCCCGGGGTGCAGACCCTGCAGGCCCTGGTCGCGGGCAACTGCGTGCTGATCAAGCCGGGCAGGGGCGGCCGGGATGCGGCGCAGGCCCTGGGGACCATGTTGAGGGAGGCCGGAGTATGCGACCATGGCGTCACCGTTTTGGACGAATCGGAAGAAGCCGTCGAAGCTGCCGTCGAAGCCGGGGTGGACAAAGTCTTGCTGACCGGTTCCGCCGATTCGGGGAGAGCGGTGCTGCGCAGGTTGGCGACCGGCATTACGCCGGCCGTCATGGAACTCTCGGGGTCCGACGCGGTGTTCGTGTGTGAAGACGCCGATCTCGACCTGGTGGTCAAAGCGCTTCGGTTCGGCCTCGCTCTGAACGCGGGCGCCTCCTGTATCGCTCCGAGGCGGGTGTTCGTCGCCCGGTCCCTCGCCGCTGCCCTGGAACGGCGGCTTGTCCCGGTAATCGGCTCCGATCCTCGCTTTCCGGTCACTCTTCCTCCGAAAATCGCTGAAAGAGCGACCGAAGTGGTGGAGGAGGCTTTGCGGGAAGGCGCCAGGCAGGCGGCGGGAGAACTTCCCCGCGAGGGCCGGATGGGACCCCTGGTCGTCGCCGACGCCACGGTCGAGATGCGACTCCTGCAGGAGGACATCATGGCCCCGCTGCTCGCTCTCGTACCCGTGGACAGCGTGGACCGGGCGCTCGGACCGGCCGGTCGGTGCCCCTACGCGCTCGGAGCGGCGGTATTCGGATCGCCCGGCCGGGCAATCGCCCTGGCTGAACGGATCGATGCCGGAGTCGTTGTCGTAAACGATATCATCATTCCAACGGCCGACTCGCGAGCGCCCTTCGGGGGCAGAAAGCGCAGCGGGTTCGGAGACACACGCGGCGAGGAGGGGCTGCTCGAACTCACTCGCAGCAAGGCGGTCGCGGTGCGGAAGTGGGGCGCGGGGTACTATCACCTCGATCCTTTCGATTCGAACGATCAAAAACTGTTTTCCGCGTACATCAACGCCGTTCATGGCGATCTGTTGTTTGAACGCGGCCTTGCGATGGTCGGGCTGCTGAGGGAAATGGCGCGGAAGTGGAGAGCGGCCAACCGGTAGGGGCCGGTCCCGGCCCCGGTCCCGCTCCCGGTTTCGTGGATCGGGAATCCGCCGTTGCGGCGCGCGGTCGAACGGCGGAGCCGCGGCGGAATGAGACATGGACGGCGCGTGAAAACAGCGCCGACAGGACTGACGCGAAGGTCAATCGATCATGAATGCCGCATTGCTATCCGACACGACAAAAGGTTTCAGTCCCGGCAGGTTGGAAGAGGACTGCCGGGCCAGGTTCTGCCGACGGCGGCGATACCCGGCGCCGGTGTTTTCTCCCTTTCTCTTCAGCTGCTTCGCATCCTATCTTCGTATGTACCTGGGCCGGAACTTTCACGCCGTCAGAATGTCGAAGGGAGGTCCCGCTCCCCGGCTGCCCGAAGGCCCGGTGATCTTCTATACGAACCATCCCTCGTGGTGGGACCCGGCGGTGATGTTTTACCTGGCCCACCGCTACTATCCGGACCGGGCGGGGTATGCTCCCATGGACGCCGCGGCGCTCGAGAAGTACGGCTTTTTCAAGAGACTCGGAATATTCGCCGTCGAGGAAAACACCTTTCGAGGCGCGGCCGTCTTCCTGTGCGCCTCCTGGACCGTGCTCGGCCGCCCCGATACGGCCCTGTGGATTACGGCGGAAGGCCGGTTCACGGACGCCAGGCGCAGGCCGGTGCGGTTGCAGCCCGGACTGTCGCACCTGGCGAACACGATCGATCGGGTCACGGTCGTTCCCCTGGCGCTGGAATATCCCTTCTGGAGAGAGCGTTTTCCGGAAGCGCTCGTCCGGTTCGGTCCTCCCATTGGGGCCGGCCGTTCCCGGCATCGCCCGGTCGGGGAGTGGACGACCCTCTTCGAGCGGGCGCTGGAGCAGACCATGGATGCATTGGCGGCGGAAGCGATGGAGCGGGACATCGCCGCATTCGATACGTTGATTGCCGGGCGGGCCGGCGTCGGCGGGTTTTACGACCGGTGGCGACGGCTCAAGGCCGCCTGGTCGGGAAAGCCGTTCCGGCCTGAACACACGGAAGAGAGCGGTTGAATCATGTTGACGATTGCGCTGATCGCCCTTGTGCTTGCGGCCGTTCCGGCGGTCCTGTGCGCGAGGAACCTGCGGCGGTACCGCCCGCCGCCCGGTGTCGAAGAGATCGGGTCCCGGGGGGAGGGCAATCCGCCGGGAGTGTCCGTGCTCATCCCGGCCCGCAATGAAGAGAAAACGATCCGAAAGACTCTCGCCGCCGTCCAGGCGAACAGCGGGGTCGATATGGAAATCATCGTCATGGACGATCATTCGGAAGACGGCACGGCGGCAGCCGTTCGGGAGGCAGCGGCGGGGGACCCCAGAGTGCGTCTCGAACGGGCCCCGCCGCTGCCTCCCGGCTGGAACGGCAAGCAGCATGCGTGCCATGTCCTGGCCGGGACCTCGCGCATGCCTCTCCTGGTCTTTCTGGATGCGGACGTGGCGCTCTCTTCCACGGCCATACCGCGCATGGCCGCCTTCATGGAGCGGAGCGAGGCGGACCTGGCGAGCGGCTTTCCCGCGCAGGAGACGGGCTCTTTCTGGGAACGGCTGGTGGTTCCGCTGATCCTGTTTCTGCTCCTGGGGTATCTGCCCCTGGAGCGCATGAGGAAGTCCCGGCATCCGATGTATTCCGCGGGCTGCGGGCAATTGTTCGTCGCCCGGCGCGAGGCTTACGAACTGTCGCGAGGACACGCGGCGATCAGAAGCTCGATGCACGACGGCATCAAGCTGCCCCATGCCTTTCGAAAGGCAGGGTCGGCGACCGACCTGTTCGATGCGACCTCCATCGCCCGCTGCAGGATGTACCGCAACGGCGGGGAAGTGTGGCGGGGGTTCACCAAGAACGCCGTCGAGGGAATGGCTTCGCCGAAAGCCATCCTTCCCTGGACGTTGCTGTTGTTCGGCGGCCAGGTGCTGCCGGTTTTGCTGCTTCTCGCCGGTCTCTTCGGCCTGGCCCCGACCGCCGTCACGATGAGCGCGGCGGCAGGCGCCGCGCTCGCCTACGCCACTCGCCTGGTGGTCGCGGTCCGGTTCCGGCAGTCGCTTCGAGGGGCGTTGCTCCATCCGGCCGGCGTCCTGGTGGTGCTCGCCATGCAATGGGCGGCGTTGGCGAAGCACCTCGCGGGGAAGCCTTCGTCCTGGAAAGGCCGGGAACAGAGGCTGGATGCCCGATAACCCGATACAGTAGCACCGTCCTGCGCGTGCAGACATCCGGAACGGGGCGTATGGAATCGATGAACGCTGTTCTTTTGCTTTTGCTGGTGTGCTCTCTTGTGTTGAACGGCGGTTTCGAGACGCCGCGACAAGGCCTTTCGGAGGGGGCGCGGATGGTCGCGGCCGGGACGGATGGGACGTATGGGACGGACCACCCGGTCGGCGCGACGGGCGCCGCGTCGCGGTCGCCGGGTTCCGCCTCGTATCGCATGGCCCCTCCGTTTCAGCTCGAAGACCAGCACGGCAGAACTCATTCCCTGCGGTTTCCCGGGGACAAGGCGAGCATTCTCGCCTTCGGCGACCGGCAGGGGTCCGAACAGATCGAGGGGTGGATTCGGCCGTTATATCAGCGTTATGGGAAGCGCATCGATATCTTCGGAGTTGCGGATGTATCCGCCGTTCCCTCCTGGCTGCGCGGCATCGTTCGCAGGATGTTTCGCGGCAGGCTCGACTACCCGGTCATGCTGGATTGGAGCGGGGAAGTGTCGAGAAGCTACGGGTACGGCGGCGGCGAAGCAAACATTTTCCTGGTGGACAGGCGGGGGCGAATTGTCCTGGTCGAAACCGGAGCGGCCGATGCGGCGGGTCTCGAGCGTATCTATCGAGCTTTGGATGAGTTGCCGCGGAAAGAGTAGGCGGAAGCGCGAAAAGGATGAGAGCCGCGCCCGCGGAAGGGAGGGAAGCCGTCCGGGGCGGTCCGCGGGCGCGGCTCCGGCGGGCGAGAATGGAATCGAAAGAGTCAACGATGTCGAACAAGTCGAATAGAAAGCATATCGTCGTCATCGGCGCCGGACCGGGCGGGCTGGCGGCTGCGATGATCCTCGCGCATCGGGGGTTTCGAGTCACCGTATTCGAGAAGGAGGGCGAAGTGGGCGGCCGTAACGCTCCTATCCGTTCCAACGGCTTCACTTTCGACAAGGGGCCGACGTTCCTCATGATGAAGTTCATCCTCGAGGAGATGTTCGAAGAAGCCGGGAGAAAGGCGCGGGATTACCTCCGGTTCGTCAGGCTCGATCCCATGTACCGGCTGGCCTTCGATGACAGGGAAGTGCAGGTCTTTTCGGACCACGACAGGATGCGGGAGCAGATGAGGGAGCACTTCGCGGAAGGGGACCGGGGACTCAGCGCGTTTCTGGAGCGGGAAGGCAAGCGGTTCGAAATGCTCTACCCCTGCATTCAGAGGCACTACTCGACGTTCGACACCCTCTTTTCGCCCATTCTCCTTCGAGCGCTCCCTTACCTTTCGCTGAATCACTGTATTTTCAGCAACCTGGGGCGCTATTTCAAGGAAGAGAAGCTGCGCCTTTGCTTTTCATTTCAATCCAAATACCTCGGCATGTCGCCCTGGACCTGCCCGGCCCTTTTCACCATGCTGCCGTTCATCGAGCACGAATACGGCATCCATCATGTTATCGGCGGGCTCAATCGCATATCCGATGCGATGGCCCGTGTCGTTCGCGAGGAGGGGGGCGGGATCGCCGTGGAAACGCCCGTGGAGTCCCTGCTGCTGAAGGGCAGGAGCGTGCGGGGAGTGCGGCTGGCGGGCGGTGAGCGGGTTTTCGCCGATGAAGTGGTGGTCAATGCCGATTTCGCCTACAGCATGACGCGGTTGGCGCCGCCGGGGGTTTTGAAGAAATACCGCGCCGAAAACTTGAGGAAGAAGGATTTTTCCTGCTCCACATTCATGCTCTACCTGGGGTTGGACAGGAAGTACGACTTCAACCACCACAATATAGTTGTCGCCCGCGATTACAGGAGGAACGTGGAGGAGGTCTTCTATTCCAAGCGGTTGTCGCGGGATTTCTCGATCTACGTGCAAAATGCCTGCGTGAGCGACCCCACGCTCGCTCCCGAGGGAAAGTCCACCCTGTACGTGCTCGCACCCGTGCCGAACAACGACAGCGGTATCGACTGGGAAGGCATCAAAGAAGAATACAAGGAAATGGTCCTCGACGCCGTTTCCGACAGGCTCGGCCTGGACGGTCTGAGAGACCATATCGAAGTGGAGATGACGACGACTCCGCGTGACTGGGAGGAGCACAGCAACATCTTCAAGGGGGCGACTTTCAACCTTTCGCACAAGCTGAACCAGTTGCTGTACCTGAGACCGCACAACCGGTTCGAAGAACTGGACCATTGCTACCTCGTGGGGGGAGGGACCCATCCGGGCAGCGGCCTTCCCACGATCCTGGAGTCGGCGAGGATTTCGTCCAATCTGATCTGCGAGAGGCACGGCGTGACTTTCAGGGAGCCGCCCCCGTTGAATCGGCGCAAGGTGTATCAAGACGAACCGGGCTGAGGCCGTTTGAGAGGATAACATGCGATGAACGATGCTCGAACTCGTACACAGCGGGTGATCGTAATCGGCGCCGGTCTGGGCGGACTGTCCGCGGCCGTTTCGCTGGCCGCGGAAGGGTTCTCCGTGACCGTCCACGAGAAGAACGACAAAGTGGGCGGCAAGCTCGATGTCCTGGAAATGGAGGGGTTCACCTTCGATCTGGGACCGTCCATTCTGACGCTGCCACACCTGTTCGCCCGGCTGTTCGAGCGGGCAGGCAGGAAGATGGAGGACTACGTCGCCATTGAGTCGCTCGACCTGCACTGGCGCAACTTTTTCGAAGACGGGACCGTGATCGACCTCTATCCCGAGATGAGCCGCATGGAGCGGGAACTCTCGAAACTCCCGCCGGACGAGTCCGACGGGTTTTACGCGTACCTGGAGCAGGCCCGGAAGTTCTTCCGGATTGCCGAAGAGAGCTATCTCGGCAAGGGGTTCGACAGCATCGCGGAGGTCTCCGGGTTGAGCGACATCAAAAAGGGGCTGATCGTATTCGACCGTTTTCGCAGCCTGGACGACAGCGTCCGGCGGTATGTCAGGCATCCGAAACTCATCGACATCTTCGATTATTTCGTCAAGTACGTCGGATCGTCGGCGTACGACGCTCCGGCCCTGATGGGGCTGATCGCTTACGCGCAATTCGGACACGGCCTGTGGTATGTGTCGGGGGGGATGTACAATCTGGCGAGGGGACTGCGAAAACTGGCGGAGGAGTTGGGCGTGGCCATCGAGTTGCGGAGCGAGGTCGTGCAAATCACCCGCGAGGGACCGCGAGTGACGGGAGTCGTGCTGCGGGACGGCGCCCGGAGCGCCGCCGACGTCATTGTCTGCAACATGGAATTCATCCCGGCCTATGAGAAGCTCCTCGATGAGGAGCCCTCCTTCCTCGGGCGCTGGAGGCGTTTCGAACCCGCCTGTTCGGGCCTGGTGGCGCATCTCGGGGTGGACCGCCGCTACCCTCGACTGGCGCACCACAACTTCTTCCACTCGAAGGACGCCCGGCGACATTTCCGGTCCATCTTCCACGACCGGAGGCTGCCCGACGACCCCACCGTCTATGTCGTCGCCCCCACCGGGACCGACCCCTCGACGGCGCCGCCCGGCTGCGAGATCATCAAGGTCCTGCCCCACGCGCCGCACATCAGGGATGAGGCGCCCTACAGCCGTTCGGACTACGAGGCTTTCAAGGAGCGCGTTCTCATGAAGCTCGAACGCATGGGACTGGTGGACCTGACCGGGCATATCGTGTGCGAACATGTCCTGACGCCGGAGGACATCCGGGACCGGTACTACTCGAACAAGGGGGCCATCTACGGAGTGGTGGCGGACCGGTTCAAGAACTTCGGCCTGAAGGGACCGAAGAGAAGTCCCAAGTACCGCAACCTGTACTTCGTGGGCGGCAGCGTCAATCCCGGAGGCGGGATGCCCATGGCGGTGCTCTGCGGGCAACAGGTGCGGGACAAGATCCTCGAGGACCTGGGAATCGGAGCGCCGGAGCGAACACCCCCCGCATGAACGCTTTCATGGAAGAGTTGAGGTCGGCGCCTGGATCTAGACCGCGCCATGGCTCACGGTTTCCATCCGAGCACTCGCTGAATGTGCCTTGCCCAAAGAGAAAGGAGCGCAGGTCGAAAGGATACTTCATGCTTCGGCCTCATTCCGTCATCAGTTCCATGGTTTTGCGGATGGAGGAGTTCACGGTTAAGTTCAGCACAACACACATCAGCAGGGATACGAGCGGGAACGTAACCATCAGCACGTATGAGACCCGCTGACGGGCCCGGGCTTCTTCTTCCAGAGGTTCCGTGTGTCCGGGCTCCAATACGGACAGGTGGGGCTGATCGGGATGGTAGTGGACCTGAACCTGCGCTCCGGAAGGATAGCGATCGACCAACTGCCTTGCAGGCCCGGAGTCTTCCTCCGGAAAATAACTGAAGTACAACCGCTGCCCCTCGTACTCCCGTCCCCCGACGTTGTACCGGTATGCAACTTTGGCCTCAAAAGCCCTGACTTCGCGCTTTCCCCTGGTGACCGTCGTTTCCTCCACCCTGGATTCCTGGATTCTTCCCGTTACCATCGGCCATTCCAGGCTGCTTTGAGCAAGTCGGAGTTCTTTATCGACCGCTTCTCTCTGCATGAAAGTCACCCCCGTCATGCCGGCCATCATGAGGAGCGATGTGACCGCAACGACGCCGGTCATCAGTCGCTTCTTCCGCATCATCATTTCCGGCAAGCTTTCCGGCGTGACGGGAAATCCGATCACAAGCGTCTTCTCGGACTTCACGACAACCAGGGGCTCGATGGGGTCGGCATCGAGGTAGACGAGCACCTCCTCATCAGCCTTCGGGGTGGTCGTGGTCAGTGAGCCGAAAGCCAGCCACAGCGATCCCTTCGAGGCGGACGGTCCGGTCTCGCGAAGCCGTGCAAGCTGCGCCACCCCCCTCTTGTTTGCCGTGGCGGTCGGAAATGAGATGAGACATGATTTAGGAGAGCCCAGATCAAGAAGCCGGGAGGCGCGGAGGATACGTTCCTTTTCGGATTCAAACCAGCTTCGTAACGCCTTCAGCAGCCAACAGAGCATGACGACAGCCAGTGATGAAACTCCGGCAATAAGGTATCCCGACATGTTCGGATCACCCGTGCGCACGGTCGGCCAGGCGAGAAGCGCCACGCCTGCCGGCGCGGCCACCAGAGCGATCATTCCCGCGAATGTGAGAACGCGCAGCAGGACCCATTTGGATTTGAGACTCGGATGTATGGGTGTATCCATTCCGGCTTCCTCCTCATTGGATTTTCTTACTCCGGAGTTGCCTCGGCGCAAGCTGGATTTTCCCCCTTTTTAGCGGAGGGGCGGTCAATCCACAAGCGAAAAAGTCGTGGTCGGTTCGACTCGTGATCTTTTTCGCCATCATCGGCTAACCTGGCTTCCGGTGAAGAGGCAAGAAGCGGGGAGGGGCGTTTTCGCAATTATCGGCAGGTCGCATCAGGCAAGCCGGCGCCGTCTCTATTCCTTGCAGACTCGCGAGTTCGCGAGTCTGCATTGCTGCCGAAACCAGTTACTGCTGCCGGAAACGTGAAGCCATGGGACAATCCGGATGTACGCCGCGCCGCCGCTCCAAACGGAGTCCGGGCGAGCAAAGACAACCCTTTAGACAACCTTTCAGGCAGGCGTGCACGAAAGAAGCTGGAAATCTCAGTAATGAAAGCATGTGGTCTGGACGCAAAAGGGCCGCCCGGCCTCCAGCGCGTCGCGCATCCATATGGTCGTCATCAGCATGGATGCCCCCCCGAAGACGAAATCGGCCCCCGCCATGAGAACAACAGCCCGCAGCCCCACCACTGGCAGCACGGCCCAGATTGAAAGGCCGAGAATCACCGCGACCTCCCCCGACAGGATATGCCACATCCAATTCGAGAATGGCCGCAACTGAAGTCCCAGGACGAGCTTGAAGCCCCCTTCGACCAGGAGGAAGGTCGAGAAAAAAAAAGGCAGCGCGATCTTTTCTCCAAGGGGATGCGCCAGGAGCCTCGCCCCGGCTGCCATGCAGAGAAGCGCGATGGCGAATTCTACGAGGGTTCGCACTGTTTTCCGAGACTGGAATGCATGCATGAAATGGATGGCGCCCGCGACCGCGAGCAACCCTCCCAATGTATTCCCGATGCCGATAAAAGCCGGAAACGGCGCCGCCGCGGCGACCAGGCCAAGCACGATGAGCCCCTGTCCGAGGGCCATGCTTCTTTTGATGTCTCGCCGCAAGATGTCGGCGTCAATCTGCTTGAGGGTCCATTCTCCCTTCATTGCGTTGTCTCCCACGGGAAAAATGAGTGCCCGGCCCATGCCGGCGCCTTTGGGCCGCCCGCCGGGATTGGACGTCAGCACGAATCATGAGACAACAGCCGCCATGCACGATGGGTTCACGGTCCACGCCGCTCCACCGCGCGGCTGATCGAAATGGTATTTATTAAAACTAGTAACGGGCGAACAATCCGGCAACCCGGCGGTCACGTCGGCGGCCTCGCTTCCCGGATCTCGCCGCGATCGGGATTTCCCCGAACGCTTCAGCGTGCCGACAAAAGCACGTCAACATCGCACTCCCGTGTTACGACTCATCGAATTCATCCCGGCCCATGAGAAGCTCCTCACTCAACGAGAAACTTCCCCTCCTCCTTATCTGGACACCGCTTGCCGACAAAGAAACTTCCGTGCAGTTTGACAGTATTATTTCAATATGTTGTGAATTTTCGGCGTTTGCGTCCGTTCTAGCGACCTATGGGAGAGAAACGGCGAATGACTGAGCCTCGCAAGAGATGCGGTCGAGCTGTGATCGGAAGCGTGAAGCTTCCTTGCCTCATCAGGAGCGCGAGGCTCCAAGGGCCCTGGCCCTCTCAATGGATTCACGCCCTTCTTTTATTGACCACCATGCGATTAAGACTGCTCCGGCGGCGTCGATTCCTCCAATCCCGGTAAGCTCATAGCCCACACTTGCTCCGAGAAGGCTAATGGAGAGGTAGAGACAAGCTCGGGTGCAATGGGCATCAGCCACAATGGCTTCAGATCTTAATTCCCGACCCACTTTCATCTTGTAGTAAGCGAGCGCCCACATGGTCAAGATGGAAAGAGACGATACGACTATTCCCCAGAAAGTGGTATCAGGCTTGTGTCCCAAATAAAAGCTCATAATCGCTGTAACTGTCAATCCGAACGCCAGGATGAGGAAAGCCGTTCCAGTAATCATGAGAGCTCGACGTTCGAAGATATCCGACTCCACAAAGTGATGTCGCCTGAGTCTCCTCAGCATGCGCCAGATGCCCACTCCGGAAACAACCTCGACAAAAGAATCGATTCCGAAGCCGAAAAGCGAGATGGTCTCATCTTTCAGGCCGAAAAAGACGGAAACACAGCCCTCCACAATATTATAGAATACAGTTATCCGGGCCAGAAGGAGGGCTCGCTGATAAAGATCTTTTTTTCTTTGGTCATTCGGGACTTTCCCGAAATGGTTTGTCATGGCGCCACGCAATTCCAGAGGAAAACCAATGATCTTCCCTAAAGCACTATCGGGGGGTTCCACGCGGTAGCTTCATGCATGTGATGAAAAGCGGGGAAAGGGAGTCTCCGGACTGTCTGCGGCGACTGTCCGAGACCAGCAGCCACCGCGCCCCTGTTCGTTTCTCCTGTACGAAGGCGGACTTTCGGCAAAGACTCGCCAAGATGCCCCAGTTATAAGGTAATAATCACCACAACCGGAGC
Organism: uncultured Syntrophobacteraceae bacterium; assembly: GCA_964407285.1. GTDB lineage: Bacteria > Desulfobacterota > Syntrophobacteria > Syntrophobacterales > Syntrophobacteraceae > CAYOVG01. The sequence goes on from CAYOVG010000005.1 coordinate 51,226, forward strand.
AATGCCGGCGGCGCGCCACCGACTATTCGACCTGTTTCCATGATGCCCTGATACGAGTTCCCTCTCCCTTGACGGATTGAATACTGAAAAAACCGCTTGAAGACTCCACCCGTTCCTGCATGCTGGAAAGCCCCAGGCCGGCAGTGCTTGATCCGTCTTTGAAATCTTCCATCCTGAAACCGATTCCGTTATCGGCAATCGCCAGTTCCATGGAACTGCCCGATCGGACCAGGGACAGATCGATCCTGTTTGCCTCGCTGTGCTTAGCCACATTGTGCAAGGCCTCCTGGATCACCCTGAAGATAATGATCTTCAGGTCCTTCGGGATATCCTCCTCTCGGATCAGTATGCTCTTCTCAATATGAATAGCCGGATAGATGGTCCCAAAATGACGGGTAAACCAGCCGATGGCGGCCAACAGCCCCAAATCGTCGAGAATGGAAGGCCTGAGGTCCATGTAGATCCGCCTGGCCTCTTCCATGGCATGCTGGGTCGTGGCGACAAGTGTCTGAAGGGCCTCGGCCGCGGCTTCCCCCTCATGCATCTTGCCGAGGACGTTCTCCAGGCCGAACTTGATGGCGCTGAGAGTTCCGCCTATGCTGTCGTGAAGCTCGTGGGCTATCCGCTTTCGCTCTTCCTCCTGGGCCTCCAGAAGCCGGGAAGAGAGAATGCGAAGTTGCTTTTCCGATTCCATGAGAGCCGCGTTGGTTTTGTTGAGTTCGGCCGTACGCTCCTCGACCCGACGCTCCAGGGATTCGTTCAACTGCCGCAGCATCTCCTCATTCAGTTTGCGATCGGTAACATCCACATAGACAGCCTGACTTACAGGTTCCGGCCCCGACTCGATGAGGCCGGCGAACACTTCCACCCAGCGCACGGTTTTGTCCTTCCGGACGATGCGGAACTCGTACCTTGGAACAACTTGCTTCCCCGACAATCGGTCGCGATTGCGCCGCCTCACCATGGATCTGTCATCCGGATGCACCAGGTCCCACATCGCATCGGGACCCAGGGAAAACACTTCATCCGCCGTATAGCCGAATATCTCCGTCCATTTGGGATTGACGTAGACAAAGACCGGCGGCATGCCCTTTAGAATCGCAATTCCCTGCAGGGATTGCTCCGCCAGCAATCGATATTTTTCCTCGCTTCTCCGCAGCGCATCCTCCGCCCTCCTGCGTTCGGTAACATCGTGAGCCATGCCGCGCACGATGGGCTCGCTCACCCCCTCGCTCCGAAGCGTATTGCTGTATTCCCAAATGCGCTTCTCGCCCTCTTTCGTTTTGATGAACATCAGGCCGTGCGCGGCATGTTTGCTTCTGATTTCGTCGAGGTATTTCGGAAATTCATGACACATTTCCGGCACGAGGATATCGCGGATATTCATCGCCAGAAGCTCGGCCCGGGTGTAGCCCAGCAACTGCGCCGGTTGCGGATTTACGGAGAGTATGTTTCCATGCAGGTCGTGAGTGCAGATGAGGTCCCGGCTGTTCTCCACCAGGTCGCGATAGCGGTCCTCACTCTCCCTCAACTGCTTGTCGCTCTCTTCCTTGATGAGCAGAAGGAGACCGAAGCCGTTGGTGAAAACGAAAATGAAAAACGACCCCACAGCCCAATACTGCACCGGATTCGGCAGAAGCAGACTGAATTCGGGCAGAGACAAAGCAATTGCCCCACGGATGATATTGATCAACCCGGCGACCGCATCCGTCACACCGATAGTCAAGGTCAGATATGACTTACTGCTGTCGCCCGGTAAGAAAGCCATCGAACACAGGATCATGAGGACGGCGACGGCGAAGGATGCGACCGCCACCAATTCCCCTCCGGAGAAACCGGCCATAATGCCGCCGTTCATGGCGAGTAGGGAAATCAACAGGACGGGCGGCAAGACGGTCTTCCACCGGGACCTGCCCGTGAATATCCAAGCGCCTATGCACTCCAGGGCACATCCGGTGATCAGTAAGGTATTTCCAAGATTTTTCGAAAGGATATCAGGGATTGAACCTCTGCCGGCCAACAACATGAAGGCCATCCCCAGCGCCAACTTGGCCCAGGTCAATAGGGATATGGTGCGTTCCGAGGCAAGCTGCTTTGTTGTGAGCCACAACATCAGCGCAAAAATGATGTTGGCGAACCCGAGAAACAGTAAGGCGGTGACCATATCGATCATGAGCAATGCCCCCGGCTCTTCATGGAATCAAATCAGATAGCCTCTCGTGGGAAAATTCCGATCATAAGGCGCATCCATTTGATGATACTCTATATTATCATGGGCAGCATGATTACCGGCTCTTGGACAGGATTGACGGGATGATCAGGATCAACAGGATTGAAGATCGTCCGGATACAAAGCCGGCCTGTCAATCCTGTTGATCCCGTCCGAGGGGGAGCGTGAGCTTTCGACGCCCTGCACTAGCGGTATCCGGCGATTCCGGGCAGCTGATACCCGTATTGCGTCGGGTTGCTCAAGACCGCCTTGATCGCCAGTATCCTGAAAACGTAGCGCTCGGTCTCCTGCGGCAGCGCCATATGGTAGAAATTCCTCTCGCCCCGCGCACTGGATTCATCCACAATGCGATTCACACCGCAGGTGTAAGCCGCAATGGCAAGAGGCCAACTTCTGAAATTGCGGTAAAGATCTCCCAAATACTGGAACGCGCCATCGGGGGAGAGCCGGAAGTCATAGCGCGTGTCAGCCGATTTCCTCTTCTCCCTGGGGTTCAACGGCGGCTCGATTTCCACGAGGGCGACATACTTCAGGTCTTCGGGCAGATTGAGGCGCCGGAGACGTTCCTCAATCTGCGGAAAATAGCGCTCCTTGCGTTTCAACCACCAGTAGACCTGCGCATGGTTGTACACGACGAGAGAGAACTCCCTGTCGAATCGCTCCAGGACGTCCTGGTCTTCCAGGGGGACGGGTTCCCCGCATAAATCGATCCTGTCGGGTGGACGATAACAGGTGACCATGCCGGGATCTTGATTCACCGGGCGCCGGGTTTGTCCGGGCAGTCCGGGCGTCACCACCCTTTCCGCCTTAGCCGCCGCCTGGGTGGGCAGATCCGTGGGGGCGGTGTTTTGAGTGGTTGCACAGCCAAACATGGCGGCTGTGATGAAAAGGGCCGGCAGAAGAGAGACCAATCTCCCGAGCCTGAAGTAGTCGTGCATTGGGCGCCTCCAAATCCGATAATTTTCTCCGAACCACATTGTCCCTGGTTATCCCCGATCATCCCCGAGAGTACCGGAATGCTTACCGCGCAAAAGGGCGTCTGTCTTCTATAACAACGCGCCAATTTGCATGCCATGTATCCAAGCCGCATTTTCAGTTGGATACCGCCGATAATCTTGGGAACAATCACGAGACGCCCGAAGCATACGATTCTCCATCAAAAAATGCAAGTGATTGGTCATTGGGCCCCATTTTTTCAACTCCGGGGCATCTTCCTTATGGCTGGAGAGGGCGAACAGGAAGGGTTCATACAGCCTCCGCGGTTCCATCTAGAACCCATGCTTCTTTTCCGCGGTTACGGCCGGCGGCTGCGACCTGCTGTGGTTCGACAGCCTGATCGCGGCTGAGAACCGCTCGTACAAAGGAGTCCGGATTTCAACCGCTCACAGTACAAAACGTTGTTCTCCCAGGGATCAAGGGAGCACTGCCTCGATGAGGCCGGGACCGGGCTCGGCGAATGTCCGTGTAAGCATGTCGGCAAATTCGCTGTCCGTGCGCGCGCGGAAAGCCGGCACTCCGAACCCCTTTGCCGGCGCAACCCAGTCGATCACCGGTTGGGTGAGGTCGGTGAGCGATAACGCCTTGGGACCCAGTCCCGCAACCGCCGGCCGGAAAAAGCAATCGGCGAGTGAACACCCGGGAATGGAGGCAGCACTGGAAGCCGGCGGTTTAACCATAGCCCATGCAACTGAAGGGCGGGCTGTCGGGCAGATGGGCGCTGCAAAGCCGGCGTTCGACGATGATGCGCGCCATTTCCCCAAGATTGTCGGGATTACGGGGTTTTCGACGGAATGAACTTCCCCCGCAACGGTAGCATTCGATTACATCATCGGCATCATCAACACCATCCCGGTCGGCGGATTTGGAAAAGGCGATAATTGGAGTGCGCCGGCATAGGGGATGGGACATGGCCTTCTTAAGAATCTCTCTTCCGCCCGCCGCCGGCATGTTCAGGTCGAGCAGAATGAAATCGGGAGCAGGGGGTGGAGGGCCCTCGGCGCCTTCCCCGCTTTTGCATTGGTCCAGGTATGCAAGAAGCTCCGCGCCATCACGAGGACTGCGCAGATCGATTTCGAAATCGCATCGATGCGCTTCCTCGGCGAACGTTTGCCCGACGAGCGTACCGTCATTCTCGCCGGCAACCATGAGTACAACGAAACGCCGCTTCTCTGCCGACACTACTCGATCCTCAATCCTTCTTCTTGCGCCCGGACCGGCAAGGCCGGGGAAATGGGGAAAACGGACAGGCGCGGGCCGGTCGCCGCCTCGCTCCGGATTCCGGCCGGTTGAGTTCCCGGCTCCTGTGAGCTTATGTTCCCGCACATTCTTTTCACCTTGGATTCTTCGAATACGTTCACAACGTGAGAAGACGAGGCAAAGCCGTCCTTGGGGCATTGCTCGCACTCTTGCTCGCTTAATAACCCAAAACACATATTGAGCCTACTTCTTTTTCACGAGTATCCCCTTCCATCGGCCGATACTCTCAAGCGTATTGCCGATACCCTCGGCGTCTCCGGCGACTACCTCATGGAGGGCTCCCTCGAGGATGCCGCCAGAGCAAGGCTTGATGACCGGGAACTGGTGCGCATGTTCCAGGAGGTGGAAACCTTGCCCGAGGAAGACAGGATGGTGGTCAAGAAACTCCTGGACGCCTTTCTCACGAAAAAGTAAATCCAGGCCCTGGCTGCCCGATAAGCGCCGCCGGGATGAAACAATCATAAAAGCCGGTCACCGCATCCCATCCTCCCCCGGGCTCGACTCCCATCTCATGGATAAGAAAAAAAGCCGCGTCAGGGAGAACTTCCCTGGCCGCGGCTCCAAAAACAACCGTCAACCCATGGCCGGCTCCACCTGGCGCATGTCGCCTTTTGTTCGCATCCGGCTGCGGTCCCACATTAGGATGTGGGCACGATGAAGCTGTGCTCACACCCTACATGGCTCATTCGATTAATATTAACTCAAGTTCTCTCTTTTCTAGGTCTTTAATATGCCATAATCCTATCTTCTTATCCAAGACATCTATTATAAGCATAATAGAATCGTCGACAGCATTTACTATATCAGTATGACTAGGTGATGCAATATATAAAGGATGAGAATGGAACGTACCTACTACTTCATGTCCAAGCCTCTCTACTGCAATTTGGATAGATCGTATCTCACTACGATAGAACTTGTAGCCGCCGCCTTTCTTTATTTTGTTCTTAGTTTGAATCAGTTCGATGAAGTAGCCATTGTCCACTAAGAGGCCACAAACCTCAATGCCATCCTTTTCGGCAGCATTAACGGACGCTATAATGATTTTGTCTAATTGCGATTTAACTATCCTATATTTTCGCATACCCTTATTATCTTTTTCAGAGGTAACCTAATTCCCTATACACTGAACCGACAGTAACTGTTCACCGGGGGGATGGTAAAAAATGTGGATACCCCCTTGCCTTTACCAGTAATG